>CAZPPB010000016.1:0-40861 GCA_964588355.1 uncultured Spirochaetaceae bacterium | reverse complement strand
TAGGAGGCTCCCGGCATGAACTGGAACATCCTGCTCCAGCAGATCGTGAACGGCATCTCCCTGGGAGGAGTCTACGCCCTCATGGCCGTGGGCTTCGGCCTGATCTTCAATGTACTCAAGTTCTCGAACTTCTCCCACGGAGGAGTGGTCACCCTGACCGCCTACATCGGCTTCTTTCTCTCCAAGTACCTGATCGCCAATTTCATCGTCACCTTTGTGCTCACAGCGGCCGCCGGGGGAATGGCCGCGGTGGTGATCGAGCGGCTTGTGTTCCGGCCCATCCGGCGAAAGGGCTACCCGATCTCCATGCTGATCGTGAACTCCATCACCGTAGCCATGCTGGTCCAGCAGTTCTTCGCCGTGACCCTGGGAGCCAACTACTACAGCTACCCGAACTTCATCAAAGAGACGGCCCTGCATCTGGGCAATCTCACGGTAAGCAAGATCTACCTGTTGATGCTCGGCATCTCCGCGGTGGTCCTGGGAGCCCTGACCTACGTGATCCGGAAGACCAAGATCGGGATCGCCATCCGGGCCGTTTCCTCGGATATCTCCACCCCAAGTCTCATGGGGGTGAACGTGGACTTCGTGATCTCCGTGGCTTTCTTCTTCTCAGGCGTTCTGGGGGGCATCACCGGCTACCTGCTGGGCATGACCTTCACCGTGGATCCGTTCATCGGCAGCATGATCCTCAAAGGGATCATCGCCTCGATCATCGGCGGCATGGGTAGCATCCTGGGCGGGGTGATCGCCGGCCTGCTTCTGGGCGCGGCGGAGAGCCTGCTGATAGCGGAGATCGGTGCGGCCCTGACCCCGATGGTGATCTACGGGTCGATCATCCTGCTGCTCCTCGTGCGGCCCCAGGGCATTGCCGGTAAAATCACCGAGGTCAAGGCATAGGGGAGGCGGAGGTATGTTCTATCTCAAAGTACTGGAGATCACCAGCCTCTACACGATCCTGGTCCTGGGGATATACCTGATGACCGGCCTGACCGGCCTGTTCTCCCTGGGACAGGGCGGATTCGTTTCCATCGGCGCCTACACCGCGGCCATCGTCTACATGCGCTTCGGCCTTCCCTTTCCACTGGCCCTGGCATTTGCCATTGTGGTGGGTGCGGTGCTCGGTTTTCTGGTGGGCATCCCGACCCTGAGGCTACGCCGGGACTACTTCCTGCTAGTCACCTTCGGCCTGGGGGAGATGGTCCGGGCCGGGCTGCTGTACCTGGCGCAGCTGACCGGGGGCGCCCTCGGCATGGCCGGCATGCCCAAAAAGGTAGGCCTGCCCCTGATCCTCGGGTCCATCGTGGTGATCACCTTTATCACCTACAGCCTCAAGCGCTCGCGCTTCGGCCGGGACTGCATCGCCATCCGGGATGACGAGATGGCCGCCTCGATGATGGGCATCAACGTCTACGCCCACAAGATAAAAGTGTTTATGATCAGCTCCGCGATCACCGCCTACGGGGGTGCGCTGTACGCCTTCAACATCCTGTTCATCGAGCCGAACCTGTTCAACTGGCTCGAGTCGGCCAAGCTGATCATCATCACCTTCGTGGGCGGGCTGAACTCCATCGCCGGGGTGATTGCAGCCTCGGCGATCTACTACTCCTTCGGGGAGTTCTTCCGCTTCATCGATGTGTGGCGGGACGTGCTGCTGGCCGTGGTGGTGGTCCTGGTGATCATCTTCCGCCCCGGGGGGTTGTTCCAGGGGCTGAGCCTTCTTCCTTCCAAGCTGAAACGGAAGGGGAGGTAGAGCCGTGGAGATTCTTAAAGTCGAGGGCATAAGCAAACGCTTCGGCGGGGTGGTTGCCGTAGAGAGCTTCTCCATGCTCCAGCGAGAAAATCAAATTTCCGGGATCATCGGTCCCAACGGGGCCGGAAAGACAACGGTCTTCAACCTGATCACCGGGGCGGCATCGGTGGATCAGGGCAGAATTGTGTTCATGGGGCGGGAGATCACCAGATTTCCGGCCCACAGGCGGACGGATCTGGGCATCGCCCGCACCTTTCAGAACATCCGCCTGTTCGGAAACCTCACGGTTTTGGACAACATGAAGGTAGCCCACGACATGAAGGTGCGCTACACCCTCTGGGAGGAGATGCTGCGGCTGCAGCGGGTGCGCCGCCAGGAGCGGGAGATCGACGAGAAGGCCCGCTACTTCCTGGCCTATCTGGGGCTGGACAGCTACGCCGATCAGAAGCCCCAGAATCTCTCCTACGGGATTCAGCGCCGCCTGGAGCTTGCCCGCACTCTGATGACCGAGCCCCGCATCGTGCTGCTGGACGAACCGGCCGCGGGTCTGAACCCTCACGAGGTCCGCGGCCTGATGGACACGATCCGCAAGATCCAGGAGGAAAACGCTCTGACCATCGTGATCGTAGAGCATCACATGGAGCTGATCATGAACATCTGCTCCCTGATCCACGTGCTGGACTTCGGAAAGAAGATCGCCGAGGGCGAGCCGGATGCGATCAAGAAGAACGAACAGGTGCTTCAGGCCTACCTCGGAGAGGAGGTCTAGAGCCTATGATCGAGGTACGAGATCTGCAGGTCCGCTACGGCGGGATCGTAGCGCTGGATGGCGTTTCCCTGGACATCCCGGACGGGAAGATCATCAGCATCGTCGGGGCAAACGGAGCGGGTAAATCAACGACGATCAACGCGATCAGCGGCATGGTGAAGATCCACGCCGGTTCGATCAGCCAGGATGGAGAAAGCCTGGCTCTGCCGCCCCAGGAGATCGTGAAGAGGGGAATCGTTCAGGTTCCCGAGGGGCGGCGGATCTTTCCCGCGATCACGGTCAAGGAGAACCTCATTCTGGGCGCCTACATCGTCAAAGACAGGAAAATGATCGAACGCAGTTTGGATCGGGTATTCGGCCTTTTCCCGATTCTCGAGGAGCGGCAGAACCAGCCGGGAGGAACCCTCTCCGGCGGGGAACAGCAGATGCTGGCCTTCGGTCGGGCTCTGATGTCCGATCCCAAAATGCTGGTCATGGACGAGCCCTCCCTTGGACTCGCGCCGATGTTCGTGCTCGGCGTATTCAAGATGATCCAGGATCTCAACCGGGCGGGACACACGGTCCTCCTGGTGGAGCAGAACGCCCAGAAGGCCCTGTCGATCGCCGATTATGCCTACGTGCTGGAGACAGGACGGATCGTAAGCCAGGGGGAGGGCAGAAGAATAGCCGCGGACCCGATCGTCAAGAAAGCCTATCTGGGGATCGAGGAGTAGGCGGGCGGGGGCAGCAGGAGCGGAAGCATGAACGGCGGATTTTATTTGAACGAAGATCAGATCGGGAAGATCGACGGGGCGGCCCGGGGGCTGCTAGAGGATCCGGGGATCATGCTGGAGGATGAACAGATCTACTCAACCGTGATCAAGGCGGGGGCCAGGCCCGGTGCCAAGCCCCTGGTTGCGCGGATGCCTTCCGGGATGATCGACGAATGCCTGGCCCGCTGCCCCCGGG
Organism: uncultured Spirochaetaceae bacterium; assembly: GCA_964588355.1. GTDB lineage: Bacteria > Spirochaetota > Spirochaetia > SZUA-6 > DRHE01 > JAFGQJ01. The sequence goes on along the minus strand of CAZPPB010000016.1, from coordinate 37,391 downwards.
AGGTGCGCTTCGCCGACCGGAGGGGGGGTGTTCAGACGGTGAGCCCGGACTCTCCCTCCCGCTTCTGGACCGGTGCGGCCCTGTTCTACCTCGACAAGGAGGGTTTCCGTTCGATCCGCCAGCAGGACCTGGCGGATTTCGCCAGGGTGATCGATGCCCTGGATCAGGTGGACGTGATCGTGGGCACCTCCACGGAGGAGACTCCCCCTGCTCAGCGTGACTTCGTGGGCTTTCGCATCATGGCCCGCAACACGAGCAAACATCTGCGGGCCCTCTCCTTCTCCCCACGGGGCGGGCAGGCCATGATCGAGATGGCCAGGGTGTTGGCCGGCGGCCGCAGCCTGAAGGAGGCCCCGCTGTTCAGCATGGGCTTCACAGCCCACGGCCCGCTGCGCTGGACCTCTCTGGCCCTGGGGGTCTATCGAATGACCGCCGGACACGGGATCCCGGTGACGATCAACGGGGAGCCCATGGCCGGGGCCTCCGCCCCGGTGACCCTGGCCGGGGCGGCCGCGGTCGGTACGGCGGAGATCCTGGCCGGGATCGCCGTCAATCAACTGCTCGAGCCGGGCCGACCCTGTCTGTTCAACCTGGGCTTCTCCCATGTGATGGATATGCGCCAGGGATTCGCCGTCACCGGAGGCCCGGAGAACGTGCTGCTGGCCGTGTCCGGGGCGCAGATGGCCCGCCGCTACGGGCTGCCCTCGGTCTCCTGGATGTGCACCGATTCCCTGCACTACGACGCCCAGAACGCTCTGGAGAAGATGATGGCGGCGGTCACCCACACCCAGGCCCGAGTGAGCACTATCTGGGGCGTGGGGCAGGCGGAATCGGAGAAGACGATCTCACCGGTCCAGGCGGTGATCGACGATGAGATCATCGCGGCGGTGCGGCGCTACCTGCGGGGTTTTACCACGGACGAGGAATCCCTGGCCGTCGAGGAGATACGGCGGGTAGGGATCTGCGGTTCCTTTCTGGATACCGATCACACCTTCTCCCATTTCCGGGAGGAAGTCTTTCTGCCCGAACAGCTTGTGCGGGTGCAGCGCATGAGCGCCGGGGACAGGGCGGATCTGGTCAGCCGTGCCGAGGACCGGGTGGATGCGATCCTGGCCGCAGCGGCCGAGCCGATTCTGGATGAGAAGACCGAGCGGGAGCTGCTGGCCATCGAGAAACGCTATGCCGCTGATTGAAGGCTGACGGAGGATAGGGATGTCTAAGGTGATCCGCTTCGGCGTGTCTATAGAGGAGGAGCTGCTGGAGGGCTTCGATGCCCTGATCGAGAAGAAGGGCTACGCCAACCGCTCCGAGGCACTGCGCAACCTGATCCGGGGGATGCTCCTGGATGTGGAGGTCCGGGAGAAACCGGATGCGGAGGTTGTGGGGACCCTCACCCTGGTGTACGACCACGACCACGGGGACCTGTCCAACCGCCTGGTCGATCTGCAGCACCAGCACCACAACCGGATCATCTCGACCCTTCACGTCCACATCGACGAGCACAGCTGCCTGGAGGTTCTGATAGTGAGGGGCCGGAACGACGAGGTGCAGCAGATCTCCGATGCCCTGATCGGCACCCGGGGCGTGCAGCAGGGCAAGCTCATCATCAGTACCTCCGAATCCCTGGCGCAGGTTCATCCTGATCACGGGCATTCCCACCCGGCTCAGGACTGACATCAAGACATCGTGTTCACCATGTGGATCGCCTTCTGCGGGCAGAGGTCCACGCAGGTGGAGCAGGCGATGCAGGAGCGCCTGTCGATGGCTGTTTTATCCTGCGGATGGCTGATCGCACAGCAGTGGCCGATCTTCCAGCACAGACCGCAGGCATTGCACTTGTCCAGGTCCACCTCCGCGTAGCCGTCGTGCACGGTGAGCTCCTGGGAGGTCTTGATGTTCTTCAGCAGGAGGTCTCGGAAATCTCCGATGCTCCGGTAGCCCATCTCAGCCATGTAGCCTTTCAGCTCCTCGAGCAGCTTGGGCAGCCAGTCGAAGCCCCGGAGCATGGTCTCGGTGCAGATCCAGACCGCATCGGCCCCGACCATGATCTGCTGCACCGCGCTGGGCAGATCCCTGACTCCGCCGCTGCCGATGATGAAGGGTTTCTCCCCCAGGTGGAAGCGCATCTCGTAGGTATCCCGCATGCCCAGCGGGCGCAGCCAGGGGCCGGAGATGCAGCCCAGGGTGATATTCTCCTGCAGCCTGTAGATCGTGCCCATGGGATTGCGGATGTCGATGTCGGGGATGCCCAGACGGTTGGCCGTGCTGCCCACCGCCGCCGCCCCCGCTGAAAGGGAAGCTTCGGCCGCCCGGGCGATCAGGCCTCCCTCCGGGGTAAGCTTGACGATGATCGGCACTCCTATCGCCTCGGTAATCAGCTTCACCACTTTGGGCAGTGCCACCAGATCCGAGCCCAGACTGGCGCCCGTGGCCTCCTGGCTCGCTCCCCCGGTGGTCTGCACGTTGAAGGACATGTTGGGGCAGCACATGTTCAGCTCTACAGCATGGGCGCCGGCATCCTCGAAGCGCTTGGCCATCCTCACCCAGCCCTCACGGTCCTTGCCGTCGTAGGTGATGGTTGGAATAAGCACGATGTCGCTGGTCGACTTGCGCGCCTCCTCGAGCAGCTTCAGGGCCTGCTCCGTTTTCAGCCGCGTTTCCGCGGTGAACATGTGGATCTTCTCCCTGCGCAGCCAGCGATAGCGGGGCGGCCAGTTGATGTAGGGGAACGGATCGATGGCCAGCTTGAAGGACACCCCGGCCCAGCCGGAGTCCTCCGCCGCCTTGATCTGCTCTACAGTCTTGGCCGTAGGGCCGGCACCGACGATAAAGGGGTTTTTAAAAGTGATGTCTCCCATGCGGACTGAGAGATCGACGGATTTGCCCACTGCATACCTCCCGAAACAGGATTGAAGAATATATCGCAATCTTCAAGGCTGGGCGCCCCCTGGTACCTGTTATGGAAGATTGCGGTGTCTTCACGGAAAGCTTATGGATCGGCTTTCCTCCTGTCAATTGCCATACCGACCGCTTTACGGTTATATTATAAATAACTTTCTAAGGAGGTAATTCATGCCCCATTTCTATCCCCAATTCTATCTACTCTCCGTTGTTTCCACGGTTATCGCGGGACTGGCGTTGTCATCGGACTACCTGAAAACAAAGAGCGAGTTTTTCGGTAGTTTCAGGTTCTTGCAGAAGAACAGGAGCATTCAGATTATAGCCGGTTTGATCACCGCGGTGATCGGAGTCCTCAAGCTGATCTTCCGCTCACCCGGTGAAGATGTCATCGTTGTCGGCGATCTCCTGCCTGCAGTGGCGGGCATCATCCTGGGCGTGATATTTATCGGTGAGGCCTTCCGGCAGCACCCGAAACAAGGGGAAGTGCCGGAAAAAGTGGAAAAACCCGTGGAGAAGGTCACCAAGAGGATCGCGACCTACCGGATCCCCGTAGGCATAGCCGGTGCTGTGATCGGTGTGCTTCATTTTCTGTTTCCCGGCGTCCTGTTCCTGTAGAGTCTTCGAGGGTAATCATTTATGTTTCGCGTTATTATCAGTATTGTCCTGCTCGTTATCCTGGTCGTTCTCATCGTCCTGAATCTCGGCTACACTACCTCTTTCAACCTGTTCGGTCGGAAGTTCGAGGAGCTGCCGGTTACCGCCGTAGCCCTGGTGGCCTTTGCCGTAGGGATTCTATACTCCTTTGCCTACTACCTGGGGCGCTACTTCTCGAAAATCAGCAAGAGCAAGTTCCGCAAAAAGGGCGAGCAGGTCAAGGCCCGGGAGCAGGAGCTGAATGAGAAGGAGAAAGAGCTGGTCGAACAGGCCGGGGATATCGTAGAGTCACAAAACCAGCTTCAGACCAGCGCCGATGATTCCGAGGGTGATCCGTCCAAAGCCCCGGCTTCCAAAGCCAGAGCCGGCCGTAAAAAACGGAAAAAGTAGAGACCCCCGTCATGTCGGACACGGAAAACCTCCTCATCGCCCTCAGCGAGTTCATCGCGGAGAGGAAAGAGGGCATCCTTTCCGGGGTATATGAGATCGAAATATCCAACGTCGAGGACGGTGACCTGCTGCAGCTGGCCTCCTTCGGCATCAGCGTGTCCGGAGCGGGAAAGTTCAAGATCAACATAGATCTGGGCTATAAAAAACCCGAAGACAAATAATCCAAGATCCATTTTCGTTTCAGGAGGAAGTAAATGGAAAAGGTGCGGGTCGGCATCGTCGGTTCCAAATTTGCCGCGGATTTCCACTGTGACTCCTACAGCCGCAATGAGCACGCCGAGCTGGTTGCCGTGGCCGCTATCGACAATCTGGAGGTGATCTCCTCCAAGTGGAATATCCCCCACACGTACGAGAGCTACGAGAAGATGCTCGAGCGGGACGACCTTCAACTGATCTCCGTATGTGTTCCGAACTTCCTCCACCACCAGGTGGTTCTGGCCGCGGCCGCGGCCGGCAAGAACGTGGTCTGCGAGAAGCCTCTGGCCACCACGGCGGTCCAGGCCGGTGAGATGATCAAGGCCTGCGCGGACAACGGGGTGAAGCTGATGTACGCCGAGGACTGGTGCTTTGCCCCGGCCTTGAAGCGGGTCGACGCGCTCATCGCCGAGGGAGGGATCGGCCGGCCGCTGTACGTCAAGGCCAAAGAATGCCACAACGGCTCCCACTCCCAGTTTGCCAGGAAGCGAGCCACCTGCGGGGGGGGAAGCTTCATCCACCTGGCGATCCACCCGATCGGCTACCTGCTTTACCTCCTCGGCAAAGGCAGCAACCCCGTGGTGGAGGTGACCGGGAGGATGAACCAGGGACTGGAGGGCAACTACGTGCACCGCGACTTCGAGGGTGAAGATTTCGGTGTGGGTATCCTGCGCTTCCAGAACGGGGAGTTCGGTCTGGTGGAGGGCAACTACATCACGGTCGGGGGCATGGACGACAAGGTCGAGGTCTACGGGAGCGAAGGGCTGCTCAAGGTGGACCTGACTTTCGGAAGTCCGGTCCAGTGCTACTCACGCCCGGGTATCTCCTACTCTATCGAGAAAACGGACCACAACCTCGGCTGGACCAAACCCGCTGTGGATGAGTTCTACAACCTCGGCTACGTGGAGGAGCTTCGCTACTTCGTGGACTGTGTGCGAACCGACAGCCAGCCGTTCTATGGCGTCAACGGCCAATCCGGCTTGGCCTGCGTCGAACTGGTCGAGGCCTTCTACCAGTCAAACGAAACAGGCCGGACCGTCCGGGGCAGCTGGATCTGATCCCGCTTCCCCGGACGGCTGCGCTCGTGCCGGATCGCCGGCCCGCCGTCATGCCTCAGTACGACTTGAGGATCGTGTCTGCGTTTTCTCCGTATTCGACCAGCTCGCTGCTCCAGAGCGCCCCCTCTGCCTTGCTGCTGATCAGATACTTGACGACACCGCCGGGGATTTGAGGATCCAGCCAGAACTCGGATTGACCCTCGCCGGTGGCCGCCATATACACCACGTGGTCGGTCCGGAAGGTCCCGGCAGGCACGGTGATTCTCTCCGTTCCCACCGTCGCGCCCTGCACGCTCTCTTGAGTCAGCTCCGCCGGCGCCATGAACACGGCCTGGCCGCTGACCGGAACTTCCCCCTCATTGCCGTCGGCATCCCGGGCACGCATGCGCACCATCTGGCTCGTATCAGGATCGAGCAGGGCTTCCCAGATCCAGGAACCTTCCGAGTCCTCCCAGGTGACCCGCCACCACTGCTTGCCGTCATCCAGCTCCTTCAGATAGGCCCGTTCCATCAAGAGGGGATCGTCTCCCTCCATGGTCCATCGGAACTTCGTGTACTCACCGGGTTCATAGCCCCGCTGGCCGGCCCAAAGCCCTCCGGCGGAAAAGGCGTAGTTGAAGGCCATCTGGGCCTGCGTGACCATGAACTGGTTCCACTGGGGACCCATGGGCGGGGCTTTGGACTGGCTCGACTGCGTCTGCGGGGTGGCCTCCTGCTCCACCTGCTGCTCCACCCCGCTAGAGACTCCCTTGCGGGCGCCGCTGCTGAAGCCCCCCATCACCGCATCCCCCAGCATACAGCCGGAAAGCGCGACAGCGAACGCGATAGTGATCAGCAGAATCGACAATGGAATCGCTCGACTTTTCATTTGCTCTTCCTCCTTGATGAGAATGTCTTGGTTGTTGCACCATTCAATAGTGATCCAGGCAACGCGAGCTGTCAAGAAAATATCCGCCCCGGGTATTCGACCCGTTCGAATTGACTCGGCTTTCGAGCTTTTCAAGGAACAGCCGATGTGCTACAAGTTACGACTGACAGGAATGAGGGATAATTAAAAGAAATTCCGTAGCCGTCCTGCCGGAGAGGGGAATGCCGAAATGAAAACCGTAAACCCTCAGGATTATTTCCAAGGGCTGATCGACTCACAAAAGCGGGGTGAACCGAAGGGGATCTACTCGATCTGCAGCGCCCATCCCCGGGTCATCAGCGCCGCCATGGTCCAGGCACAGGATGATGGTCTTCCCCTGCTCGTCGAATCCACGGTGAACCAGGTCAACCAGTTCGGCGGCTACACCGGCATGCAGCCCCTCGGATTCCGGGATTTCGTGTGGGAGGCAGCGGATCGGATCGATTTTCCCCGAGGGAGGATCATCTTCGGGGGTGACCATCTTGGACCCTATCCCTGGCGAAGCGAGCCGGCCGAGCAGGCCATGCAGAAAGCCTGCGATCTGATCGCCGGTTGTGTGAGCACCGGATACACCAAGATCCACCTCGACGCCAGCATGCCCCTTGGAGGAGATCCGGTGGACAAGTACGGCGGTTTGGATGCGCAGTTGGTCGCGCACCGGGAAGCCCGAATGGCGGCAGCGGCGCAGAGAGCCTTCAAGGAATTGGGCGGCGCCGGCGGCGCCGGCGCCGCGGGCATGGAATCAGCGCCGGTGTACGTCATCGGCACCGACGTCCCGCCTCCGGGCGGTATCCAGGGGCAAGAGCAAGCCGTGCCGATCACGACGGTGGAAGCTTTTGAACAGACCATAACCGCCTGCGGCAAAGCGTTCGCCGATTCCGGCCTGCAGGATGCCTGGCAGCGGGTCATCGCCGTGGTAGTCCAGCCGGGGGTGGAGTTCGGGGATCACCAAGTGTACGAGTACGATCGAACAAAGGCAAAGGGCTTGATCGATGCGGCTCGGCGGCATCCCGATTTGCTGCTGGAGGGACACTCCACCGACTATCAGCGCCCCGGGCTCCTGCGGCAGCTGGTCGAGGATGGAGTGGCCATACTCAAGGTGGGACCGGCCCTGACCTTCGCCCTGCGGGAGTGCCTGTTCGCCCTGGAATGCATAGAGAAGGAGATCTTCGGGTGGACCTACAAAGCCCGGCTGTCACAGCTGGGCATGTTTCTGGACAAGGCCATGAGGGACAACCCGGGGCATTGGCAGTACTACTACAGCGGCAGCGGGCAGGATGTGTACCTGGCCCTGAAGTACAGCCTTTCGGACCGCAGCCGCTACTACTGGCAGGTGCCGATGGTGAGGGATGCGGTGGATTTCCTTATCAAGAACCTGAGGCAGGCGGGCATACCGCTGACGCTGATCAGCCAGTACCTGCCCCGTCACTACCTGGAGATCCGGGAAGGCCGGTTGACCGCCGAGCCGGAGGATCTGATCGCGGCGAGCATCCGCATGGTTCTCCAGGATTATTCGCAGGCGGTCTGCTGACAAATGTCAGTGGTCGATGCACCTCAGATTGCTGCAAGAGGGATTGGTTCAACAGACTGACCCCGATTCAATCGGCGTCAAGACCCCAGGTACAGATCCCGGCCCTGCACCAAAGCGGCGATCTTGCGCTCCGCCACGGAGCGGTGGAGCATCCAGAATCCGCAGTCCGGATGCACCCAGCCGACCCGTCCCTCACCAAGACGCTTTTCCGCCTTCTCGATGCGCCGGGCCACCTCCTCGGGGCTCTCCACCTGGTTGTCCTTGACGTCGATGACCCCCAGACCAAGGCTGATCTCCGGGCGCACCTGCTTCAGGGCCTCCAGATCGCTGTCCGGCCGGCGGGCCAGCTCCAGAACCAGGTGATCCGCGTGCAGCTCGTTTAGAAAGGCGATCAGTGCCTTCCAGGTGCCCTTCTGGATGGTCTGGCCGCCGTAGTTGCCGAAGCACAGATGCACCGCCCGCTGCGGGCGCCCGCCTGACGATGTGCCGCCGCTTGTTCGGCCGCCCCCCGACACGCCGCTGCTGCCGCCGCTCGAACCATCGCCCACCGCATCGAGGACCCGGTTGACGGCTCGGGCGGCCAGGGGACCGTCTTCGGGATTGCCCGGCAGGTTGGCCTCGTCCACCTGCAGGCAGGCGCACTCCAGCTCGCTGACCTGAGCGGCCAGGACTTCGGCCAGGGCCATCAAGAGGGCTTCGAAGCTCCCGTAGTGATTGTCCAGCAGGGTCCGGGCCAGCATGTAGGGGCTGGTAACGGTGAACTTGAGGTTGCTGCCCGCCACCGACGTCGAACGCTGGCAGTCGGCCGGCAGGTTCAGCGATCCCTCCCCGATAGGGCCCTCCACAACCCCGGCGGGTTTGCGGCGGAAGCCCATCCCGTGCTTGCGCTGGAACTCGAGGGTGTCGAGGCGGCCGATCGTGCTGCGCACGCCGGCCAGGGGGGTGATGAAGTACTCTATCATCCCGTTGGTCTCGGGATGGTTCACGTCGAAGCGGTACAGCTCACCGTCGGTGGGCAGGTCTATGCCCGCCTGTCTCTGGAGGTCCACCACCACCCGGGTTGCGTCCATCAGTGTCTGCTCTGTAGGCATGGCGGCCAGCCAGGCCGGGTAGGGGAAAGAGCCGACCGTGGTGGTGAGTATCCGAGGGCGCCCGTCGGCGCGCTGTCTTGATGCCGTTTTTTTGCTGTTCATCGAAGCGTTTTCCTTTTTCCTGGACTACCCAAAATATAGGGGGAGGTCGGGCCGCGGTCAAGCCGGGTCCCGTCGGCACTGGCGGGGATCGGAGAGGATATTGGGCTCGGAAATCCGGCAAAGCGGGGCCACAACCCTCAAATAATTGGCAGAATTTATGGTGTTGCGCTTTAAATTTTACCACTTTTCCGAGGGTTCGAGGGGCGGTTGAACTGAAACGGGTCAAAATGCCCTCTCGGGTCAGAATGACCCGAACTTCACACCTCCCCGTCGTCGAACACGATGGTGGCCCCGCCCACGTCGATCACGTCCCCCGGCTCCAGCACCTTGGTCTTGACGGGCCGGTTGTTGACCGTCAGATCCCCGGAGCCCACGACCGTGTAGGCCTTCTTCTTCGAGTCGTAGACCACCGTGGCGTGCTGTTCCTTGACGCCTGGATTACCCGCGATGGTCAGGTCGGCGCTGCGACTGCCCCCGATCACGGTCTTGGCCGAGCTCAAGGGAATCACCCGGGTTTGAGCCCGCCCCACCCGGGTCTTCAGCACTTCCAGGGTCGCCGGTCCTCTCTTCTTCTCGAACTTGAGCCGGGAGATCAGCCAGAGCAGCAGGAAAGCCAGCACCAGAGGGATTACCAACAGCGCGCTGAGCTTGTACAGGGGGAGCCCGAACACGGTGCTGGAGAAGTAGAAGCGGGTGGCCTGCCGGAACTGCCCGTTTTCCTGCACCTGCACCCGGACGTACTTCTTCTGCGCCGGGGCCATGGTTGCCCGGTAGCCTATCAGGTACTCTCCGGCCACCTGCCGGTGGATGCTCTGGTAGACCCGGGCCAGCTCCTCCTGATCCCGGGCGTCGAATACCGTACCTCCGGTCTCCACGGCGATCGCCTCGAGGTTGGGATCCTTCTGCGCTGCGAAGTTCACGGCGTACACAGAGATGCCCGCCTCCTGGCAGGCCCGAATCGGCTCGGTATATTGATAGATCTTTTCCCCGAACTCCGGGTGGGGACTGCCCGAGTGCTCGAGGTAGGGGTAGTTCTCGCCGTCGGAGAGGATCACGATGGCCTTGCGGCCCCCGAACCCCGAAAAATCCTCGACCGCCAGGGTCAGGGCGGCGTACAGCTCGGTGTAGGCCTGCTCGGGATCCGGCCTTTCGATTCCCTGCAGGAAGCCCGCCGCCAGGCTCTTGTCGCCGGAAGGCTCTGCCAGCAGGGTGTAGGAGGTGTTGTAGGACACCAGTCCCACCGTGTCCTTGGGCTGGGTCATGCTGCCGAGAAAGGTGCGCACCGCGTTCTTGGCATGGGTGATGCGCATCCGGCCGGCATCTTCGGTCGGCTGCCCCTCCACGGTGTCGTACATGCTTCCCGAGTTGTCGATGAGCAGCAGGAAGGTTATCCCCTCCGCCGCCGCGGCGCCGGGCTTGAACTCGCTCAGACCCTCGATCCTCTGGAAATTCTGCCCGTCCGGGGATTCGAAGATCCTGAAAGCCTCCGCGCCCAGCCCTTCCACGGGCAGGCCGCGGTCGTCGGTCACGCTGACGTACAGACGTACATTTTGCGTGAGGAGAAGACGGGAGGGGTCGATCTGGGACAGGCGCACGTTGTAGCCGAAGGCGTCTGCGGCGCCGATCAGGAGCAGCGCCGCTGCCAGAGCAGCTGCCACCGTCGCTTTAGGGTTGCTTTTCGTTTTCATCACGATCGCCTCCTCTACTCGTAGCTGTAGAACAGCTTGGCCGAGCCGATCTTCAGCACGTCCTCGTACTTGAGGCGGTGCTCCTTGACCGGCCGGTCGTTTACCAGGACGGGATATTTCGGCTCCAGGTTGGTCAGCAGCGCCTCGCCCCTGCGGAAGCGGATCTGAACCTGACGATCCGCCAGATTCTCATAAGGTTCCAGGGTGATCTGGTTCCGTCTGGCTCGACCGATGCGGATCCGCCCCTCGTTGAGGATGAACTCCTTGCCCTTCAGGCGGCCGTTCAGCACCCTCAATGTGCCGAAAGACATGCTGTGTTCGATGATCCCGTAGAACAGGGCGATGGCCAGCCCCAGGACGACCAAACCTATCAGGCGGGAGGGCAGAGACGGAGGCAGGTACAGCCGGGAGTACTCCAGAGCGGCCCCGCCGATGAGCCCCCCGATCAATCCGCCGACCAGGCCTATGCCGATCTTCTTGCCCGAAACCGCCCGGAACCCCTCGGCGGCGCCGACGAAGATCCCCAGAAAAGCCCAGCCGATGGCCCGGGCAATGGGCAGTCCAATGGTCTGGAAGCTGCGATAGGAGTCCAGGAAAACTCCGCCGATAAGGAACAGAGCGGCCTGCCCGATCAGCAGCCCGATGACTCCACCGATCATGCCGACGAACGCCCCGACGAGCATCCCGCTCAGGATCCTCGATCCGACCCGGGCGAAGATCCCCGCCGCGGATCCGAAGAACGCGCCCATCAGCAGTCCCACCGCTGCACCCAGGACGGCCACGAACAGCAGATACGAGGGAAAGCTTCCTTGCGCCCCCACGATCAGCTCGGTCAACGGCCAGGCCGCCACGCCGCCCAGTATTCCGAGACACAGCAGGATTACTCTCCGCCATCCAGTGCTCATAGGCACCTCCCCTTGTTATTCGCCGGTTAACTCCAGAGTCTTTTCGGCTCTGTCATAGTGGACTCTTACCCGCGCCGTTCGCTCGGAGACCACGGGTACCTGAATGCTGCGGGACAGTTGCTCGTCCTTCTTGATGGTCAGCAGATACTCCCCGGGATCGAGGATCAGCTCCCGGCTGCCCGCTTCCAGCGGCTCGAGGGCACCGTACACGCGTTCGGTTCCGCCGCTCAGGTAGGAGGGGGAATCATCCAGCAGGACCTTCAATCCCTCGGCGTCCGATTCGATAACCAGAGTGCCGGGGTAGGGGATCAGCTGAACATCCAGCTGCAGGAGCGGTTGATACGCTTTGATCAGCAGGTTGAAGGTCTGGGGGTAGTAGCCTGCGTGGTCTACCCTGAAACGGTAACTCGTTCCGGTCGTCAGAGTCGCGGCTGTCCTCCGATCCCAGCGGACCCAGCGATTGTTCAGAAAGACGAAAAACCCCGCAGTGCCTGTCAGATCCTCTGCGCTGCGGATGTCTGTTACGCTATAGCGAACCTCCAGCGGCAGGGACGGGGTCTGCTCCAGCTGGATCTGCAGACGCCTGCCCGCAGAGGTGTCCAGGTGCTGCTTCTGGAACGTGCGGGAACCGAGGAAGAAGGATTCCCAGTGCAGCTGGCCCTCCAGATTCACCTTGAGCCGGTAGCGGCCCGTCTGCAGATACAGCCGCTCAGACTCCAGAATATAGCTCTCTCCCTGCTGTTCATTCTGTTTGGCCCGGAAGCGAAAGGGGGCATCCTCGACGCGGATCAACTCCCCTTCGGTTTCCCAGTACAGCACCGAGGCGATATAGATATCCTTCGGATCCTTGTAGGAGGCGGGTATATCCGCGGAAACGATGAGCGCTCCGTACTGGTCCGGCTGCAGGAACTCGTGGTGATAACCCTTGAGGTAGAGGTAGTAGCCGCCGGCTGCCAGCAGGGCGGAGAGGAACAGCCCGATGAACAACCAGAACAGCCAGCCGCCTCTGGGCCTGTAGATGTCCCCGATCTCCCGGCCCTGGATGACCCGTTTGAGGGCTCTCCTGATCGAAGCGGGATCCCGGCGCTTGATCCTCCGCTCCAGGCGGCGGATGATCTGGCGCAGGTCCTGGTAGCGGCGCCGTCGGTTCGGCTTCATGGACTTGGCGATGATCTTGGCCAGGCCGGGGGCGACCTTGGGGTTGATGCGCTTGGGGGGCGTGTACTTGCCTTTATGGATCAGGGCGATGGTTTCCGCGGTGAAGCTTCCGGGGAAGGGGGTCTTGCCGGTGAGCATCTCGTACAGCACCACCCCCAGGGAGTAGATGTCCGCCCTGCGGTCCACGGTCTTGGCGTTGTCGATCTGCTCCGGCGGGATGTAGGAGGGGGTCCCGAGGGTCATCCCGTCCCGGGTCAAACCATCCTCACTGTGCTCCAGGCTGGTGGCGATGCCGAAGTCGACCAGCTTGACCTCCCCCTGGTTGGAGATAAGGATGTTGCCCGGCTTCATGTCCCTGTGGATCACCCCTTTTTCGTGGGCGTGCTGCAGCCCCTTGCACACCTCGTAGTAGATCAGGGCCGCCGCTTCGTTGGAGAGGTAGCGCTCCCGCTTGATCAGCTGCTCCAGGGAAACCCCGTCCACGAACTCCTCTGCGATGTAGTAGGAGGAACCCTCCTTGAAGTGGTCGTAGACCTGCACGATATGGTCGTGCTTGAAGTCCATCATGATCCGGGCTTCCCGCCGGAACCGCTCGATGAACTGCGGCCCGCCGTGCAGGGTCAGCTTCTTGAGCAGAACGTAGCGCTTGAGAGTCGGGTGTTTGGCCTTGTAGACCGCGCCCATGCCCCCCTGGGCGATCTTCGAGAGGATCGTGTACTTCCCGACTTTCCGGGTCGAGCCGGACGGCTTGGCCGGTTGCTTACCCATCGAACAGTTCCCGGATATCCCGATCCAGATCGATCTGCTGTCCCGCCGGTAGTGCGGCTACGACGTAGCGATCCGGATCGTGGATCTGCACGTAGCGGCCGTCGGAGCGGAGGTTGTAGCCGTCCCGCACGGGCCTGTGGCCGCCGAAATGGTAGGCGCTCTGGGCTGCCTCCGCTCCCAGGTAGTGCTCGAGCATCAGCTGCACGCTCCCGGGCTCCGACTCGCCGTTGTCGGTCCAGGTCAGGGCGTATATCACCTGAGGCATGCGGCGGTATTCGATGACCTCCTGCTCCGGTATGAACCAGGCAGGCTCCGCGTGGGATGCCAGGAAGTTGCCGCCCACCGCCAGGAGGGGGAAGCTCTTCTCCAACTGGGCGTAACTCTGGAGGATCTCTTCCCCATAGAAATGCTCCATGTAGATGCGGACCATCAGGCCCTCGTTGGCGAATTTGAGAAACGGGTAGTTGCCTTCCCCCTGCTCGTTGGTGATGTTCTCGTGATTGCCCTTGAGGAAGTGAAAGTGATTCGGAAAGCTCCGTTTGAGGGCCATCACCATCTGCATCACTCCCAGACTCTCTCTCATCTCCGCGTCCATCTGGCTGTGTTTACGATAACCCCCCTTGAACTCCTCCAGCGCAGCCTGCCAGCGGGCGACGGCTCTGCCTTCGGCGTGAAAACCGTCGCCCAGGAACAGCAGCTGCACCTGCCCTTCGGCCAGCCGGTCCGCTGTCGGCACCTCCTGCTCGTCCTTCTGCCCCAGCACGGCCAGGACCAGCTCCATGCGGGCGTGCAGATCCGGCACCATGATTGTAGGGATGTTCGGATCCAGGTACAACAGGCCGCCGGGTCGCCCCGCTGTGTCGCGGGGACGCAACGCCTCGCCTTCGTTGTCCAGAACCTCGATGGTGGCCCGGGTATCATCCAGCAGCTCCGCGGGCTCGGGGGGATCGTTTCGGCTGTAGATACGGTTCAGATCGTCGAGTATCAGTTTGCAGCTACTCAAAATCGAGGTCTTTGTTCACTTCGACAAAACCTTCCGCCAGGATCATGGTCGCCTTGGTGATCTGTTCTTCCTGCTCTTCCGGCTCGAGATCCCCCGTGGTTACGGCGATCTTGAAGATCGGGGAGGAGCTCTGGATGGGGCCGGGGGAGAAGAGAACCGGTTCTCCTACCTGAACGTCGCCGGCTAGCTGGGAGTCCTCTTTGCTCGCAGTCTCCGGTACGTCCTGGCGCAGCCCGATGCTGGCGTACTGGACCGTTCGTCCTTCCTCTATGATCGGACCGATGTTCAGCAGAGAACCGGAGTAGGTCATGGCCAGGCAGCCCTGCTCGTCCTCCTGATCCAGCTCCTCCACCTCGGCCATGTTCATATCCGCCAGCTGGTTTTCGAACAGCTCCTTCTTCTCCAGCCAGCCCTTGGCGATCATCTCCACAGATTCCTCGTTGTCCGGCAGGCCCGATGATTTGGTGATTTGCCGGATGTGATCCTGCACTTCCGTCGGAATTTGATCCAGGTACTCGCCCATGGGTTCCTCCTCGTGCGTATTCAGTGTTGCTACTAGTATAACTCACCTGTGGGGAAAGCACAGCGATTTCATCCTTTTTTTATTCGAGGGGATGGAGTAGACTAATGGTAGGAGGGGCAGCCATGGAGCAGAACAATCTTCCGCCGGAAGTATACCTGGAAATCCTCAACGGAAATCGGCAGGGGGAGATCTTTCCGATCACTCGTAAGACCGTAACCATCGGCCGGGATCCCCAGTGCGACATTCACCTTGCCGATCCCTACGTTTCCCGCAAACACTGCCAGATCGTGTTCCGGGGTGACCATTTCACAATGATGGACCTGGGCAGCCTGAACAAGACCCGGGTCAAGGAGAAGGATTACATCCAGAAGAACCTCAAGGATGGATACCTGATCACCGCCGGAAAGACCGAGCTGCGTTTTCGCTGGCCCGATGCCCGGGCCTGGCTGGCCGAGCACGGTATCGAGGAGGAGGCTGCAGATGAATGATGAGATTCGAGAGCTTTCGGACACGGTTCGCGCGCATCTGCAGAAGATCACCCGCAGCTCCGGTCTGCCCGACACGGAGGAGTCCTTCCGGAGCATGGCTGCAGTCTGGCTGGAGAAGAAGAGGATGTTCGAAGGTCAGATCCGCGCCCTGGATATGGTGGAGGTGGATTCCTTCGCCAGGGACGATCCGCGGGGAGCGCTGCTGCTGAGCTACTCCGGATCTCTGATCAGTCTGGGCACGCTTGCCCCGGCCGGAAGGAGGGTGGAGTACGCCAGCATCTCCCTGCGCGCCGACGTGCCGGATCTGGTGATAACCGAGGACAGCGGGCTGGCCGAGAGCATCCGCATGGACGGGGAGGCGGCATTTACCAGCGGCAAGGTGCGCAGCACCTCCAGCCTGCTGAAGATCGCCGTGTGTCCGGCGGAGGTGGGCCCGGAGGAGCAGGAGAAGCGCATCCGGGAGGCCACGATTTTTCTCACAAACGGTTTCGTCAAGATCAACCGGACCGTACTGTCCGGCGGCGAGGATCTGCCCGATCAGTTCACCAGCCAGGCGATCGTCGCCTACCTGGCCAGGAAAAACGGGTTGACCCAGAAGCAGGCCCGCCAGATCACCACCGACTACCTGACCATCATCGAGTCGGGGGTGCTTCTCGGTGAACGGGTGCCTCTGGGAAAGATCGGCAGGCTGTTACTGAAAAAGCGCGGTCCCCGCAAAGCCCGGGTGCTGGTCAACCCGGCTACGGGCAAGGAGATGACGATTCCCGCGCGTCCGGAGGAGGCGGTTCCCAAAATGAGCTTCAGCCGCTCCCTCAAGGAACGAGCCCGCCGGGTGGAGCTGGAATAGATCGGGTGGTGGCTGAGCCCTGGACAATGAACTGACAAAATGAACTGGCAACACATCGTTGACAATTGGCGGGAGCTGCTGCTCAGTGGAGGGCTCCTGGTCGGAGCGGTACTGGCCGGAATCCTGCTGCATCTGATCTTCTCCCTGATCACGAGAATCGCGCTGGGGCGCAATGCCGAAAGAGGCGGTTTGATCGTTTCCTCGGTGATCCGCCATGTGAAGGGACCCCTGCGCCTGGCTCTGCCCCTGCTGGTCGTGGCCGCGGTGATACCCTTCATCCAGCTGCCGGAGAAGTTGCTGAATCTGCTGCGCCACGGGACCAGCATTCTGGCTATCGCAGTGATAGCCTGGATCGTGGTGCGCTCCGTCTCCGTGCTGGAGGACTACCTGTTCGACAAGTACAAGCTCGACAGTGAGGACAACCTGAAGGCGCGCAAGATCTACACCCAGATGGTGTACCTGAAGCGCGTGTTCGCGGTGATCGTCGGGGTGATCGCCCTGGCCCTGATCCTGATGAACTTCGAAAAGGTCCGGCAGCTGGGCACGACCATCCTGGCCTCGGCGGGGATCGTGGGCATCGTGTTGGGCTTCGCCTCCCAGCGCTCGATCGCCCTGTTGTTCGCCGGCTTCCAGGTGGCTTTGACCCAGCCGATCCGCATCGATGACGTGGTGATCGTGGAGAACGAGTGGGGAAGGATAGAGGAGATCACCCTCACCTACGTGGTGGTCCGCATCTGGGACAAACGCAGGCTGGTCGTGCCGATCTCCACCTTCGTCGAGAAGCCCTTCCAGAACTGGACCCGGGTCTCCGCCGACCTGCTGGGCACCGTCTATCTGTACTGCGACTACACGGTTCCGGTGCAGGCCATACGGGATGAGCTGCGCCGCATCCTGGAGCAGAGTGAGGAGTGGGACGGAGAGGTTTGCAGCGTACAGGTGACCGACGCCACCGAGCGGACGGTGGCCGTTCGCGCGCTGGTGAGCTCGGCCGACGCCTCGCTTCTGTGGACCCTGCGCTGTCGTGTGCGGGAGCAGCTGATCGACTACATCCGCAGAGAGTTCCCCGAAAGCCTGCCCCGTTTGCGGGCCGAGCTGGACAGATAGATTTCCTGCAACCTTCTTCGCCGTTTTCCTGTCCATGTAAGCGAACACTGGAATATTCTCGATTTCCTGGGGTAGGGGGTGTAGTATTGGCCAAGGGAAAACCTGATATCAATTCGGAGCGCTGCAAGGGCTGCGGTCTGTGCGTGAAAGCCTGTCCCGAAGCTATTCTGGAATTGGCGGAAAAGTTCAACAAACAGGGTCACCACTACGCGGTTTGTGTCAGTCCCGAGCGTTGCACGGCCTGCATGTTCTGTGCCACAATATGTCCAGACACCGCCATTGAAATCTGGCGCTTCGCCAAGGCGAGTTGAGAGGTGCCTCGTGGCTGAACCCGTATTGATGCGTGGCAATGAGGCGATAGCGGAGGCGGCGATCATCGCCGGCTGTCGTTACTATTTTGCCTATCCCATAACCCCCCAGAATGAAATCGCCGCCTACATGGCCAGCCGCATGCCCCAGGTCGACGGAACCTTCCTCCAGGCGGAGAGTGAGATCGCCTCGATCAACATGGTCTTGGGAGCCTCCGCGGCCGGGGCCAGAGCCATGACTTCCTCCAGCTCGCCGGGAATAAGCCTCAAACAGGAGGGCCTGTCCTATCTGGCCGGTACCGAGCTGCCCGCCCTAGTGGTGAACATGATGAGGGGCGGACCGGGACTGGGAAACATCGCCGGATCTCAGGGAGACTACTTTCAGGCGACCAAGGGCGGGGGGCACGGGGATTATCATATGATCGTGCTGGCCCCTGCTTCGGTGCAGGAGCTTGCCGATCTGACCGTGGAGGCGTTCGATCTGTCCGACCGGTACCGGATCGTGACCATGATCATGGGAGACGGGTTTCTTGGCCAGATGTCCGAATCCCTCGTGCTGCCGCAGCCGCCGACCAAGCGCTACGACAAGTCCTCCTGGATCTTGGACGGCGCTTCAGGAAGAGATCCCCGCATTATCGCCTCACTGCGGCTCAGACCCGAAAACGGGGTGGAGCAGATCAACCTTCGGCTTCAGGAGAAGTATCGGAAGATCGAGGCGAAGGAGACCCGCTTCGAGTGTTATCAGTGCCAGGATGCGGAGGTGCTGCTGGTCGCCTTCGGGCTGTCCGCCCGGATCTGCAAAGCGGCGGTCAACCGGCTGCGCGCCGCCGGCTCGAAAGTCGGTCTGTTCCGCCCGATCACCCTCTGGCCCTTTCCCTCCCTGGAGCTGCTGCAGAGGGCAAGGGGGATGAAGAAGGTACTGGTCGTGGAGATGAACGCGGGACAGATGCTGGAGGATGTCCGGCTGGCCCTTGGGGACAAGGTCGAAATCGAGTTCTACGGCCGGATGGGGGCGATGCTCGTAGAGGAGGAAGAGATCATCAAGAGGATCGGGAAAAACTCATGACAAGTGAAAGTACCAAGGCGAAACGGGTATTCTCCCGGCCTGAGACGCTTACCGATGTTCCCACCCACTACTGTCCCGGATGCGGGCATGGAATCATCCACAGGCTCATGGCCCAGGTCATCGACGAGCTGGGCATGCGGGAAAAGACGATCGTGATCGCGCCGGTGGGATGCGCGGTTCTGATCTACGACTACATCAACGCCGACGGTCTGGAAGCGGCCCACGGAAGGGCTCCCGCCGTGGCTACTGGAGTCAAGCGGGTCCTGCCGGACCGTCTGGTGATATCCTACCAGGGAGACGGAGATCTGTTGGCCATCGGCACGGCGGAAACCGTCCACTCGGCCAATCGGGGGGAGAACATCACGATTCTGTTCGTCAACAATGCAATCTACGGGATGACCGGCGGGCAGATGGCCCCGACCTCTCTGGCCGGACAGAAAACCAAGACCTCCCCCTACGGCCGCAATCCGGCCGATGTGGGGATGCCGATCCGCGCCTGCGAGCTGCTGAACACTCTGGAGGCGCCCGTGTTCATCGAACGCTGCTCGGTCCACGACGTGCCCCACATCCTCAAGGCCAAGCGGGCCACCAGGAAGGCCATCGAAAACCAGGTCAAAGGCCGGGGTTTTTCCTTCGTCGAGTACCTCTCGATGTGTCCGACGAATTGGGGGATGAACCCCCAGGCGGCGGCGGATTGGGTCGCCAAAGAGATGATTCCCTACTATCCCCTGGGCAATTTCCGGGACAGGTAGGAGGAGCGAACCATGAGGGAAGAGATTATCTTCGCCGGCTTCGGCGGTCAGGGCATCATCCTGTCGGGCAAGATCATCTGCCTGGCTGCGATGAAGGAGGGAAAGAGGGTCACCCACATCCCCTCCTACGGCGCGGAGATGCGCGGGGGCACGGCCAACTGCTCGGTGGTGGTGAGTGACGAGGAGATCGCCTCGCCCATGGTTCCCCGCCCCTCCGTGTGCGTGGTGATGAACAAGCCCTCCCTGCTCAAATTCGAGCCCCGGCTGAGGGAAGGAGGGACGCTGCTGTACAACAGCTCCCTGATCGATATCGAGCCCACCCGGACCGATCTGAACTGTATCCCCGTTGCGGCCAATCAGATGGCGGAGGAGGAGGGCAGCGTCCGTTCGGCCAACATGATCATGCTCGGTCTCCTGGCCAGGATCAAACCCCAGGTCGCCTCCCTGGATTCGATCCAGGCGACCCTGGATCAGGCTGTTTCCGTCCGCAACCGCGACCTCAACCAGATCAACAAACGCTGCCTGGCCCGGGGATTTGCCCTGGACGGGGAATAACTACCCCCCCGACTCGGCCAGCTGCGCCAGCATGGCATTTATCCGGCGCCCGTACTCAAGGTAGATCTCCTGCGCCTCCCGGCCGCTCGAAGAGGTGCCCAGGTGGATCTGGGCGGTGATGTGGGGTTCTATAGAGAAGGCTCCGTCGTAGCCCAGATCCAGGAGGGATTCCAGGATGCGGCGGACCATGCTCTGCCCCTCCCCCGGGTAGGTGTACTCGATCTCCCCCTTGTCGGTTCTTGCGCAGTCCTTGATGTGAACGTGCTTGATGAAGGGCAGTGCCGTCTGGTAGAAATCCCAGGTCTCCTCCGGCGGATGTCCCTCGCCCACCGGGTTGCCGGTGTCGAAGACGATCTGCAGGTTTGGGGAGTGGACCTCCTCCAGCAGGATCCTCTGGCTCTCCGGGCTCATGCCTCCCCAGCCGGAGCAGTTCTCGTGCACCATCACCACGTCCCCGTCCGCCGCTATGCGGGTCAGCTCCTTCATGCGGCGGATCGCCTCTTTGCGCCAATCCGCCTCGGACAGGCCGTCATTGGGATAGGACATGACCCGTATGAAGCGGGTGCCCAGGCGGTGCATCCGGGGCATGGCCCGTTCCAGCTCCTCCACGTCCAGCTGGAAATCCGAGGTGATCGGGCGGGCCCAGTTGGCGATGGAAGAGGCGAAGCAGATCACCTCCATCCGCTCCTCCTCCAGCGTGCGGCAGACCCGGTCGAAGGCTTCATCCTCGATGGCACAGACATTGGTCTTGCCGATCAAGCGCAGCTCCAGGTTGTTCCAGCCCAAGGTTCGATGAATTCGGATTTGCTCTTTCAGCTCCGGCGAGCCCTCATCGGCGATACCTGTGATAATCATAACCCTAGTCCTTTCTCGTACACCCGGTATGTTTTTGTTTGCACCAATCCGAGCTTCTTCAAGGCGTTGATCATGTTGGGGTTGTCCTCCAGTATGTAACTGGCCTCCATGCGGACCCCTCTAGGGGCGAGGGCATCGTACAGGCTCATGTACAGCAGCACGTCGAGGCCCATACCCTGATACTCGGGAAGCACGGCCAGGCCGAAGAGGCGGAAGTCCCGGAGGCGCCTGCGCATGCCGAGCAGGGTAATAAACCCCAATGGAAAGAGCCTGCCCCGGATCTTTCTGAGTATGATGTTGATGTCGGGAAACCCCAAACAGAATCCCACCGGCTCGCCGGCATCCTCGACGATCCAGATGGCATCCGGATCCACGATCGGTTTCAGCTTACTGAAGGTTGCCTTCAGCTGTTCGGGCCCGTACGGGGCCCAGCCCCAGTTGCTGCGGATCGCCTGGTTGGAGATGCTCAGGATCGCCTCGGCATCCCGCAGCAGGTGCTTTTTTTCGATAGGACGGATGCGGATATCGGGACGGCGGGAGTGCAACTTTTCCCGAAAGCGGATGAACCGTTCCGGTATCCGGTACCCCTTCCTGGCATCGCCCTCGAAGGCCAGCAAATCCTTGACCTTTTCGTATCCCAGCTGCTCCAGGAAATTGTTGTAATAGGGGGGATTGTAGGGCATCATGAAGGTGGCCGGCCTGTCGAATCCCCGGTACAGGGATCCCCAGCACTCCTCCACCGGATTGATCGGTCCGCGAACCGTGTCCATGCCCCGGGCGGTCAGCCAATTTTCCGCTTCGCAGAACAGCGCCGCGGCTATCTCGGATCTGCGGATCGATTCGAAAGACCCGAACATCCCGATCTTCGATCGATAGTAGTCGTTGAAGTTGTGGTCCGCGTAGGCCAGGACCCTGCCGGCCACCTCGCCGTCGGCCCGGGCGAGGAACAGAGCGTAGTCCGAGTGCGCCAGCAGGGGATTCCTGGTGGTGAAGGTCTGCCGTTCTTCCACCCAGATCGGAGGTGACCACAGCGGATCCCGGCTGTAGAGAGTCCGGGGGAAGTAGATGAACTCCCGCAGGTCTTTTCGGGATTCGACTGTCTCGATGGTTACCGCCACTTTGTACCCGTTCAATCCGGGGGATGCTCGCCCTTCTCTCCGTCGTGGACGCTGTCATTCTACTTGGTTCCGGCGTTTTTGCCAATCAATAGCCGCCGCCGCTGCTCGGCTTTTCGACCGCGGTGCTCACCGTGACTGCACGACTCGGGGGCAGTCATTTCAATGAGAGTGCGGATTGGGTTATACTAGAAGGCAGGAGCGCGATATGAAACGCAAGGGACCGATCATCATTATCAGTTCTGGGGCAATTCTTATCGTTGTACTGGCGGCCGTGTTGTTTTTCGTCCTCTCATCTCCCAGAGCCGCCTCCTGGGACGAGCCCAAGGAAATGCGGCAGCGGCGCCTCGACATGGTGAGCCGCCAGATCGCAGCCCGGGGGATTCGGGACGAGGCCGTCCTGGAGGCGATGCAATCCGTTCCCCGCCATCTGTTCGTGCCCAAGTCGATGCAGGAGCGGGCCTACGCGGATTCGCCCCTGCCGATCGATGCGGGACAGACCATCTCCCAGCCCTACGTCGTGGCTCTGATGACCGAGCTGCTGGAGCTCGAGCCGCAGCAGAGGATTTTGGAAATCGGGACGGGATCCGGGTATCAGGCGGCGGTGCTCTCCACTCTGGTCGAAGAGGTGTTCACCATCGAGATCAAGGAGATCCTGTATCGCCAGGCGACCGAGAGGCTCGAAGAGCTGGGCTACGGCAACGTACGCACCCGCCACGGGGACGGCTACTTCGGCTGGGAGGAGGAGGCGCCCTTCGACGGCATCATGATCACCGCCTCTGTGGACCATGTTCCGCCGCCTCTTCTCGAGCAGCTCGTGGACGGGGGAAAGATCGTCCTTCCCCTGGGACATCCCTTCAGTTTCCAGAATCTGGTGGTGGTCACCAAGGTGGGGGCCGATTACCGGCTCCGCCAGGTCACGGGGGTTCTCTTTGTTCCAATGACCGGCAAAGCACTCGAGAACTACTAGGCATGGCAGCGCTGGCCCCGGAACCGGCATGATATTCCCGGCGGTATTCTCAGTTTCCCTGACCGCCCTCTGCTACGAGGTCCTGCTCACCCGGTTCTTTTCATTTTCCCAGTGGAACCACCTCTCCTTCATGGTCATCAGCATCGTCCTGTTCGGCTTCGCAGCCAGCGGCAGCGTGCTGAGCCTGGTTGAAAGACGCCGCCCCGGCTGGTCGGCGGCTGTGCTCGAGGCGCCGGGATTCATCGCGCTGCTCATTCTCTGTTCGATCACCGTCAGCGGATCCTTCCTCCTGGTGAAGAACATCCCCCTCGACTATTTCCGCATGCCCCTGGAGTGGCGGCAGGGAGCCTACCTGTTCCTCACCTTTCTGATCCTGTTGGCCCCCTTCTTCTGTGCCGGCGGCGTGATTTCCCTGGCCTTCGCGGGCATGTCGGTTCAGACCGGGTGGATCTACTTCGCCAACATGCTCGGCTCCGCGCTGGGCGCTGTGCTTCCCGCCCTACTCCTGCCCCTGTTGGGGGAGGGCAGGATCGTGTTTTGCGCAGCCCTGCTGCTGCTTGCCCTCCCCTTCCTGGACCCCCTGGCCCGGCGGCGGTGGCCGGAGCGGGGCGCTCACAGAAGCTCCGGGTGGATCCTGGCCGCCTCCGGTGCCCTCTTCCTGCTAACCTGCATCCCGCTGGTCTACAGAGGGGCGGAGGCTCTGGAGATCCGCCCCTCTCCCTACAAACTCCTGCCCCAGATGCTGCAGTTTCCCGACACCTCGGTCGTGTCCCGCAGCAACACGATCCGCGGGCGCCTGGACCGGCTGGAAAGCCCCTACATCCGCTTTGCCCCGGGTCTGAGTCTCAAGTACACCGGGGCTCTTCCACCGGCCACTTTCCTGGTCGAAGATGGGGATGGATTGTTCGTCCTCTACGATCTGAGGGATGATAGATCGGCGGCCTTCAGCCGTTTCCTCCACTGCTACGCCGGCTACTCGATCCGCGCGGCTGCAACCGCGCACAGAGTGCTGATCCTGCAGGCGGGAGGGGGCTTGAGCCTGCCCTGTGCCGTGTCCGCCGGGGCCGAAGAGGTTACCCTGCTGGTCGAACATCCCGAGGCTGCTGCGCTGTACCGGGAGCACGTCTCAGGCGGCCGGATCCCCGCCCGGTCGGCCGTGCGCGTCGTTGCCGGCAACCTGCGCCGCCGTGTAGCCAGGGACCGGCGGCTCTACGATCGGATCCAGGTGGAGGCCTGGGGACCCTCGGTGCCGGGGATGGCCAGCCTGGATCAGGAGCACCTGCTGACAGTAGAGGCCTTCGCCGACTACCTGGGGCACCTGAAACCTGAGGGCGTTCTGATCCTCTCCCGCAAGCTGCTTCTGCCCCCCTCGGACATGCTCAAGATCTTCGCCGCGGCCTACACCGCCCTGCAGGCCACGGGAATTGAAGACCCGGCCTCCCATATTGTGCTCATCCGCGGCTGGGACAGCTACACCCTGCTGTGCTCTCCCTCAGCCTTCGATCAAAGCGCCCTGGCCGAACTGGGCAGCTTCTGCCGCCGGCTGAACTTCGATCCGGTGTTCTATCGGGGAATCAAACACGAGCAGGCGAACCGCTTCAACAGTTATGCCGAAGCCTTTCACTACCGGGAGATACAGAAGCTGTACCGGGGGCTTCGTGAAGACCGTGCGGAGGACTATTTCCGGGAGTACTACCTGGACATCGCTCCGGCCCGGGATGACCGCCCCTTTCACAGCCGCTTCACCCGCTGGGCGAAACTGGGGACTGTCTTCCGCTCGACCGGAAGCCGTTTCTACACGCTGTTCCTCTCCGGAGAAACGATCGTGCTCGTGGTTCTGGGCATTGCCGGCCTGCTTGGTCTGCTCCTGCTGCTCCTGCCCCGCCTGATTCCCGCCCGGGCGGTGCTTTACCCGAAGCGGGAGGGAAGCCGCGAGCGCTGCGCCGCCGCGGCGGTGCTGTACTTCCTGGCCGCCGGAGGGGGCTTCATGTTCGTCGAGATGGCCTTTCTTCAAGGGTTTACCTTCGTTTTCGGCAACCCGGTTATCGCCTTCACCGTGGTTTTGGCCGAGCTGCTGGTCCTGTCGGGGATCGGCGGGGCCGCGTCGGCACGCTGGAGCCGGCGAACCCTGCCGCCGGTTCTGATCGGGCTGATCATCTGTCAGATTGTACTGTTCGCCCTGTTTGGGGGGGCGGAGCAGCAGCTGCTCGAGGCATCCCCGGCAGCGCAGGCTCTCGGCTCTTTCGGGCTGCTGGCGCCGGTCGCCCTGCTCATGGGTGTGCCCTTCCCGGTCGGTCTCCGCATCCTGGTTCCCACGCCCCGATTCCGTGCCTTCGGCTGGGCTGCCAACGGCGTGGCCTCAGTGGTGGCCTCGATCCTGGCCATACCCTTTACGATGACCTGGGGCATCAGCCGCCTGCTGCTGCTGGCCGCGGCCTGCTATATCCTGATGCTCGGGGTGCTGCTTCTCAAAGATTGAGGAGGTGAACCAGGAATTCCCACCTGAGCAGGCCGACGGAGAACCAGGGAACGTAGGTGATCAGCAGCACAACGGCCAGCAGGGCCAGGAAGGAGGGGATGACGTTTCGGTAGATGCGCACCAGAGGCTGCTCGAACCGGTAGGCGGCCAGGAACAGATTCAGTCCCACCGGAGGGGTCAGATAACCCACCCCCAGGTTGGCCAGGAAGATCACCCCCAGGTGTACGGGGTTGATGCCGAAAACCGCGCCCATGGGGATGATCAGGGGCACCACCACCAGGATGGCGGAGAAGATATCCATCAGACAACCGGTGACCAGCAGGGCCAGGTTCAGAAGGATGAGGAATACGTACTTAGAGCTGATGTTCACCTGCACCCAGGCGCTCAGGCGCATCGGCACTTCGGCGTCGACCAGGTAGTAGGACAGTCCCTTGGCCGCAGCCAGGATGATCAGCACGCCACCGACTATCGGGATGCACTTCAACATGACCTGGGGTAGATCCTTGATGCGAAGATCCCGGTGCACCACCACCTCGATGATCAGGGCGTAGATCACGGCAACGGCTCCGGTTTCCACCAGCGTGAACCACCCGCTGAAGTAGCCGACAAGGATGATCACCGGAAGCAGGATCTCCCAGAACGAGTCTTGGATGGAAGCCGTCGCTTCCTTGATCTGGAAGGGAACGGGTTTGACCTTGCGGGTCACCGCCGTGAACACCCCGATGCCGCAGATCGTGATCACCATCAGCAGGCCCGGCAGGAAGCCCCCGACGAACATATGCTTGATGTTGATCTGGGCGATCACCCCGTAGAGGATGATCGGCAGGCTGGGGGGAAACAACAGACCGATCGACCCCGATCCGGTGATCAGACCGTTGGCGAAATCCGTGGTATAGCGGCCGCTCTCCACCAGCACGTAGGCCAGCAGCGCCCCCAGGGCCAGGATGGTCACCCCGGTGGCACCGGTGAAGGTCGTGAAGAAGGTACAGACCAGGACCGTCATGATGATCAGCCCCCCGGGAAGCCAGCCCAGCCAGGCTCGGAACAGCCTCACCAGCCGCTCCCCGGCTTTGCTCTCCGAGAGGATGAAGCCGGCAAAGGTGAACAGCGGGATGGCCGGGATGCTGTATCCGGTGAGCATGGAGTAAGACTCCAGGGGGATCACCTCCAGGCTGGGCAGCATCTCCAAAGAAGCGGAGCTGACGAACAGCAGATAGGCCACGCCGCCCAGCACGATGAAGATGGGCGTGCCGAAGAAGATGGAGATGATGATTATGGCCACTGCGACCAGGGCGATCCGATCGGCGATAAGGAAGAATAACTCCTGCAGTCTGTCGAAGAACAGGGGTAAGGCCGGCAGGATCATGTAGAGGATGTTTACCACTGATGTGAAGGCGATGATCGTTCCCAGAATGCAGCCCAGGGCGGCCAGGCCCCGTTTCAGTCCGCGAATCGGGGCGCGGGTCAGGAAACGTACGGTGATCAGCAGGAACCCCAGGGGAAGCACGGCCGCTGCGATCTGAACCGGAACGAAGCCGATCTTATTGGTGGGGTCGAAACCTATCAGTACGAAGGAGAGGGCGCTCCAGGTGATAGCGGTGGATATCGTCGTGGAGAGGAACACTGTTGCCGTGGTGATCCAGCTGCGGGCTGATTTGCCCATCATCTCCAGGCCCACCGACAGGGTGATGTGCTTCCCCTCCCGGGAGGTGATGGCGCCGCCCAGGCAGGTCAGCCAGAGTACCAGGTGGTGGATCATGTCCGAAGAGCCCTGAATCCCCGTTTTGAAGGCGCGCCGGGCGACGATCTCTATGGCGGGCAGAAAGGCAATCAGCAGCAGAACGATCCAGCTGACGGCGTTTTCGAAGCGGAAAATCCCCCGCTGGGTGCTGCTTTGGGGAAGCTCCTGGACGTCAGCGGATCTCATCTATCTGGATGCCCTGCTGCTGCCGGTACTCGGAAACGATTTGCTTGGCTTCTTCGTACAGATCCCGGGAGATCACATCGCCGATCACGATGCCGAAGCCCTTCTCGACCAGGTCTTCCCACTCCTGCAGAGCCGCCGGCGGAACCTCGTGGATCACAAGGCCGTTCTCCTTCATGATATCCATAGCCTGATTTTCCACGGACATGATTTCGGCTTCCAGATCGTCCAGAGCCCGCTGGGTAGCTGCTTTGAGCTTGGGCCGCAGGTCCGCCGGGATTCTCTGCCAGGTCTGATTGGAGACGATCAAAGCCGCGGTGAGGGGGATCCAGTTGATGTCGGTCATGTGGGGTGCCAGGGCGAACCACTGCATCGCCGCCGCTGTCAGCGGGGAGGCGGTGAAGACCTCCACCATGCCGCTCTGCAGGGCGGCGAAGGCGTCGTTGGGCGGGAGGGGGACGATATGAAAGCCCATGGCCTTCCAGGCCTGGTCAATTTCCGGGCTGCCCTCCATTACGAAGAACTTGAGCTTGCGAAAATCGTCAGGAGTGATCACCTTCTCCGTGGCGAAGAAGCGCAGCCAGCCGGACTTGATGAGGGCCAGAAAGGTGAAGCCTTTATCCTCCAGCAGCGCTTCCAGCTCCGGGCGCAGCCGCTCGAACAGGTAATCCAGTTCCTGGTCGTTCTGGGTCAGGAAGGGCAGCTGATAAACGAGCAGATCCGGATCGATCTTCCCCAGACCCGAGCCGGTCATGGCCGCGGCCTGGATCTGGTTGATCCGCATCTTGCGGATCATGGACGGCTCGTCCCCGGCGATCCCGCCGCTGTAAATCTTCATGGTCACTCTGCCGCCGGAGATCTTCTGCCAATCCAGAGCGATGCGTTTCAGCGCCTTGTCCCAGGGCGATCCTTCCGGGGCCACGCTGCCCACCTTGATCACCAGCGCGCCCGCCTGGGAAGCGCAGACCAGGAAGCCCAACAACAGAATCGCGGTCCATCGGTGCTTCATAGTTGATCCTCCTCCAGATCGATGAGAAAGAAGTCCTCTATGTGGTCGAGCAGCCAGCGGGCTTTTTCCTGGCTCAACAGGATCTGAAGACGATTGTCCGGATTGTCCTCAGGATCGATCGCCAGTGCCTGAGCGAGCAGCTGCCTGAACTCTTCCACGTCCTGATTGGCCACCGACACGGTGCTTGCAAGGGCGAGGTAGGCAGAGGGAGACAGGCCTCGTGAGTATTCGACGGCTTTTTCGAAATGGTAGCGCGCCTTTTCCTGGCTGCCCCCCATAGCCTCGGGCAGGGAACCGTAGATGGAGATGAGAGTGTCGTGGATCATCCCGTCCGACCAGGCTTCATCCAGCTCCAATGCCCGGTTCAGTACAGCGATCGGTTTGGCAAGGTTGAGCAGCAGCTCCATGTCGAAGGTGTCCGTGGAGAATGCGCCCAGCCAGGACGCGGAGACCCAAAACAGAAGGGGCACATCCTCGCTGACCGTGGGTGCCAGAGCCTGTTCCAGGTCGCCCGCCTCCAGCAGCTCCCCGAAACCCGGATAACGCAGCTCCATAGCCCGCAGCAGATACCCGCGGCCCCGCAGGTACAGTTTTTTGGCCCGCTGGAGCATCTGCTGCTGCTGTTCGTACTCGCTCTCGGCAAGCATGCTGGCCGGGGTCTGAACAAAGGCGTTGGCGTACATCGTGAAGATGCTGCCGGTGGTGAGCAGCAGCTGCTCGTTTTCCGGCGTCTGCTCCAGCAGGGATTCGTAGAGCTTCAGGGCAAAGGGCAGGGCGTCGGCGACCAGCTGGGGGTCCTCCTCCCCCGTGAAAACCGTACTGTCTCCCGAAGAGAGGGTATTGGCTACGAGGTTGACCGCGACCTTGTTCAGCGAACAGGAGCTGAACACCACTGCCAGAGCGCAGAGCAATAACGGAATGCCTCGTTTGTGCATACTGAAGAGTTTGCCACGGACTTCACGGCTATTGCAAGAGATTAACTGTGTTTACTTTATTGACGCATCCGTTTCGGAGAGATTAGGATAACCGGGTGCAGATCTTGTTTGTTGGAGTGGATAGAAATACCTTACCCGCCGAAGCCGGCTGGGCGGACCAGCAGCTGTTTGCCGACGATCTCCGGGAGGCGCTCAATTTTCTCTCACATATCGAACTGGATGTGGTGGTGGTGGACTGTACCCGGCGCCCGGATAGAGAGCTGGAAGGCAGCATAGGCATCCTCAGGAAAAAGACGGATCAGCCGATCGTTGCCCTGGTCAAGGACGGGAAAAGCGGTTCCAGAGCTCTTTCGGCGGGAGCACAGGATTTTCTGGTAACCGAACTGATCAGCGAGGATCTGCTTCAAAGAGTCCTGCGCTACGCCTCTGCGCTGTACACCACCTCCCGATCGGTGGCCGACCTGACCCGGGAGATCGAACAGCTGAAGAGCAATGACAACCCATTCAGCTCCTTTTTTATCCACTCCCCCGTGGGGATGGCGGTTATGGACCTGGAGGGCCGGCTGCTGCGCGGCAATTCCGCACTTCAAACTATTTTGGGCTGTTCGGCCTCGGAGCTGGAGAAAAAGACGCTCTCGACCTTCATGCACAGCAAGGATTCAGGGCAATACGCCGAAAATCTCACTGCTCTGCAAGCCGGGACCGTCGAGTACTTCGAGATCGAAGGCCGCTTTCACCGCAAGGACGGGCAATTGGCCTGGTGGCGTATCACCCTCTCCCTGCTTCACGATCGATCGGGGCGCAGCCGGTTCATCTTCGGTCTGGTGAAAGACATCAGCCGGTGGAAGAGAAGCGAGGTCGATCTGCAGAAGGCTAAAGAGGTGGCCGAGGCCATGGCCCGTACAAAGAGCGAATTCCTGGCCAACATGAGCCATGAAATCCGCACACCTATCCACACCATAACGGGCATGACCGAGCTTCTGCTGGATACGCATCTGGATATGGAGCAGAGCGAATATGCCGAACAGGTCCGCTTTTCAGCCGACGTTCTCCTCACGCTGGTGAACGACATCCTGGATTTCTCCAAGATCGAGGCGGGAAAGCTCACCCTCGAAGAGATCGATTTCGACCTCTACGAGATGCTGGAAAAGGCGATCGACCTGGTGATCCTGGAGGCTCACAGGAAGGATCTGGAGGTGATCCTCTATGTTGCTCCCGGAGTCCCCCACCGCCTGCGGGGCGACCCGGCCCGGCTGCGTCAGATCATCATCAATCTGTTCAACAACGCCGTGAAGTTTACGGCGCAGGGGGAGGTGCAGATCTCGATCCAGGATGTCGAGCGTGGGGAGGGCCGCTGTACCCTGAAGATCATGGTCAGGGACACGGGCATAGGGATCAATAAAGACAAAATGCCCCGACTTTTCCAGTCTTTCTCTCAAGCCGATACCTCCACCACGCGGAGATTCGGCGGTTCTGGACTCGGATTGTCGATCTCCAGGAGTCTGGCGGAGATGATGGGCGGCAGCATCGGCGTGGAGAGCGAGGAGGGCGCAGGCTCTACTTTCTGGTTCACCGTGCCGCTGAAAACTCAAACCGAGGCCGATCTTTTCGAAGATCTGCCTGCGGATTTTTTCACCGGCCTGCGGGTGCTCGTGATCGATGACAACGCTTCGGCCAGAGAGGCAATGCGGAGCTATCTCGAACAGTGGGGCTGCCGGGTGGAAGAAGCGCAGGCGGGCACCGAGGCCCTGCCCAAGCTGCGCCGCTCGGCCAAGGCGGACCCCTTCGCTTTGGCCCTGGTCGATTTGCGCATGCCCGGAATCGACGGCTGGCAGCTGGCCAGCGAGGTGACAGCCGATCCACTGATCGCCAGTACCAGGCTGATCCTGCTTACCCCCGAGGGGCTGGGAAGCGGAGAGGCAAAGATGAAACTCCTCAAGTGGTTCCACGGTTATCTGAGCAAACCAGTAAAGCGTGGAGCCCTGCTGGCGGAGGTCTTCCGGGTTATGACGATCGAGTACGAACCGCAACTGGCGGAGTTGGAGCCGGCGGAAGAGCTGGAGCCGATCGAGGAGCTGGAGGAGGTCCCACTGGCCAGTGCCGAGGAACAGGCGTCTGCCGGTGCCCGCATCCTGGTGGTGGAGGATCACGAGGTCAATCGGCAGCTGTTCAAGACGATACTCGAGAAGCTGGGTCATCGGGTAATGCTGGCGGGGGACGGCCTGCAGGCCGTAGAGGCGGCCGGACGGGAACACTACGACCTGATTTTCATGGATATTCAGATGCCGAACATGAACGGCTACGATGCAACCGGTAAGCTGCGGGAGATGGGTGTTCAAACCCCGATCATCGCGGTGACCGCCAGTGCCCTTCAGGAGGAACAGAAGCGGGCGCTCGCCGCGGGCATGAACCACTGCCTGACCAAACCCTTCAAGAAGAAAGATCTGGTTCCTGTCCTGGATCAGTGGCTGCCGGAGGCCGGGACTGGACCCGTTGCGGTGGTGGAGGCCTTTGATTTTCGGAAAGCCGTCGATACTTTCCTGGGAAGGGAGGATGTGGTGCGCAACGTGCTGTCCACCTTTCTCGGGACCTTGCAGGAACAGATCCCCCGGATCGCAGCGGCGCTGGAACAAGGGGGATTGTCAATCCTGCGGCAGGAGGCACATGCGATCAAGGGGGGGGCCTGGAATCTGAGCGCCGCTGCCCTCGGTGAGGCCGCCGGCTCGCTGGAGGAGGCGGCCAAGGCGGGGGATGGAGAGGCCTGCCGGTCGGCGTTCGTGAGCCTTCAGCAGGAATTCGAATGTCTGAAAAGCGCGGCCGCGCCGTATGTTTCCTGAGCAGGGGCCGGCGTTCAGCCTGTTGGCCTTGGGGTGAGCCAGATCGATCTCCTGGTGAGCCACGTTCAGATCCCCGCAGAACACCACAGGTTTGGTTTTTTCCAGATGCAGGAGGTAGGCTCTGAAGTCCCGGTCCCACTTCTGCCGGTAGGGCAGCCGCCGCAGCTGCCTTTGCGCTTCCGCCAAGAATCCTCTATCATTGGGACGAGGAGGAGAATTATGCCGGTCGCCAAGTTAAAAGAGTTTCTCGACAAGCATAAGATCAAGTACGTGTCGATCCGCCATTCTACGGCGTATACCGCTCAGGAGATCGCCGCTTCGGCACACGTGAAGGGACGGAACATGGCCAAGACGGTTATCGTGAAGATCGACGGAAAGATAGCCATGGCGGTTCTGCCTGCCAAGTACCAGATCGATCTGGACAGCTTGAAGAAATCCTGCAAGGCAGCCAGCGTGGAATTGGCCCGGG
Organism: uncultured Spirochaetaceae bacterium; assembly: GCA_964588355.1. Lineage (GTDB taxonomy): Bacteria > Spirochaetota > Spirochaetia > SZUA-6 > DRHE01 > JAFGQJ01. The sequence continues at coordinate 4,744 of CAZPPB010000016.1, read as the reverse complement.
AGGAGGAGTTCTCCCATCTGTTCTCCGGCTGTGAGACCGGAGCAATGCCCCCTTTCGGACAAATCTACGATTTGCCCCTCTATGCCGACGAAACCCTGAAAAAGGACGATGAGATCGCCTTCAACGCCTGTTCCCACACCGAGCTGATCCAGATCAGCTACAAGGATTTCGAAAAGCTGGCGAAACCGAAATTCTGCAAGTTCTCCGTGCTGTTGTAGCGCCGGCCCGGCTCTGCGCCTCGATTGGCTTGCCTTCGGGCAGCGGTGGGACAGGGGAATAGCCACTGGATTCGATCTTCGCTATACTCCTGAAGCATGAGAGACAACAAAGTTAGGCGCAAGAACGCAGAGCTGCAAAAGCTCGCCAGTGTGGAGAAACCCGCGGGGATCTTCCGCACCACCCTGTCCTACAACGAGCAGAGCATGCTCTGCCATTTCAAGCTGACCCGTGGATCCGCCATTCCTCTGCACAACCACGAAGCGGTACAGCACGGATACGTGCTGAGCGGCAGGGTTCGTTTCCTGTTGAACGACGGGAAGAGTTTCATTGCCGCCGCCGGGTCGAGCTACGTCTTCGATCCGTGGGAGCACCACGGAGCGGAGGCGATAGAGGACAGCGAGGTGCTGGATTTCTTCACTCCGATGCGGCCCGAATATGCGGACAACTGAGGTGCAACGCAAGACACGGCGCTGGAGGGAGTCATGAAAAAGGTGGCGATCGGCTGCGACCCCAACGCAGCGGGGCTCAAACAGGTCATTAAAGAGCATCTGAAGGAGTTGGGCTACGATTGCGAGGACTACGGCAGCGATGACACGGTGTACGCCAACGTGGCGATCCTGGTTGCCGAGGCGGTTTCCCGGGGGGATCATGATCGGGGGATCCTGATCTGCGGCACGGGGATCGGGGTGTCCATCGCGGCCAACAAGGTGCGCGGGGCGTATGCGGCGCTGTGCTCGGACGCCTACTCGGCCGAGCGGGCGCGGAAGAGCAATAATGCCAATATCATGACCATGGGATCCCAGGTGGTCGGAGCGGAACTGGCCAAAACCCTGGTTTCGATCTGGATGAGCTCAGAGTACACCCCCGGCGGACGCTCGGAGCCAAAGGTCAGGCGTATCGTGGAGTACGATCGAAGCCGCGCCGCGGCCGAGCAATACTGAGCTCTAACCGGTATGAATCAGTCAGACAGGTACTACCTGAGCTACCAGCAGATCCATGAAACCGTGAGAGGGCTGGCCCGCAGGATCGAAGAAGCGGGTTTCGATCCGGATGTGATCGTCGCCATCGGAACGGGGGGGTTCATTCCCGCCCGGATCCTCAAGACCTTCATCAATCGACCCGTCTATGCCGTCGGCATCTCATACTACGGGCTGGACAACGTTCCCAAGGCTACGCCCCAGACGATACAGTGGATCGATGAGGTGGAGCGCAAGCTGGCGGGAAAGCGTGTCCTGCTGGTGGATGAAGTCGATGATTCCCGGGTGACCCTGGAGTACTGCCTGAAGGAGCTTCTCGGACACGGGCCGGAGGAGATCGCCGTGGTGGTGCTTCACAACAAGAACAAGCAGAAGCGGGGGAGCCTTCCCCAAGAGATCCGCCACTACTTCGTCGGACGGGAAATGGAGGATCGCTGGATCTGCTATCCCTGGGATGCCGAGGACATAGCCTCTCACGAGCAGCGGTCCAGGGCGACTGTGTGACGGTAGTGGAGAAGCAGGTCGAGGAAACGCCGGTCCATCAAGGGATTGTGGTCGAAGCGCAACAGGTGGGAGGGACAGCTGCAGTCCGAACAGCCGAAGCCGGGGGTGGACCCGGCGGCAAGCGCGGCTACGGCCCGGGCCAGCCGGCATTCCAAATCGTGGCGGCTGCGTATGGGCAGGCTGGTCACATTTCCGCGAGGCACACGGTCGAGCAGGAAATCGATGTGCCAGTGAAGCTTTTTTCTCCTCCGGTGGTGCCGGGCGATCCTGGCGCTCAGATTTTTCCTGCCTGAACCTGCGTAGATGTACCAGCTGGGAATGTCGGGGTTTGCCACGGCGGCCGAGCCGTCCTCCCCGATGCGACGCCCCTGATCGGCCAGGGCTTCCAGCTCCTCGAGATGCTTCACCCCTCGGAGCGTAGGGGCGTCGGGAAACATGGCAGTTCCCTCCTCGATCAGCGTACAGGCCTTGACTTCCAGAAACAGCTGCTCGCTTCCGGGTCGTGTCGATGCCCCTACGCCCACCCGGTCGCCGAACTCGAGCAGAAAATCCAACCGTGATCTGCCCAGGGTGACCTCCCGACGCACAGCGGTGGCTTCGGGAAACAGCACGGGAAGCACCGTTTTTTCAGCAAGGTCATTGGCCCGGGCCGAGGCCAGGGGAATGAGGATCCCCCGGTGCCGGGCGGCCACCAGAGAATGGTCCAGCCGCCGCTTCGTTGCTCCCGGCCGATCCGGCTTTTCCGGCAGCCTGCGAAGCAGCAGGGGCGTGCCCGGCAGGAGGATCTCGAGCATCCGCCCGGGATTGGGGCAGTGGGCATCGACAACGGTGCCCTCCAGACTGCCCCGCACTACGAAACGATTGGGTCGTTCGATAAAAGAGGCTTCGCAGAGATCGCCGGCGCCGTCGAAAAGGTTGTACCCGGAGTTGGTCAACGGGTTGCTTTGACTCCCCCTCCGGCGCTGGCCCGCTTGACCTCCGCCTCCACCGCGGCCTGGTTGACCATGGTGATGTCACCGGGGATCTCCTGAACCAGCATCCCGTGGGCCGCGCCCCAGTTGACCGCGGTTTCCGGATCCTTGCCCTCGAGCAGGGCGGCCAGCACCCCGGAGGCGAAGGAATCTCCGCCGCCGGTCCGGTCGCGGATCGGGACGTTCTCCCGCACCGGCGCGGTGTACCACTTATCCGCCCTGGTATCGTAGAGTACCGCGGCCCAGCTGACCAAATCGGCGTTGTGGGCGCCCCGCCACTGGGTGCCTATGAGGCTCAGGTTAGGGAAATCCTTGGCCACCTTGCGGATCGTTTCCTGGTAGGCTGGAAGCCAATCGGTGAAACCGGCGCCCTTTTTCGACCTGGTATCGTAGCCCAGGGCGTCGGAGAGATCCGAGTCGTTTCCCACCAGAAATCCCAGATAGGGGGCCAGCTTCTGGTTGATGGCCCGGGCTTTGCTCTTGTCCGGTTCGACCTTGGAGCGGTAGTTCAGATCCGCCGAGACGAAGGTACCGTGTTCGGCCGCTTTCTGCGCCGCTTCAATGGCCAGCTCCGCGGTTTTCGGACCGATGAGTGTGAAGATTCCGCCGGTGTTGAACACCCTCACGCCGTCCCGGCCGAACAGGGAGTCGAAATCGAAATCACCGGCCTCGAGCTGCGTTGCCGGGCTGTGGGCGCGGTAGTAGGTGGTGTTGGAGGGGATCACGCCGGATCCGTTGTAGGTGAAGTTGATTCCGTTGTGCAGGCCCCCCTTCTTATTGGTGGATGTGCGGCTTCCGTCGCTGGCAGTGTTCCACCAGAGAATCTTGCTCACGTCCACCCCGGCCTCGCGCAACTGATTGCGGATGTTCTCACCGATCGGGTCGTCCACCAGAGCGGTGAGTACGGCGCTGCGCAGGGCGAAGGTGTAGGCAAGGCCGCAGGCCACGTTGGTTTCCCCTCCGCCCTGGGACACCCGGATGTTGTCCCGCATCCGGGCGGTGGGTACGTCGCGGGGATCGATCCGCAGCATCACCTCGCCCATGGAAACACCGTCGTACCTGCAAGAATCCTGACTCTTGATCTGCTGGTAATTCACTACATTCGCCATGTCTGCCTCTCCTTTCAGGGTGTCTGCCTTCACAATATTCGAATCCAGTGCGGATTTCAACATTGCAATTGTCGTACGATTCTTGTTGACGATCCGGGAAAACATTCTTATGCTTGTGACTGACTGTTCAGTCATTTTTTAGGAATGCTATGCCTGAAGTACAGGATCTGAAAAAGGAAAAAAGGCGCCGCACCATCATCCGGGCTTCTCTGCGGGTATTCTCCCGTAAAGGCTATGAAACCACGGCTCTGGACGAGGTGGCCCGGGAGGCCAGATTGGCCAAGGGTACCCTCTATCTGTACTTCAAGGACAAGGAGGATCTGTACTTCCACGTGATGCTGAGCGTGCTGGAGAGCCTGGAGGCCTTTGTCACGAAGCAGACCTCCGAAGCCGGGAATCCCCTTGATAAATTGGCCGTCGTTGCCCGAGCCCAGATCGATTTTTTCGCCGAAAATCCGCAGTATTTCCGTCTGTTCACGGCGGCCTTAAATCCGGAGATGGCCACGATCCACAAGAAGCTCCTGGGTCCTTTTTTCGAAAAACGCCGGCTCCTGGGGGAGTATCTCCACGACCTGGTGGAAGAAGGCAAGAAAAAACGGCTGATCCGGGGTGACATCGATACCTCGGAGGTGGTGTTGAGCTATATGGGGATGGTCAACCAGGCCGTGCACTCCGTGTGCATGCCCCGCTTCGAATTTAGATCTCAGGATGATCCCCCAACCTCACCGGCCCGGAAGGCCGATTCGATCATGAACATCCTGCTGCAGGGAATAGCAGTCCGACCGGAAGGAGGAGACAGCAGATGAGACGCATAGGAACGGTAGCGGCGCTGCTCTTGACGATGCTCGCCGCAGCAGGCGCTGAAACCTACAGATTCACCCTGGAAGAGGCGATCGCCTACAGCCTGACCAACAGTACCACAATTCAGTCCAAGCGGTTGGCTGTGGCGGCCGCTCAGGCGGAC
>CAZPPB010000015.1:0-42138 GCA_964588355.1 uncultured Spirochaetaceae bacterium | reverse complement strand
CATCGGCTCCTGCCGCAGGTACGGCAGGTTCAGCAGCCGTAGTGGGGGTAGCCGCGGCTGGAGCCGCCTCGGCTGCCAGACCCGTGATGTCTTCCCCCGGCTGCCCGACGATCGCCAGGGCAGAGAGCACCGGGACATCCTCACCCTCCTGACGAAGGATCTTCAGCAACGTGCCGGCCGCAGTCGACTCGACCTCGAAAGCCGCTTTGTCCGTTTCCACCTCGACGAGCACTTCCCCCTCTTTAACCTCATCCCCCTCCTGCTTCTTCCAGTTAAGGATCAGACAGGTTTCAACGGATTGCCCCTGCCTGGGCAAGATGATCTGCTCTGCCATACAATCACTCTCCTCTATAGCTGGTCCGTTTTTTCAAACCTCGATGACCTCCACGCCCGCTTCCCCCAGCTCCGCCAGAGCGGCGGACGGCAGCTCCCCGTCAGTAATCAGGGTTTCTACCTGCTGCACCGGCAGCACGCGCACGAATCCGATCTTGCCGAACTTGCTCGAATCGGCCACCAGAATGGTATTTTCGGAACGCTCAGCCATTTTTCGAACGATTTCCGCTCCTTCGACCAGATGTGTGGTCAGTCCCCCCTCCATGGAAAAACCGTCGGTCCCCACGAAGGCCAACCGTACATGGAATCGCTCCAGCTCCTGCAGAGCGATAGGGCCGACGAAGGATTCCGTTGCCGGGCGGAACTCACCGCCGACCACGGTCAGATGGATTCCCGGATTGAGCCGGGCAAACGGCAGGATCAGGGAGGAGTTGGTCACGATGTTGACGAAATGCTTGCCCAAGAGATACTTGGCGATCAGGGAGGTCGTGGTTCCGGCCTCGATCATGATCGTGTCACCATCGTTGACAAGGCCAGCCGCTGCCTGGGCGATGCGGTTCTTCTCCTCCACCCGCAGATTCTGCCGCTCCACCACGTATGGGTGAAAGGCCGGGACGGCGCCGCCTCGGGTGCGGACCACCACTCCCTTCTTGGCCAGATTGTTGAGGTCGCTGCGGATCGTAACCGCCGACACGCCGAGCTGATCGCTCAGCTTCACCACGGGAATGCCCCGGTCTTTGGACAGCAGGCGGACGATCTCCCGCTCCCTCTCCGTCAGATTCGTATTTACCATGGAATCTTTGCTTTCATTACCGTTACGTTTATCTTTCGTAACGATTTCATATATTCATTATAATGCTTTCTATATAGCTGTCAATACAGGATGAGAAAAAAATCAGGCCCGAAGCTGAAGACCGCTGCAGCGGGTTTCTCGACCTTGAAATGTGTATCAAGTAATCGAACCGAACACGTTTCGCGGGGCAGTTTTCGGCGCCGGGATCAGGTTTGGCGAGCCGGGGTGAGACCCGGAGCAGCTAACCGTTTTTGATCTCTAAGGCACCGAGCGGACAGGCGGGAACGCAGGTACCGCAGCCCACGCACATCTTGATGGACAGCAGCATGGGTGATTCCCACGGCTCCTCCTGCACCAGCAATTTTCGCTTGCAGGCCAGGGCAGCCTGGCACAGTCCGTTCTGCGAATCGCAGGCCAGGGGATCGCATTTTTCGAAGTCTATAGTGACGTATTTATTCACGGTCGTGTTCTCAACAGGCTCCGTCTCAGAAGTCTCTATATAGAAAAATCTCTATATCACAAAATAGACAAGTTGGGGGAAATATGCAACACCCTCCGCGCCCGGCGCGCCTCCCGCGCAGCCGAACCCGCCCATAATCACGGTGAGGAGCGTTGCCGCAGGCGCGGAAACCCCCTATAGTGTAGCGCAGGATGAAATACAGGAGATTGGGCAAGAGCGGGCTGGAGGTTTCGGTCATCGGCATCGGCACCTACCAGTTCGGCGGCGAATGGGGCAAAGATTTCACCCAACGGGAGGTCGACGCCATCCTGGAAGCCGGAGCGGACTGCGGGATCAACATCATCGACACGGCCGAATGCTACGGAGACCACCTGGCCGAGCAGCTGGTCGGCGACTGCCTCAGACACAACCGCTCCCGGTGGATCGTGGCCACGAAGTTCGGACATCGCTTCCACGGCTTTCAGGATCGCAGCCGGCTGTGGCGCCCCGAGGAGGTGCGGCGGCAGATCGACGGTTCTCTCCGGGCCCTGCGCACCGACTACATCGACCTCCTTCAGTACCACTCCCCCTCCAGCGAGGAATTGCTGACTTCCGGGCTCAAAGATCTGCTCGAACTGGAGGTGCGGGCGGGCAAGATTCGCCACATCGGCATCTCCCTCAAGACGGATCTGTGCCGGAGCTCGGATACCTTCCAGGTTCGGAAGGCCCCGGAGCTGAACGTCCAGGTGATGCAGATCCTCTACAATCGCCTGGAACGAACAGCGGAAAGCGGAATCCTTCCCCTCTGCCGAGAGCTGGACCTGGGGGTGATCACCCGGGTACCCCTGGCCAGCGGACTGCTCAGCGGCAAGTACGAGAGCGGAATCAGCTTTCCCGACAACGATGTTCGAGCCCATCGGGAGCGCTCCGAACTGGAGGAGATGCTGCGGGAGGAGGAGCGTATACGGCGCGAAGAACTTCCCGAGGGGATGTTCCTCTCCAGTTGGGCCCTGGCCTGGTGCCTGAAGCATCCGGCGGTGAGCTGCGTGATCCCGGGCTGCAAGTCCGTGCAACAGGTCCTGCAGAACGCCCAAACCGCGGAACTGCTCGAAGAGGCGCATCCACAGGACCTTCCCTACGACCCCGAGTAGAGCATGACACACGTCACACTCAATGCACCGGCGGCATGATTCACGGCTGACATGAGCGCAAATCCTGCTGAGGAGAAAAGGGAGCGGCTCGTCGGCCTTGCCTTTACCACGGCGGCTTTTCTGTTCTGGGGGCTTTACCCACCGTACTGGAGGCTTTTGGGTGCGGTCCCTCAGTTCCAGGTATTCGCCCACCGGGTGGTGTGGGCCTGCGCCTTCACAGCGGTCCTCATCACCGTTCAAAGACGCTGGGCCGAGGTCAGGAAAGCCCTGGGCTCCCGGAAAACCGCCCTCACCCTTCTTGTTTCCGGGGTGTGTGTTGCCACCAACTGGTCCATCTACATCGTCGGGGTCTTGAGCGGCAAGCTCCTGTCGGTGAGTATGGGCTACTTTATCAACCCGCTGGTCAGCGTGCTGCTGGGTGTCCTGATCCTGAGGGAGCGGCTGCGCTTCTGGCAGATCATCGCGGTGCTCTGCGCCTTCAGCGGGGTCCTGTACATGTCGTTCGGATCGAGGGGCGTGCCCTGGATCTCTCTGGCCCTGGCCTTTTCCTTCGGTCTTTACGGGCTGCTCCGTAAAACCGTGGCCGTGGAACCCATCCCCGGAACTTTTGTCGAATCCCTGCTGGTGTCCCCGATCGTCATCACCTACCTCCTCTTCGAGGCAATCCGAGGGAACAGCGCTTTCGGCAGCGCCGATGCCCCGACCCACCTTCTCCTGATCGGCGCCGGCGTGGTCACGGCCGTACCCATCATCTGGTTCGCCAACGGAGCCCGCCGCCTCCCCCTCTCGCAGGTCGGGTTCCTCCAGTACCTGGCGCCAACCTGTCAGCTGCTCATGGGTGTCTTTCTCTACGGGGAGAGTTTCACCCTAGTGCATCTGATCAGCTTCGGTCTGATCTGGCTGGGGATCATCATCTTCACCCTCTCCACCTTGCTTCGACGGAATCCCGGTCCGGCAGGCTTCCCGGCATAAGCTGCTGATGTCTGGGCCTGGACCGCGGCTGCAGCTCTCATATAAAATCCTCCAATATAGTATTCTATTAAGTGGCATGCTTGCAGAAACGGTTCTTACCCATCTGATGCGGCGCCGGAGCGACTCGATCCTCGCCTTCTCCGCGCCCCCCCCGCCCTCCGAGCTCGAACCGCCGCCTCCGCAGTCGGGTAAAACCTACCTCTTGTACCTGCACATCCCCTTCTGTGAACAGCTCTGTCCCTACTGTTCCTTCAACCGGATCCCCCTGGATCGCCCCCTGGCCCGGGATTACTTTCAGGCCCTCGAGCAGGAGCTGAGGATCTATCGCGACCGGGGCTACATCTTCGATTCCGTCTACGTGGGGGGCGGTACACCCACGGTTCTTCCGGACAGCCTGGCCTCCCTTCTGAAGCTGGCCAGGCAGCTGTGGCGGATCGGCCGGATCTCCGCGGAGACGAATCCGAACCATCTGAATCCCGAAATGCTCGGCCTGCTCAAGGATCTGGGGGTCAACCGCCTGTCCGTCGGGGTCCAGTCGTTCCAGGATCCGATCCTCGAAGAGATCGGCAGGTACCGCCGCTGCGGTTCGGGCAGTCAGATCGCGAGCCGGCTTCGATCCGCCCGAGGGATCTTCGACACCCTGAACGTGGACATGATCTTCAACTTCCCGATGCAGGACGAACAGGCGCTGGCTCGGGACCTGGAGATACTCAAAGGTCTGGAAGTGGACCAGATCACCTTCTACCCCCTGATGGCCGCCGGGAAGGTGCGGGAAGAACTGGCAAAGCTCGGAACGACCCGTTATTCACGGGAGAAACGCCTGTACCGCAGGATCTGGGAAGAGCTCTCCGCCGCCTACCGACCCTCCTCGGCATGGTGCTTCTCCCGCAGAGAATACGCGGGCGCGGCGGCCGGGGATCGGCTCTTAGATGAGTACATAGTGGAAAACGAGGAGTATGCCGGGCTGGGCTCCGGCTCCTTCGGCTACCTCCAGGGAAGGATCTACGCCAATACCTTCTCCATCCCCCGCTACATCGAGTCCCTCAGCCGGGGACGGCTGCCGATCCTGGCGGCAAGGCATTTCAGCCGGGCGGAACAGCTGCACTATGACTTTCTCATGAAGATGTTCGGCGGCACTCTCGATCTTGGCCGACTGCAGAACAAGTACGGCGGATCCGTGAAAAGGGAGCTGTGGAAGGAGCTGCTGTTTTTCCGAATGAGCGGGGCTGTCCGTCGCCGCCCAGGGTCTCCCCCAGTCTTCGAACTTACCCGCAGGGGGTACTACTACCTCGTCATTCTGATGCGGGAGTTTTTCACCGGGGTCAACAACTTCCGCGAAGCCTGTCTGGAGGCGGCCGGGCCCCCGGTTTCTGAGACAGCCACCCCCGAAGGAGACAAGAGCCTTGTCCGCGTTGAATAAAGTTTCCCGCTTCCTGAAAAGGGCCGTCACGGCTATTTATAAATTCCTGCGCTCGATCCGCCTGGCTGTGATTCTGATCCTGATCATCGCGGTACTATCGATTCTCAGCACCTTGATCCCCCAGGGAAGGGACGCTACCTTCTACTTCCGCTCCTACGGTCCCTTCTGGGCGCAGGTGTTTCTGATCCTCGGTTTTGACGGTTTCTTCCGCTCCCCGCTGTTCCTGGTTCCCGTGGGATTTTTCTTCGTCAATCTCTCGGTCTGCGCGGTCGACCGCCTGGTAAACCGGGGACGCCGTAAAGCCAGAAGAAGGCACGGGCCTGAACTTATCCACTTCGGCCTGCTCCTTCTGATCATCGGAGCGATGTTCTCCGTATTCGGCCGAATCGAAAGCCTCGTTTACATGGGCGAGGGAGACGAGATCCGACTGCGGGGGCAGTACTCGATACGGCTCGTGGATTACGAATACGAGGAGTACGAGGACGGCCGGCCCAGGGACTGGATCTCCACGGTGGAGGTGCGCCGAAACGGAGATCTCCTGCATCGCTCCTTCGCTATCGAGGTGAACAAACCGCTGCGGATAGGGGGAGTGCGGATCTATCAGAGCTCCTTCGCCCGGGAGGACCGTGCTTGGCTGCGGGACGCCGATGGGATCATCAGGCCGATCACGAACGGCCAGGGCTTCCAGATGGAAGGAGCCGTGGTGATCTTCCGGGGAGTCGAAGGCGACTCAGCGGTGTTCGAGCGCTGGGAGCAGCATACACGCACCGCGATCTACCGTAGCGATATCGGAGAAACGATCGGAGAGTATACGATAACCAGGATGGGCAGCCGGGAGGTAACCGGATTGAAAGCGGTGAAGGATCCGGGCTTCATCCCGGTTGTCATCGCCCTGATCATCGTAGCCGCCGGACTTACGCTGACCTTGATACAGAAGGGAAAGGACAAAGACATTTGATTGCCACCATCGCTTTCGCACTGCTGATCCTCTCCGCCGTGATCCAGGCGGTCTACCTTCTGCGCAGGGGACAACAGCCCGATCCCTTCAGCCACTATATCCTTCTGGCTGCTGCGGTGCTGCTGCTGGCCGTCACGATCGACAGGAGCATCCGCATCCGCTTCGTGGCCGTGACCAATACCTTCGAATCCCTCGTGTTTTTCTCCGCCGCCATTTCACTGCTGCTGTTCGTATACAGGCTGAGGGCGAAGGACAGGACCATTCCCCACATCAACTTCGGCGCCACGGTGGTGGCGATCGCCCTGCTGGCCATCGCCTCCTCCCCCATTGCTCCCGACCAGGTGGTCCCGCCGATCCCGGCCCTGCAATCCTACTGGCTCGTTCTGCATGTGACCCTGTCGTTTATCGGGGAATCCTTCTTCGTGGTGGCCTTCGTCTGCGCGATCTACTATCTGGCAACCCGGAATGAGGAGCGCAGAAAACACCTCGACCAGCTCACCTACAGCACTATAGCGATCGGCTATCCGATCTTTACCGCCGGAGCCCTGATATTCGGCGCCGTTTGGGCCCAGACAGCCTGGGGGGCCTACTGGAGCTGGGATCCCAAAGAGACCTGGGCTCTGATCACCTGGCTCGTCTACACCGCCTACCTGCATACCCGCTTGGTGAAGGGACTTCGCGGCAGGGTCTCGGCGGTTCTGGCGATCGTCGGCTTCACCTTCACGATGTTCACCTTTTTCGGAGTCAACTACCTGCTGGCGGGTCTGCACAGCTACGCCTGAGAGGGAATCGGAGCGCCTGGAGCCTGTAAGCCCCCGGGGCCGGTGTGACCGCGGGGACGCCGCAGCCGGTGTACCCGTAAAATTCTCCGGTTTTTTATTGGTTTTCTCGAGAGGTGTGCTACATTGGTGAGCACCAACCAACCAAGTAGACATTCCAAAACGTAAAATTCTTGTTCAAAGAGGGACCAACGATGGGCAAGGCAGGTCTATGCACTGAGCCCCGCATCCGCTTTAGGGTGACGCTGATGCTCGCCCTGATCGTGCTTCTGCTGGCAGCCGGGGAGTCGCTGCAGGCCCAGGAGCAGAGCCAGACGGTGATGCGCAGAGGGGTGATCATGCTTCTGGATCGGCCTCAGGACCAGGAAGTGGAGAGGCTGTTTCAGAATATTATCGCTCAGGCGATACGCTGGAATCTGGAGCGGAAGAATATCGGGATTATCGAAAAGGACACCCTATCCTACGGTGCAGACGGAACCACCGATCCTTTCCAGCTTCTCGACAAATCGGATCGAAGAGCCGCGGATTTCGTGCTTCTTTCTGAATACGCCAGCCGCGGTCAAGATCTGGAAATACGGATGGTGTGGTACGATCCGCAGACCGGCGAGCGGCTGGAAGAAGTTACCCGCCGCGGGCGCAAAGACCTGGTATTGGACAAGATGATCCGCGAGGTTGTGAGTGAACTGCTCGCGGCGGTGGAAGGATCCCTGGAAGATCTGCCGTTGAGAGAGCTCCCGGCAGAGCAATCCCTGTTCCAACCCGTAACGGTGGGAACCGGTTCAGGAGTAGCGTCTTCGCCCGACACGGTGTCCGGACACGCGGCTCATACCCTCCCCTCCACCGGCGGCAACTCGCTGCGTCCCGCTCCTCCGTCCGAGGGCGGCGGGACCCCGAAGGGAACGCCCCCCGCAGAGGAGCGGCAGGCTGTAAAGCACTTCGAAATCGCCCTGGGCTGTGCTCCCTTCGTGACCACGGGGGTGGCCAGCGAGTACTTCAAACTCGGGCTGCTGCCGTCCTTCAGCGCCAACTACCTGTTCCAGGGACAGCTGATGCGCCTTGGTCTGGGTCTTTACGGGGGAGTGAACATCTTCACAGCCACCGGATCTGTGGCCAGCTCCGACAACTACATCATCCCCCTGGGCCTGAACCTCCGCTTCGAGATAGGCAGCGAAAGCCATCCATGCGTCCAGTTCGGCATCTCGAGCGGACCGGCGCTGTTCCTGATGAACTCGACGGCAAACGGGATGCTCTCCGGCCTGACCTTCTATGGCAGAGGGAGCCTGGGTGTGCGATTGCCCGTAGGCAGCACCTTCGGCATCACTATCGAAGTGGGCTACGACGTGTACTGGGAACAGCCCAGTCCGATCATGGGCTTCAGCCCGTCGGTCCTGACCGGGATCCGTCTGTAACGATTGGAGTCGAAAGATGAAGAGGATCAAAATTACACTTAGAAAGCACCTCCGAAAACCGGCCGCCGCGACGGCAATTACCGGTTTGATCCTGCTTGCCCTGGCCGGCTGCAAGGATTTTTCATTCTTCAATGAGCTGGGCGTCAAGGGCGGTCTCACCATCAGCCCGTCCTCTGTATCCATTACAACCGGCGCAACGATGAGCTTCAGTGCTACCGGGGGAAACGGAGCGTACACCTTTTCCTTGATAACAACCTACGGCGGGACGATCGATCCGGCCACCGGTGTATACACAGCGCCGGGAAGTGAGTGCGACGATATCGTAATGGTCACCGACAGCACCAATCTCTCCTCCACCGCTACGATAAGCGTGGTCAGCACCCTGGATGAGCTGGAGATCAATCCCAAGGTGGCCACCCTCTCACCCGGGGGCAGCATCACCTTCGTGGCCACCGGCGGGGTAGCCCCTTATGATTTCAGCTTCGACACGGACAATTCCGGCGGCAGCATCACCAGCGCAGGCGTGTATACCGCAGGCCCCGTGACCGGCGTGAGTGACACGATAATCGTCACCGATGCGGATTCGACCGTCTGCGCGATCGCCGCTGATGTGAGCATTGTCGCGGCGACCAGCGACGTCAACTACTCGGTCACCGGCGACACCTTTCCCGCCAGCGCCGATGCAGGGAGCGCCCTCAGCGGTACATTCACGGTCACCAACCTCGGCGCCGGCAACGGCGGCAAACCCGTATCCTGGTGGCTGTACCTCTCTCAGGACGGCAGCTTCGGTGGAGACGGGGAGACCCTGATCGCGAGTGACAATACGGCAGCCTTGAATGCCGGAAACAGCACAACCGTCACCCCCGCGGGGAACTGGCCCATAATGGGTGGCGCCTACACCCTGTTCATTATGGTCTCGGCGGAAGACGACATGACCCACAGCGACAATATATACGAGAAAACCGACTGGGAGATCACGCTGACGGTCCCCGATGTGGACTACCGGATTACCTCGATCAGCAATACCAGCGAAAACCACGTCGGGGAGTCGATCAGCGGCACCTTTACCCTCGACAATGAGGGAACAGACGACGGCACGGTGGGCGTGAGCTGGAAGATGTACGTTTCCACGAACACGACCGTCGACGTGGGGGATACCCTGGTCGACAGCGGCACGGAATCAGCCATGACTTCAGCCGAGGCTCCCCGCTCCGTTGCCTTCAGCGGGACCTGGCCCTCCACTCCGGACAGCTACTATCTGGTTGCCGAAGTGAGTGCCGCGGATGACGAAGCCGCGGGCAACGACGGGGACAACACCACGTTCACCGGACCGTTCACGGTGCATTACAGGGAAGTGGACTATCAGATACCATCGGTGAGCCACCTTTCCGGTACGGGTGCCGGGTCCACCGTAGACGGTGAGTTCGAACTGGACAACACAGGCACCGACGACGGTCTCGCCGATATCACCTGGAAGGTCTACGCCTCAACCAACGCGACGGTGGACGCAGGGGACGCCCTGATCGCCGAGGGCACTGAGTCGGCCATGGACTCCGCTGATCCGATCCAAACGATCAATTTCAGCGGAACCTGGCCCTTCGAACCGCAGTTGTACTACCTGGTTGTGGAAGTCAGTGCCAGCGATGACTCCCAGGCTGGGAAGGACGGCAACAACCAGACCGCGACGGCGTCGCAGATCGATGTGGTTGCCGCCGATGTGGACTACTACGCCGACGGGATCTCGGCTTCAAACGGAGCCGCCGGGGGACCCTTGAGCTGCGACTTCACTCTGAACAATGGTGGAACCGATGCCGGCGCTTCGGCGGTTACCTGGAATCTCTATGTCTCCGCCAACGCTGCGCTTGATGCCGGCGACTACCTGGCCGACTTCGGGACCGCAGGACCTTTGGCCGCCGGTCCCTCCTCCGCCCTGGTCACCCCCGGCGCAGCCAGCTGGCCCTCCATATCCGGGGATTACTACCTGATCGTGGAGATCGAATCCCTCGAGGATATAGCGGCGGGCAACGACGGCAACGACCTCACGGTGTCGGGAAGCACCTTCACCGCAGCGGCTCCCGACGTAAACTACACCGTGAACTTGGTCAACTTCGTTGCGGCGGGGAGCACCTACACGCCCGACGGTGCGGTGAACGGCAGTTTCCAGTTCATGAACAACGGAAGCAGTGACGGTACTCAGCCGGTTAGCTGGGAGGCTTACGCCTCTCTGAACCCGACTCTCGACGCCGGAGATTCCCTGATCGATTCCGGCTCGGGCCTGGCAGCCCTGCCCGCCGGCCCTCCCGGTTCCGGCTCGATAGCGTTTTCCGGAAGATGGCCGCTGGACTACGGAAACTACTACCTCCTGGTTCGGGTCATGTCCAGTGATGAGGTCGATCCTCTCGACAACGTGGGATCCAGCGGCGCCACCGAAGCAGTGGGATATTTCGATGAATCACTGTACGAGCCCAACAACGACTACACTACCTTGACCGACTTTTACGACCCGGGCGTGACCTTCAAAGCGGGGATGAGCATCGAGGTTACGGGAACCATGAGCCCCACCGATATGGACGACATCTTGGCCTTCAATACGGGACTGTGCAGCATGATCACCTTCGCCGTCACCTATGCCTCGGCCAAAGCCCAGATTGAGATCTTTGTGATGGACGGGCCGGCCAGCTTCATCGACGGCGTATCGGGAACACCTGGTTCCATCTCCCTGAACTGGACCGTCGATGCGCCAGATGCGCAGCGTTATGTCAACCTGGACAACTACGGAGAAAATCCCCCCTACAACGGCACCTATACCTGTGTGATCACCGGACACTAGGAATGAGGTAACACAGCAGAAAGCAAACAGATCCGGGAATCCGTGCGGAGCGCCCTAAGTCCCTCGGGGAAGCTCTGCACGGGCCCGGTTTTTTTATTCCAGCAGCTGGTCGAGCTTGTCCAGAAGCCGAGTCAGTAGATCTTCCTGATCCGTATAGCTGTAGCGACTCCACAACTCGGTCGAAACTCGAGCGGTCTGAGCAGTGGCGAGCAGGGCGTCCACGACCTTGATGATGTCCTCCACCGCAGCGTAGCGACCCTCCAGCAGGCTCTGCTCTGTCAGGGTCTCCAGGTACCGATCCATGGTGTCGTAGAGCTCGGGATACCGGCTGGCCACCGGATCGGAGCCGATGATCTGCCAGGTCAGCAATTTGGCTTCCAGCAGGTTGGCCAGAGTCTCGGGGGGAGTAAGACTGTCTACGGCCGTGGAACTCCTCTGAGTAAGGTAGCGGGACTCCAAAGCCGACAGACGTTCCCGCAGATCTTCCCGGGCTGCCTCCGCCTCCTGAGCCCGTTTCTGGGCTTCGGCCAGACGGTCCTGTTCTTCCTCCAGGGCCTCCCGCTGGGAGAGCAGTCTGTCCCGTTCGTTTGTCAGTTCTTCATCCCGAGCCTGCAGACGCGCTACCTGGGCGGACAGGCCCTGCCCTTCATTGCGCAGCTGGTCGGCAGCGGCGCTGAGGCTCGCCCTTTCCTCTTCCAGCTGGTCAATCCGGGCGGCTACCGCAGCCTGGTCTCCCTGCAGCAGCTGCTGCTGAGCCTCGAGGCGTTCGAGATCCGCCGTAAGTCGGGCTTTTTCCTGTTCCAGCGCCCGCCGCTCAGCCTGCAGGCGCTCGAGGTCCGCCGTGAGGTTCTCGTTCGAATCCCGCAGCGTCTGCTCGCGGGCCTGCAGGGCGGTCAACTGTTCCGTCAGGAGGCTGTTCTGCCGCTCCAGCTCGGCTATCCGAGCCCGGGACTGCTGCAGCGCTGCGAGCAGCTCCTGGTCCGGCTGAGCCGTGGGCTCAGGCTCGGCGCCGCGCTCGCCCGGTGTCGTGGCAACGGCCGGAGCTTCCAGTGCCGGAACATCGGAGGCCGGCGTCAACCGTGCGCTTATCTCTCCGATCTGATCCACTATGCGCCCGGCCGCCTCGGGATCCTCCAGCAGGAGGGTAAGAGCTTCCCGGTAGCGCTCCAGAGATTGCTCGTATTGCTCCTCCTCGAGCAGGCCTCGACCCTGGGCCAGCTGCGAGGCTACCTGTCGGCTTGCCCGGGCCTGGATCTGTGAACGGCGGCGGGCTTCCAGGACCGAAAGCTGATCGTAGCCTGCCCGGGCCGCGGGAATCTCATCAAGAGCTGAGAGGTACTGCTGCCTGGCGGCTTCCGCATCCCCCTGCTCCAGCAGTTGGTTCGCCGTGTCGATCCCCTGGTTCAGCGCCTCTATCCGACTGCCAGCATCGATGAGGGACTGGGGATCACGGGATTCCTGGGCGGATCGGCTGCCGATCAGATCCTCCAGAGAGCTGATGATGAACAGCTCCACGGATCGTCTCCTTTGGATGCCGGCCAGAGAGCGGGCCGGTTCCTGATCCAGGTATGAGCGGATCGATGCGAGCTGCTGCAGGGCCGGGGTATACTCCCCCCGGGCGAGCGAATCGTTGACCGATTGGTAGGCACCGAAGATCTGGTCCCGCACCAGCTGCTCCTGACGCTGCTGTTCCTGCAGGCGGGCCAGCTGTTCGACAACCCGTGCCCGATCGCTCTCCAGGGCTTCGGTCCGGGCTTCGAACTGCTGCTGCAGCTCCGCTTCCCGCTTCTCCAGCTGACGCTCCAGCTCACCGCGCTCGGCCTGGGCGGCCTGCAAATTCCGTTCATAATCGCTGACAAGACCGGCCAGCCTGGCCTCCCGCGCCGCCGCGGCCTCCTCGGTCTGCCGGCGGAATGCCGCGTACTCCGCCTCCAGCTCCGCTCTTTTTACCGTCTCGAAGGTTCTCAGCCTCTCCGCAACCGCCGCCTCGGACAACCCCTGGGCCAGCAGCCTCTGCCTCTGCCCTTCAACCGCCCTGCGCAGCTGTTGCTCCAGCTGCTGCTCCCTCTCCAGCAGGGTTTGTTCCGTCTCGGCCTGAAGGCGCCGCTGCTGCTCCTGGGTCTGCGCCAGCTGCTCCTGAAAGGTTCGGATCTCCCGGTCCTTCTCCTGCAGCTGGGCCTGAGATTCCTCCCGCAGGGTTTCGATCAGCTTGCTCTCGGCGCTCAGGATTGTCCCGGTTCCTGCGGCCAGCACATCCTCCTGTCTGTTGAACAGCAGTGAAAAGGTAAGGAGCACGGCGACGACGACGGCCGCAATGATTGCATTGATGAGGATGGGAAGACCGATCCCGCTTCGTTTGGCTGTGATGGCAAAGGTATCCGAATCGACCTTGATCCGGTTGCGCTCGATGACCTCGTTGATCTGTCGCAGGATCTTCTGCCGTTCTTCGGGGGAAACATCTTCGATGGCGAGACCTTCCTCGCCCTTGCCTACCAGACGCAATCCGACCGTCTGGCGGTAGATCTCGAGGGCTCGCTGATACAGGCCGCTCATCTATGGTGCACCAATACTCTGATCATCGGCGCCGCACGGCTTATTTTCCAATCCAGTTTTTCCGAGAAAAACCGATTTTTGTAGGTAGAAGCTAGGCGAATGAGCATCCGAGCAAAAATCGTACTGATCGTGCTGCCTCTCATCATAGCACCACTCCTGGTAACCGGCTACGTATCCACCCTGTCGGCCAGAAACGGCATCACCCGCGTGGCAACCAGTCTGCTGCGCTTCAAGCAGGAGGAACTTCTCTCCTACGCAAGTAGCCAGTGGTCGCTCCTGGTTGCCAACAACCTCGCTGGAAACGAAGAGTTCGTGCAGGCGAGCAAGGACGCCGTACAGTCTTTTGCCCGCAACATGGTTCGAAGCGCCACCGAGCTGATCATGGCTGTGGACGCCGACGGCCGGGTCGTAATGGGCACCGAACAGATCGAGCTCACTACGCAAGAAAGGCAATCCCTGGCCGAGCTGGTTTCCCGTGAGTCCTTCGGCTGGCGGCAGATCACCCTAGGGGGGAAAGAGCGGGTCGCCCAGATCGCTCCCTTCGAAGCCTTCGGCTGGACGATCCTGGTCACCGAGCAGCGGGAGGCGTTCTATCAAACGATCAATCAGATGTACCTGCAGACGGGCATCATCCTCTCGGTTTCCTCCGCCCTGGCTCTGGCTCTGCTGCTGGTCTTTTCCTTCCTGCTGACTCAGCCTCTGAAAAACGTGGTCGGGGCGATGCGGGAGATCATCTCCACCAGCGACCTGACCAAACGGGTCGAAGTCCTGTACAAGGACGAGACCGGAGAGCTGGGGCACACCTTCAACCTCATGACCAGCGAGCTGGACAAGTCCAATGACCTGGTCAAGGGGTACGCCCTCCAGTCGGTAGTCGCCCAGCACAAGGAGCAGAAGATCCGCACGATGTTCCAGAAGTACGTTCCCAAGGCGGTTATCGATCAGTTCTTCGCATCCCCTGAGGAGATGCTCAAGGGAGAGGACCGCGTTGTCGCACTCCTGTTCGCAGACATCCGCGGATTCACCACCATCTCCGAACAGCTACGTCCGGACGAAGTGGTGGAGTCTCTCAACGCCTACTTCGGCCTCATGGTCGACATCATCATGCGCCACAAAGGTATGGTGGACAAGTACATGGGGGACGCCATCATGGCGATCTACGGCGCACCTGAGCGAACCCGAAATGAAGCGGTCGAAGCGGTACGCTCCGCCTTCGAGATGCTCGAATCCTTGAAGGATTTCAACAAGTTGCAGAGCAAAAA
This sequence comes from uncultured Spirochaetaceae bacterium, assembly GCA_964588355.1. Classification (GTDB taxonomy): domain Bacteria; phylum Spirochaetota; class Spirochaetia; order SZUA-6; family DRHE01; genus JAFGQJ01. The sequence continues at coordinate 27,239 of CAZPPB010000015.1, read as the reverse complement.
GGGAAGGCCGGAGTTCCGCATAGGGATCGGCATCAACTATGGTTTTGTCACGGTCGGCAACATAGGCACCGAGAAGAAGATGGAGTACACGGTTATCGGGGACAATGTCAACCTGGGCTCCCGTCTGGAGGGGCTGACCAAGGAGTACGACCAGCCTCTGATCTTCAGCGAGTCGGTCGCGAAAAAGGTCCAGGAGCTGTTCCCCTGCCGGATCATCGACCGGGTGATCGCGAAGGGGAAAACCGCGGCAATCGGCATCTACACGGCCAGACAGGAGCTCAGCCCCGAAGAGCAGCACGCCTGGGGGTTGCACGAGGAAGCCGTGCGGCTGTTCTATGACCGAAACTTCCAGGACGCCCTGCGCCTGTTCCAGAAGGTCCAGGAGATGCTGCCCGGGGACAACCCCAGCTCGAAGTTTGTAGATCGCTGCAAGGCCAACATCGCCAATCCACCGCCCCCGGAGTGGACCGGGGCGGTGACCATGACCGAAAAGTAGCGGGATGCCGCCGGCCTCGAGCAGCTACCGCGCCCAGTAGTCCAACACCAAAGATTTCTCCAGATTGGGTCTTACCAGGGATACGAACTCCTGGTGGGCCGGATGGGGCAGGTAGGCATCCCTGTCCGCAACGCTCCCGAAGGTGACCAGGAAGCAATGGGTGAAGCCGCCCGCCTTGCCCTCCGCGCTGACGTCGGTCCCCCACTCGAATTCCCTGATTTGATCGATCTTGCCCGGAAGAGCGGCGAAGGCCGCCTCTATGTCCCTGATCATGGTTTCCGGTGTGCCGTCCTTGAGCTGAAACATCACGACGTGCCGCAGTACTGTGTTCATATTTATTCTCCGTTGGGCTCTAGTTCTCGAAAGCCGTGGCCAGCAGTTCTTTGGTGTAGGGATGCTGGGGGTTGCTGAATATCTCACGGGCCTGCCCCTCCTCCACGATCTTGCCCTCCTTCATGATCACGATGTCGTGGCACAGGCCCTTGACCACCTTGAGGTCGTGGCTGATGAAGATGTAGCTGAGCCCGTGGCGAGCCTGGAGGCTCTTCAGCAGCTCGATGACCTGAAACTGGATGGTCCTGTCCAGAGAGGAGGTTGGTTCGTCCAGGATGAGCAGATCCGGCTGGAGCACCAGGGCCCGGGCCAGGGCGATGCGCTGCCGCTGTCCCCCTGAAAACTCGTGGGGATAGCGGTGGCGATGATCCGGATCCAGGCCTACCTCCTCCATCACCTCGATGATGCGCTGCTTGCGGCTGTCCGGGGTGCCGATCCTGTTGATGACCAGCCCTTCCCCGATGATCTGCTCCACCGACATGCGCGGGCTCAGGGAACCGAAGGGATCCTGAAAGATAACCTGCATGCGCCGCCGCAGTGGACGGAGGGTCTTGGGATCCAGGGCGTGCACTGCCTGGTCCTCGAACCAGATCTCTCCGTTACTGTTCTCCAGCCTCAGCAGAGCTTTCCCTAAGGTCGTCTTGCCGGACCCGCTCTCACCGACCACGCCCAGGGTCTGTCCCCTACGCACCTTGAAGGTAACCCCGTCCACCGCCTTCACGTGGCCCTTGGTCAGACGCAGAACCCCCCTCTGGATCGGGAACCACACCTTGAGATCCCGGATGCTGACCACTGCTTCGCGATTCGGATCAGAGGGTGGGGACTCTCCCTTGGGTTCGGCGGCCAGGAGCTTCCTGGTGTAGGGATGACTCGGTTCCCTGAAAATCTTCCCCTTGCTCTCGGTCTCCACGATCACTCCGTCGTGCATCACCGCCACCCGATCGGCGATGCGCCGCACGATCCCCAGATCGTGGGTTATGAAAAGCACCGACATATGCAGCTCCCGCTGCAGCTCCTTCATCAGCTCCAGGATCTGAGCCTGGATGGTCACGTCCAAGGCCGTGGTCGGCTCGTCGGCGATCAGCAGCTGCGGCTCATTGACCAGAGCCATGGCTATCATCACCCGCTGGCGCTCGCCCCCGGAAAGCTGGTGGGGGAAGGAGTGCAGCTTCTTCTCGGGTTCCTTCAATCCCACCCGCTTCAGCCAGTCGAGGGCGATCGGGCTGGCCTCGGAGGGGGACAGCCCCCTGTGCAGGAACAGGGCCTCGTCGATCTGCCTCTCCACCGTGTGCAGGGGGTTCAGAGAGGTCATGGGCTCCTGGAAGATCATGCCGATCTCACTGCCGCGGATCTCCCGCAGCTGATTGTTGTTCATGGACAGGACGTCCCGTCCTGAAAACAGGATCTCTCCCCGAGGATAGGCGATGATGTTCTCCGGAAACAGCCGCAGGATAGCCTGGGCGGTCACGGTCTTTCCGCAGCCGCTCTCTCCAACCAGGGCAAGGGTTTCATTTGAACGGATCTCCAGATCGGCACCGTGAACCACCTCGTCGATACGCTGGCCTTTGTAGAAGCCGATGTGAAGATCCTTGATTTTCAGCAGCAGATTCTGCGGTCTGTTCTTCATGGCCTGATCGATGCTCCCCTTTTCAACGCTTTACGCGGATCGAAGGCGTCCCGTACCGCTTCCCCGACAAATACGAGCAGGATCAGGGTGGTGGCCAGGATACCGAATGCCGACAGTACCAGCCAGGGAGCCTGCAGGTTGGCCTTTCCCTGGGCAAGCAGCTCACCGATGGAAGGTGATCCCACGGGCAGACCGAAGCCGAGGAAATCCAGAGAGCTTAGCGTTGTGATCGAACCGGCCAGGATGAAGGGCATGAAGGTCAGGGTGGCCACCATGGCGTTGGGCAGCACATGGCGAAAGATGATGCGGGCATCGGACATGCCCAGAGCTTTAGCCGCCTGAACGTACTCGAAGTTGCGTCCCCTTAAGAATTCCGCCCGTACCAAATGGCTCAGTCCCATCCAGCCGAACAACAGCATGATCCCGAGAAGCCACCAGAAGTTCGGCTCCACCAGGCTGGCCAGGATGATCAGCAGGAACAATGTTGGTATACTCGACCAGACCTCGATGAAGCGCTGGCCGAGCAGATCGACGATTCCCCCATAGTAGCCCTGTATCGCGCCGACCACCACCCCAGCGATCGAGGAGAGTATCGTCAGCGTCAGACCGAAAAGAACGGATATACGGAAGCCGTAGATGACCCGGGCAAGAACGTCCCGGCCCCGATCGTCGGTACCCAGCAGGTTATCCCGCGTCGGAGGAGAGGGGGCCGGACTCGGCAGATCGTAATTGATCGTGTTATAGCTGTAGCGTATCGGCGGCCAGAGCATCCAACCCTGATCCTCGATCAGCTCGATCACGAAGGGATCCCGATAATCCGCGGTCATCTCGAACTCCCCGCCGAACTCCGTTTCCGAATACTCCTTGAATAAGGGGAAGTACAGCCGCCCCTGTTGCCCGATCAGCAGGGGTACGTCGTTGGCCAGGATCTCGGCGAACAGGCTCAGACCGAAAAGGATAAGAAAGATCCACATCGACACATACCCGCGTCGGTTGGCCTTGAAGCGGGCGAAGCGCTCTCGATTTATAGGGCTCAGGCGATCGACGAACCTCATGCTCACAACCTCGATTCGAAGTCGATGCGCGGATCTATGATTGTGTAGGTGAGATCTGTAATCAGGACCATCACCAATCCGAGAATCGTGTACATGTACAGATCTCCGAAGATGATCGGGTAGTCCCTCTGGTTGATCGCCTGCACCGCCAGACGGCCAAGACCCTCGAGGGAGAAGATCGATTCGATGAGGATACTGCCGGTAAAAAATATGCTGACAAAGGCGGAGGGAAAACCGGCGATGATGAGCAGCATCGCATTTCGAAACACGTGCCCCCTGAGGATGCGCCGTTCCGTCACACCTTTGGCCCGGGCCGTCATCACGTACTGCTTGCCGATTTCATCGAGAAACGAGTTTTTCGTAAGCATTGTGAGCGTGGCAAATCCCCCGATCACCGTCGCGGTGACCGGTAGAACCATATGCCAGAGGTAGTCGAGGATCTTCATGAAGAAACCGAGCTCCCGCCAGTTGATGGAGACCAGTCCGCGCAGGGGAAACCACTGCAGGAATCGTCCGCCGGCGAAAAAGATTACCAGAACGATCGCGATCAGAAAACTGGGAAGGGCGCTGAACAGCAGCACGACGCTGCTCGACCAGATGTCGAAGCGGCTTCCGTGCCTCACAGCCTTGCGTATTCCCAGCGGGATCGACACCAGGTAGATGATGAGGGTCGACCAGGCTCCCAGGGAGATGGACACGGGCAGTCTTTCGATGATGAGCTCCACGACCCCCCGGCCGCGGAACAGGCTCTCTCCGAAATCCAGGACGAGGTAGCGTTTGAGCATCGTGAAGTAGCGCACGTGCAGGGGTTTGTCGAATCCGAACCGGCGTTCGATTTCGGCGATCACCTCGGGGTCCAGACCCCGGGCTCCACGGTAGGTCGAAACCTGATCCTCCGCTCCCGTTCCCAAGCCCTGAGCGCCCCCCTCCTGCACCTCCCGGCGGCCTTCCCCGGATACCCTTTCCAGGACTCTGTCCGACTCTATTCCCCGCATCCTGGCGATGGCCTGATCCACCGGTCCGCCGGGGGCCAGCTGCACGATGAGAAAATTGATCGTGATGATCGCCCACAGCGTCGGGATGACCAGCAGCAGGCGGCGGATTATATAGGCGGTCATTCAGTTGCCGGCCGGCTCACTTATTCCTACTCAGAGATAGCAGCGGGATTACCGGTGCGGCAATTTCCGGGCCTTTGCCCGATCGTGCCACCAGGTTCCCTCTCCCAGGGCGTATTTCGGGAGTATCTCGGGCCGGGAGAACTTGTCCCAGTAGGCCACGCGGAACATGCTGATATGCCACTCCGGGATCACGTAATGATTCCAGGTCAAGACCCGGTCGAGGGCCCTACCCCAGGCCAGCAGGGCCTGTTCGTCATCCTGGTTTGCTTCGATCCCGTCGATCAGGTAGTCCACCGCTTCATCCTGCACACCCGCCGTGTTGTAGGTATAATCTATGTAGTCCGAACGCCAGATGATCTTCAGATCGCTCGAGGGATAGAAATTCGCGCTGTAACCGCCTGAGATCATGTCGAAATCCCTTTCCCGCAGTCGGTTGACGTATTCAGAGGTGTCCACCAGGCGGATGTTCATCGTGATACCCAGCCGTTCCAGGTTTTTCTGTACAGGTATCGCGATGCGCTCCATCGACGGGCTGTACAGCAGGAGCTCGAACTCCATGGGCTCTCCGGTCCCGACGTTGACCAGTTTGCGGTCGCGGATTTCCCAGCCGGCCTCCTCGAGAAGGGCCAGGGCCTGGCGCGTCTCCCGCCGGATGTTGCCGGAACCATCGGTAACCGGCGGCTGATACTCTTTGGTGAAGACCTCCGGGGGGATCTTGTCTCGGATCGGTTCCAGGATCTTCAGCTCTTCCCGACTCGCAAGCCCCTTGGCCTCATACTCCGTGTTCTGGAAATAGCTGCGGGTGCGGGTATACTGGCCGTAAAACAGGTTGGTGTTCATCCACTGGAAATCAAGAGCGTAGTTCAGGGCCATGCGCACCCGCCTGTCCTGGAAGAAAGGCCGCTGGATGTTGAACACCAGAGCCTGCATGCCCTGGGGGATCTCGTGAGGAATCTCCTCTTTTTTGATGAAGCCGGCATCGAAGTTCGGGCCTTTGTACAGGGTAGCCCAGTTCAGCGCGACATTTTCCCTTCGGATATCGTACTGTCCGGCGGTGAACGCTTCGAAGGCGGCTCGCTCATCCTTGTAGTAGTCGTAGCGAGTGTAATCGAAGTTCAACTGGCCCTTGTTGACCGGCAGATCCATACCCCAGTAGTCCGCGAGTCGTTTGTATACAACGTACTCTCCCATCTTGAAATCACTCACCGTATAGGCCCCGCTTCCCAGCGGGATCTCGGCCAGGGGCTCGGCAAAGTCCCGGGCTTCCCAGTAGTGCTTGGGCAGGATCGTGAGCTGACCGAGTGAGACGAGCATCTCCTTGTCCCCCTCTTCCAGGCTGAATTTCACCCGGTAGCGATCCAACGCCTCCACCTTGCTCACATCGGCGTAGTACTGCTTGAACTGGGGCACCCCTTCATCGAAGAATTTGTTGAAGGAAAAAACCACGTCTTCCGAAGTAATCGGCCGTCCGTCCTGATGGCGGGCTTTGGGATTGATGTGAAAGATGATCCAGGTATGGTCGCTGGGATATTCCACCTTTTCCGCGATCAGACCGTAGTAGACCTCGATCTCATCATCACTCGAGGTCATTAAAGTATCATAGAAAGAGCTGCTGCCTGTGGCAGCCAAACCCCGCTGGGCGTAGCGGTGGAAGTTGTCGTACGTTCCGATTTCGTGCAATACCAGCGTTCCTCCCTTGGGAGCATCGGGATTGACGTACTCGAAATGCTTGAAGTTTTCAGGATACTTGGGCTTGCCTCGCACACTGATCGCGTGGGAGACGATCACATCGGCGGGGGCCAGCACGGCCGCGCCGAACAGCATCAGCAGAATTGGGAAAAGACGGAGCTTGTTCATCTTTCTCCTCCGTTTGTCGTGGAGTTCTAATATAGGTAAAAATAGATACAATGATCTTCCGGGTCAACCGTATGTTGCCGGCATGAGCATCGATCCGCTTCGAAACGATCCCCCCGCCGCCGCTTGTGTTTCGGGCAGCGGAGGGGTAAGACGGCGTGAATACGGGCGGGCCTGTTCTAGGCTTTCTTAATCCACAGTTCGTACAGCGACAGGAGGATCAGAGCAGCATTGGCTAAAGCCAAAGCTAGACCCCCCAGAATCACCACAGGAGCCAGGAAGCCGGCCAGCTTGGCCAACCACCAGGCACCAACGTCGGCCAGGATCGCTACCGCGGAGAAGGTGATCACGAGGGTTTTGATCCAATTCTTATAGAGAGTAAAAGAAAAGATGAAAATCAGGACGAACATTACCGGCAGGGTGCCGTGCACGTGGGTGTGGCTCAACGAGATCAAACGGGAGACCGACTTGCCCGTATCCTGCTTCAGGTACTGGGCTACATCCGCATATTCAGCGGTCACCACGCCCGCCACCTGGGCTTCGGCGGAGTGGCAGGTGTTGCAGGAAACGTCCAAGATCTCCTTGATCCTGGGAAAGTCCCCCTCCTTCCCTCCCGAAGCGATCCACTCCTTGGTGGCCTGATACCCTGCCTCGTCGACGAAGTACTGCTTCATCGAGCCGTCGATGGCTTTCTCCAGCTTGGTCTTTTGCCTCGCCCCATAGAAGGCGATGCGGATGTCTGCGACGGAAATGCCCGGCTTCTCGTCGATCGGCCCGTAGGTCACGATGATGTTGGCGAATCCCAGCAGATACCCGATTCCGGCAACGATCAGCAGGATGCTGATTCCGATCTTGGAGTACATGGGAATGCTCTTCAGGCCCTTCGGATCCTTCCAAAACATGGCTTTCCTCCTCTTGCCAATATTTAAAATACAGTATATAGTAAATCATGAAATATTACCGGAATACTCGGATTTCCCCTTGAATTCCGTATTATTATACAGTAGTGTAATTGGATTGTGAACTGATTCACTAATGTTTTTTCTACTGTTCCTTCATCAAGGTTGAACGATCCGCCGTCGAGCGGTCGGTGAGATGGCCATCCAGAACGGCCCGGCAACTGGCAGTGCCGGGCAGCCGAAAATTAATTGGATATGGACAGGCGGGCAGGGCGGAGCTGACTGCGAAAAGGATGTATGGGGAATAAGCGCAAACGAGTCATCGGCGGTTATCGATTTACCCGATTCTCCGGGCAACCTCAGCCTGAAGTCTTGGATTCTGGGGTTCCCCCGACGGTAGCGATCGATCTGCGGCCGGTCGGAACCGTTCCCGCTCGCCCGCTGGTCGAGGAAGGGGAATCGGTCACCGCGGGACAGATCATATCCCGGGATGATGAGACCCTGGGCAGCCCTGCCATCGCCAGCGTGAACGGAAAGGTCGAAGAGATCCGTAGAGGAGGCGATTCCGCAGCGACTGTGGTGATCCGCAGCGACGGCTCGGATTCCTGGAAAACCGTGGAGGGATACTCCGCGGATTGGAGAAACCTGGGTGCGGACACCCTCGAGAAGCTGGTGTACCTGTCCGGTGCCTCCGGCTCCGTTGCCGGCGGCATCCCGACCCGCTTCAACAGCGCGGCGATCGAACCCGGACAGGTCGATCACATCCTGCTTCAAGTCGTTCCGACGGAGGTATTCAATCCCGCCCCATCCGCTCTGCTCGACGGCAGAGAGCTCGGCGCAGCGGCTGAGGGATTAAAGATCCTGTCTACGATCATGCCCAAGGCTGCGCTGCACCTGGCAGGCAGCCGCAAGCAAAGATCCCTGCTCCTGCGACTGCAGCAGGCCTGCGGGCGGAACCGGCTCGAGCAGGTCTTCCTGCACTCAATCCCGGCTAAATACCCGAACCACCGGGAAGAGGTCCTGATACCGGCGGTGATTGGAGCAGAGTATCCCCACGGCTACTCTGCCCTCAACCTCGGAGTGCTGGTGCTCGACCTCCAGGCCCTCCTGCACGTCCGGGATGCCGTGGTCCAGGGCAAGCCCACGATCGAACGGGTCGTCGCCCTGGCCGGCAGCGGGTTCAGCCGGCGGCCGCATCTGCGCGTCCGGATCGGTGCATCTCTGGAGGAGACGCTCGATAGTTACCTGGAGAAGCAGCACCGGCAACGGATCATACGGAACAGTCTGCTGACCGGGAGCATCGCGAATCAAGAGGCGGTCGATCCCCTCATGGCCACGGTGGTCGCCATACCCGAGGACAAACAGGGACCGCCTCTGGCCTTCTCCCGGCCGGGATTCCGCACGGACTCCTACTCCCGTACCTTCCTGGCCAACTTCGTGCCGTTTGCAAAAACCCTGGATACAAACCTCCATGGGGAACATCGCCCCTGTATCGCCTGCACCTACTGCGACAGCGTCTGTCCCGTGGGGATTCTACCCCACCTGCTGCACCGCTACGTGCAGCGGGATGTGATCGACGAGACCCTCCTTCGCCTTTGCATCTTCGACTGCATCGACTGTAATCTCTGCACCTACGTGTGCACCTCCAAGATCCCTCTATCGCAGCTGATGCGGCAGGGAAAAGAGAGGCTCGGGGCGGAGGGACTCGACCCCCGCCCGCAGCAGGCCCGGAGCAGAGCGCTCAAGGGGGTAGCACCTGTCGATGCTCAGGTCACCGAGGGGGGAGCATGAAAATCGCAAAAAAGCTCTTCGACGGGCTGAAAAAAAACCGGATCCTCCGACCCGTTAAACCCATAGTAGAAACCCTCGAGGGGATCCTGCTCGGCAGCCCTGAAAGCACGATCCAGGCGCCTCATTTCCTGGATCACATCGAGATCAAGCGCTACATGTCCACCGTGATCCTGGCCATGATCCCCACTACCGTGGCGGCGGTGGTTTTCTTCGGCTGGCATGTTCTGGCCATGATCCTGACCTCCTACGTGGTTGGGGGGATCATAGAGGTGCTGTTCGCACTGATCCGCAAGAAGGAGATCGAGGAGGGATTCCTGGTCACGGGGCTGATTTTCCCGCTGATCCTTCCGCCCACCGCTCCCCTTTGGGTGGTGGCCGTGGGTATCGCTTTCGGTGTGTTTTTCGGCAAAGAGGTGTTCGGCGGCACGGGGCGCAACATCTTCAATCCCGCCTTGGTCGGCAGGATCTTCACAACCATCGCCTTCCCGCAGATCATGTCCGCCACCTGGCGGGTGCCCTTCTCCGATGCGATCACCGCTGCATCTCCGCTGGCCGTTTACCGCTCCACCCAGACCGCCGCAGCCTACATCGATCTTCTGCTGGGGCAGGTGGCCGGCAGCACGGGGGAGGTGTTTCGCATCGGCATAATTGCCGGCGGGGTGTTTCTGATGATGACCCGGGTTTCCAGCTGGCGGATCACCTTGAGCTACCTGGCCTCGGTAGCCCTGTTCGGCCTGATCGGCCACACCCTGGGTCCCCAGACCTTCGCCCCGCCGCTGTTCCAGCTGCTGGCAGGTGGTGTCCTGTTCGGGGCGGTCTTCATGGCCACCGACCCGGTCACCTCCCCGGCAACAAGGTCCGGGAAGTTCATATTCGGAACCGGCTGCGGGATCATCACCGTGCTGATCCGCACCTTCAGCGGCTTCACCGAAGGGGTCATGTTCAGCATCGTGATCATGAACGCCTTCACACCGTTGATTGACAACCTCGTCGTAAATCTCAAGTACAGGCCGGCAAAACGATGAAAGACAAGATCCTGATGATTGTTTTCGTCCTCGTGTTGGGCAGCATCCTTACCGCCGCCCTGGTGGCCGTCAACTACGTTACCACCCCGGTTATCGAGAAGAACGAAGAGATCGCCACCAAATCGAGTATTTTGCGGGCTCTGAACATCCACTTCGATCCGGAAAGCGTGGAGGAGACCTTTGCCGGCAATGTCGAAGTGCGCCGGCGTGGCGGTACAACCTACTATATCACCAAGAAGGACGATATCGCCCTTCCCTACGCCGGTTCGGGACTGTGGGGCCCCATCGAGGGGATCATCGCCGTCCAGCCGGATTTGGAACACCTGAAAGGGATCACCATCATCCGCCAGGAGGAAACCCCGGGCCTGGGGAGCCGGATCACCGAGGCGGACTACCTGGCCCAATTCCAGGGCAAGCGCTTCACCGAGGGGCTGGAAACGGTGCAGCCGGGAAGAAGCAGCCGGGACAACCAGATCGACTCGATCACCGGTGCTACCATGACTTCGGAGGCCTTTATCTCGATCATCAACGAGAATCTCAGGGAGGTTATACCCGTGATCAGACAGGGAGAGGGCCAATGAGAAGATACACTGGCGCCAAAGGGCAGAGCCTCAAGACCTTCCTCAACGGAGTGTGGCGGGATCACCCGATCTTCTCCATGATCCTCGGCATCTGCTCGGCCCTGGCGGTGAGCAACAAGGTGGAAAACGCCATCGCCATGGGCGCAGGGGTTACCTTCGTGCTCCTGGCAACGGGGCTGTTGATTGCGATGCTTCGCAAGTTGATTCCTACCCGGGTCCGAATGATCACCTACATGATCATAATCGCCACCTTCGTGATCGTCGTGGATCGGGTGCTCAAAGCCCTGTTTCCCGATATCAGCCAGGCGATCGGGCCTTACGTGGGATTGATCATCACCAACTGCATCATCATGGGGCGGGCGGAAGCCTTTTACATTCAGAACAATATCGGCCAATCCCTGATCGACGCGCTGGCTAATGGTTTCGGATACACCTATACCCTGGTGAGCGTAGCGGTCGTTCGGGAGCTGCTGGGATTCGGCACCATCCTCGGCTTCCAGGTCATGCCGGAGGGATTCACCAAATGGGTGGTCATGGCGATGGCTCCGGGGGCGTTCTTCGTACTGGCGATCTTCATCTGGATCGGCCGCAGCCTTGCCGGGATGGAAGAGGAATAGGGGGAGGAATGATTGCCGTACATCTGCTGACGATTTTTCTGGCCGCCATCCTTACCCACAACATCGCCCTGACCTACCTCCTGGGCATGTGTCCCTTCATCTCCCTGTCCCGGAGCCTGCGCACAGCCAGCGGCATGGGGTTTGCCGTCATCTTCGTGGTAACGCTGACGGCACTGATCAACTGGCCGATCTACAACCTGATCCTGGTGCCTACCGGCAGCACCCTGATCTACTACGTTGTGTTCATCATCGTGATCGCCGCCTCCGTCCAGCTGGTGGAGATGATCATGGAGCGCTTCTTTCCAGTGCTCCAGGCCGCCTTCGGCATCTTTTTGCCCCTGATCACGGTAAACTGCACAGTGCTGGCCGTCTCCCTGTTCATGGTGATCCGCAGGTATAATTTCGTCATCACAATCGTGTACGCCGTAGGATCCGCCGCGGGCTGGACCCTGGCCATTGTGATCGTCGCTGCGATCAACGAGAAACTGAAACTGGTCGGGGATATACCCAAGGGAATGCGAGGACCAGGAATCATCATGGTAACCGCCGGGATCCTGGCTCTCGCCTTCGTGGGCTTTTCAGGGATGGTGAACGTGCAATGAACTTCATGCCTCTGATTCTCATGAACGCTATCCTCCTAGTCATCACGATCCTGCTGGCCGTGGCCGACCGACTGTTGGTGACCTACGGCCGCTGCAGGATCACGGTTGCCCAGGGGGAGGAGAAGCAGGAGTTCGACGTGCAGGGCGGAAACACCCTGCTCTCGTATCTAATCGATCACAACCTGGAAATCAACTCTTCCTGCGGCGGCAAAGGCAGCTGCGGCTACTGCAAGGTCAAGGTGGAAAGCGGAGGAGGACAGATCCTGCCCACCGAGGAAATTTTCATGAGCCGGCAGGAGAAGCAGACGGGAATGCGCCTTGCCTGCCAGGTCAAGGTTAAAAACGACGTGGCCATCAGCATCCCGGACTATCTGACGATCGTCCGCCAGATGGCGCTGAACAACAAATTCGACACCAAGAAACACTGGCGTGTGATTATTCATTAGGGAAGGTTTTTATCGAGGTATGGCACTGGAAGTTACGGAGAAACTCGAGTCGATCGTCGAGCGGTACAGGAGCGGTAAAAGCTCCGTGACCGGGGTCATGCAGGATATCAGCCAGGAGTACGGCTACCTGCCCGAAGAGGTGCTGCAGGAAGTGTCCAGGCTGATCGAGGTGCCGATCAGCATTTTCTACAGTCTGGCTACTTTTTACAGCTCCTTCCGCCTGGAACCGATCGGCAAAAAGCATATATGTGCCTGCGTGGGAACGGCCTGCCACGTGCGGGGCGCCTCCCAGGTCGTGGATACCCTGGAGCGGGATCTTCAGATCGCCCCCGGCGAGACCTCCAAGGACGGCAACTTCACCCTGGAAACGGTAAACTGCGTCGGTGCCTGCGCTTTGGGACCGCTGGTCACGGTGAACGGGGAATACCACGGCAAGATGGACCAGAAGAAGATCACCCGATTGGTCAAATCGATACGGCAGGAGATCAGTGAAAATAGATGAAGTTGAAGCCTGAGGACATCCGGTCTATTCGAGAGAAATCCGCCTCCGTTTCCGCGATTCGACGCGGGGAAGGTGCTGCTGAGAAGAAGATGGATCTTCTGGTCTGTGCCGGTACAGGTTGCGTATCGAATCATTCGTTGAAGGTGAAGTCATCCTTGATCGCCGAGATCGAAAAACACGAACTCCAGAACCGCATAAATGTGGTCACCACGGGCTGCAATGGATTCTGCGCCAACGGGCCGATCGTGGTCGTCAAACCGGATGACATCTTCTATCAGCTGCTCACGCCGGAGGATATACCCCAGCTGGTCGAGGAACACTTCCTCGGGGGAAGGCCGGTGGAACGGCTGATGTACAGGCCCGGTGAAGGCGAGGCGCCGATCCCCAAGATGGCGAGCATTCCCTTTTTCGGCAAGCAGCAGCTGATTGCCCTGGCGAATCGGGGCATCGTGGATCCCGAGAGGATCGAGGAGTATATCGCCCTGGGCGGTTATCAGGCTCTGGTCAAAGCCCTTACCGAGATGAGCCGGGAACAGGTTATCGAAGAGATCAAAACCTCGGGCCTGCGCGGTCGGGGCGGAGCGGGTTTTCCGACCGGCAAGAAGTGGGAGTTCTGCAAAAATGCAACGGTAGCGTCGGCGGAGGGCGAGGCCGCCAAGTACATCATCTGCAACGCCGACGAGGGTGATCCGGGGGCGTTCATGGATCGTTCGATCGTGGAATCCGATCCCTACGCACTGCTGGAGGGGATGCTGATCGGTGCCTACGCCATCGGAGCGACCCACGGTTTCATCTACATCCGCGCCGAATATCCCCTGGCCCTGGAAAGGCTGACCCAGGCCCTGGAGCAGGCCCGGGAGTACGGGCTTCTCGGGGAACAGATACTGGGAACGGATTTCTCCTTCGATATCACGGTCAGCAAGGGAGCCGGCGCCTTCGTATGCGGGGAGGAAACCTCCCTGATCGCATCTTTGGAGGGGAAGCTTCCCGAACCACGGGTACGCCCTCCCTACCCGGCTCAGTCCGGCTATATGGGAAAACCCACGAACATCAACAACGTGGAGACCTGGGCCAACGTACCCCACATCATCAATCGAGGTGCCGAGTGGTTTTCATCGTTCGGGACGGACACCAGCAAGGGCACCAAGGTCTTCTCCCTGGTGGGTAAGGTCAACAACACCGGTCTGGTCGAAGTACCGATGGGCATTACCATGCGGGAGATCGTCTTCGAAATCGGGGGCGGCATCCCCGGCGGCAAGAAGTTCAAGGCCGTGCAGACCGGCGGTCCTTCCGGCGGCTGCATTCCCGAGAGCCTCCTGGACACCCCGGTGGATTACGAGTCTCTGGTTCAAGCCGGCTCGATCATGGGATCCGGCGGCATGATCGTTATGGACGAGGATAACTGCATGGTCGAAGTGGCCCGCTACTTCATCTCCTTCACCCAGCAGGAGTCCTGCGGGAAGTGCACCCCCTGCCGGGAGGGAACCTGGCACATGTTGAACATCCTGGAAGACATCTCGGCCGGTAGGGGGCAGGAGGGTGACATCGAGCTGCTGGAGAAAATGGCTCAGCACATCAAGGAGACCGCCCTCTGCGGATTGGGAAACACCGCTCCGAATCCAGTGCTGACAACGATCCGCTACTTCCGGGACGAGTACGAAGCTCACATCCGGGATAAACGCTGTCCCGCCGGAGTATGCAAGGCCCTGATCACCTATTCGATCGATCCGGTAAACTGCACGGGTTGCACCGCCTGCGCCAAGAACTGCCCGGTGGCCTGTATTTCCGGAGAACGCAAAAAGACCCACGTAATCGATCAGGATCGATGCATCAAGTGCGGAATGTGCTACAGCGTCTGCAACTTCGACGCGGTTAGGGTTGAGTGATGGCTACGATTTCCATCGACGGCAAAAACCTCGAGTTCGAAGAGCGGCTCACGATACTGGAAGCGGCAAAGGCGCTGCGGATCAAGGTCCCCAGCCTCTGCCACAACGAGCATCTGAGTCCCTACGGGGGCTGCCGCATCTGCCTGGTGGAGGCGGCCACCCGGGCTGTACCGAAGCGCAGCCGCCTGGTCCCGGCCTGCAGCGCACCCGCCGAAGACGGAATGCTGATTACCACCGACTCGCAGCGGGTACAGGATTCGCGGCGCTTCATCATCGAGCTGCTGTTGTCCCGCTGCCCGGAGTCGCAGATCATACGGGATATGGCTGCCCAGATGGGCGTCGATCCCGACGGACGGAATCTGGACGTGGTGGGTCAGTACCTTCTGCAGCGGGCGCCCAGTCAGGAGGCCACCAACTGCATCCTCTGCGGTCTCTGCGTCCGGGTCTGTCAGCAAATACCCGAACGCTACGCCCTGAGCCTGAAAGAACGGGGGATCCACAGGAAGGTCACGCCGCCCTTCGAAAAGGTCGCTGAAAGCTGTATCGGCTGCGGCTCCTGCGCCTACGTGTGTCCGACCAAGACCATTACGATCGAAGAAGTTTAGCGGAAACGAGACGGCGAGGCGATAGGGAGGCGGATGTTGTGAGAGAATCGGCTGCAGCCATCCTCAAGCAGGACCTTCGGGGAAAGATACGCTTTTTTATCACTCTGCGCTGGCTGGCTGCGGCCGGACTTGCCCTGGTCATAACGGGAGCCCGCTTTGTTCTGGATATCCCCCTTCCGCTGCTGCCTCTCTATCTGGGCAACCTGTTCCTGGTCGTTTACAACGGGATCTGCTACACAGTCAATCGACGGCTTCAAGGGCAGATCGACACACCCGGCTGGATCGACAAGGCCCACCGCCTGGCGAATATCCAGATCCTGGTGGATCTTAGTCTGCTAACCTACCTGATC
Source organism: uncultured Spirochaetaceae bacterium (assembly GCA_964588355.1). Lineage (GTDB taxonomy): Bacteria > Spirochaetota > Spirochaetia > SZUA-6 > DRHE01 > JAFGQJ01. The sequence goes on along the minus strand of CAZPPB010000015.1, from coordinate 11,452 downwards.
TACTTTTCCGGCGGCCTGGAAAATCCCTTTGTGTCCTACTACATCTTTCACATGATCATCTCCGGGATCCTGCTCACCAACCGCTCGGCCTACCTGCAGGCCACCTTCGCCTCGGTATTGGTCGGGCTGCTCCTGGCTGCGAGCGTCCTGGATCTGCTGCCCTACCATTTGCTGTCTTCTGCCGCTTTCGCCGCTGACACGATGTCGTTGACCGGGTATATCGGCCGCTTCCTCGCATTTTCCTCGACCCTGTACATCGCCGTGTATTTAACGACAACCATCGTGAATAAACTCCGCCAACGGGAGCGGGAGCTGGCCGAGCAGGATAAGCTGAAATCTCAGTATGTGTTGACCGTATCCCATGATATTCAGTCTTCCCTGTCGGCGATCGACAGCTGTCTCCAGACCGTGCTCCAGGGCTACACGGGTAAGATCGGCAAGAAGACCCGCGACATGGTTCAGCGTGCCAATGTCCGCACCCGGCTTCTGCTCGGCTTCGTTCGCGATCTGCTCGACGTATCCCGGATGCGTACCCAGAACGAATTGCCGAAGGAGAGGGTGGATCTGGTGGAGGTGATCGATAAAGAAGTAGAACTGTTCCGGCAGCAGAGCCGGGACAGATGCATAACCTTGAGTTTCGAGAACCAGGCGGGCCGGGTGATCCTGCAGGCCAATCGTTTCTCCATGGAGCAGCTTTTCAACAACCTGCTGAGCAATGCCCTTCGCTACACCCCCGAAGGGGGAATGGTGTCGGTGACCCTCAGACCTACAGACAAAAAGAACACAGTCGAGGTAAAAATCGCCGACAGCGGGATCGGGATTGCACCGGAGCACCTTCCCTGGATCTTCGAGGATTTCTACAGGGCGGGCAACGCCAAAGCATTCACCGAAGACGGTACGGGCTTGGGTCTGGCCATCGTGAAGAGGATTGTGGAATTGCACGGCGTGGCCATCAGGGTGGAGAGCGAGGTGAACGGGGGAACGACTTTTGTCTTAATCCTTTCCACGGATGATACTTGCCCGAAAGCCGAAGTGGCAATACATTAACGTAGCTGCCTGCGGAAGGTGGACACGCTATGAACAGCAAGGAAATATTCACTTCGATCTCTTCTTTCCTCGAAGCTGTGAAGCAGCAGATTAATATTCAGGCTGACTTGATCGTAGACAGTTGGGGAACAAACGGAGAACAGGCCGAACATATAGATCGCGTCGTCCATCATCTGCTCGATAAACCGGGAAAGATGCTTCGTCCGGCCCTGGTGCTGCTGTCCGCCGGCATGGTCGGATGGGACCCGGAGGGAGGCGAAGAACAGCTGAACGCCTCCCTGATAAAGCTGGCTACGGCGGTTGAATTGATCCACTCCGCCTCCCTGATACACGACGACATCATTGATGACGAGAAGCTGCGCCGGGGCCGCAGCGCCCTGCACAGGAAACACGGGAATCAGGCAGCCGTGCTGGTCGGGGATATCCTCTACGCCCAGTCTTTTTCCCTCATCACCAGCCTCGAGTCGCCAAACTGGGAGCGGCATCTGGCGATCTATCAGCTGTACTGCGATACGACCCGAAACATGTGTCTGGGCGAGATCATCGAGCAGCGGACGATCGATGAGAAACTATCCCTGGATTTTCCCGCCTACCTGAACATCCTCAAGAATAAAACCGCCGTGCTCATCTCCGCCTCCTGCCACAGCGGTGCCATCCTGGCCGGAGCTGATCCGGTAGTGGCGGTGAAACTCGCAGAGTTCGGGATGGCCTTCGGACTGGCCTTCCAACTGCTGGATGATCACAGAGATCACGATGCCTTGATCGGCAAAGACGTCGATATAGTGGAGAAGGCTCTGCAGCAGATGGGGAATGCTCGGGACATCCTCAGGCGCCTGGACGGCAGTGTCTACAAAGAAGAGCTGATCCGAGCCTGTGATTTCATCGTGGAAGCGGTGGGCGTGGCCGCTTCGTAGACCGGTACTCGAGGCCGCCGGTCAGGCACGCTCCGAAGGCCCGCCTACATAGTTGCTGATAAGCTTGACAAGCCGATCGATCTTGATGGGTTTATTGATGAACTCATCGGCGGGTACATCCTTCTTGTCGAAGTTGAAGGCATACTCCCGGTTGATGGCGGTGAGAACAAAAATGGGGATCTTCGGGTACTTCGACTTGATCTCTGCAGCCGCCTCGAAACCCCGGGTCTTCTTCTCGGGGAACATCACATCCAGAAGGATCAGTGCCGGGGCCAGCGTGCCGATCATCTCCATCCCCTTCTCCACGGTATCCGCGCAGTGGATCTCGAAACCCTCATACTCCAGCAGGGAACCGGTTGTTTCCAGAATATCCAGGTCATCGTCGATGATTAGAATTTTGCTCATCTTCTCCTCCTGCAGGGAAAAATATTTGAAAGGTAGTACCCTTGTTCAACTCTGAATATACGGTCAAACGGCCGCCCAGACATTCTACGGCGCGTTGTACGATGGGAAGTCCCAATCCGGTTCCGTCCCGTTCCAATTCCCGGGCCTTTCGGGTGCGGTAGAACTCCTCGAATATCTTTTGCAGCTCCTCCGGCTCGATTCCGTAGCCCTGATCCTCGACAGTGAGATGGATCTCTGCAACCTCACTGCCCCCGGGCACGGCGTCCGAATACACGGTAATCGTTGTAGACTCCGGCGAGTACTTGATCGCGTTGTTGATCAGGTTGCTGAGGATGATGTTTAGCAGGTCCCGGTTCGAATGGAGAAAGAGCTCCTGCGGGCAATCGGCAATCAGCTGGATGTTCTTCTGCACCGCCTGGCTTGAATGGATGTCCAGCTGATAGTCGATGATCTCCCGCACGTTCACAGCGGACTTTACGTACCTGACCTCCTCCTCCGACTTCATGTAGGCGTAGTCGATCATCTCATCGATGATTTGGAGGAGGTTATCCGTTCTCAGGTTCGCCTTATGAACCAGCTCATTCGCCCGGGGCGCGAGCTTCCCGCCGATACCCCTGATCAGCATCTCGTGGTAGCCGTTCATGGCGGCAATGGGACCGCGCAGCTCATGGGTGACCTGAAGGATGAAATTACTCTTGATCCGATCCAGTTCCTTGTAGCGGTTGAGCTCCACCTCCACTCGCCGGCCCTTCTCTGCAATCCGCCGCTTGATGTTGGAAATCAGGTAGGCGGAGATGGTCAGGGTCGAGCACAAGCCGATGGCCCTGGGCAGGTAAAGACGTAAGTAGCGGGGATCCACGCCGCCGCTCAAGGGGTAGTGAGGAATAACGTGGAGATACTCAGAAAGGAAGGCGGCAACGAACAGCACGATCAGGCTGCTGACGTAGATCAGGACGATATCGGAGGTGAAGAGAAAGGAGGTCAGCATGATGTGAAAAACGAAAAAATAGGCAAAGGGGTTTTCGAGGAAACCTGTAAAGTAGATCAGGAAGAACAGCAGCACGTAGTCACAGATGATCTGAACATGCAGAAACACCGCAAGCTCCCCCCGACTGAGATTCTTCCGCTTGACGGCAAGGTAGTAGAGGGTAAACAGAAAGTTGATGAGGCATAGGACCCCGGTCAGTGAATAGAGCAGGGTGTAGGGGAGCGGATATCCCAGGCGGAAGCGTACGAAAACGAGGGTGATTAAGACTCCTGCCGCAGCGATCCAGCGCAGCAGGATGAACCAGCTGACGACCCGGGTAAGATCCGTGTACTCAGAAGAGTCGATTTTAGAACCCAACCGGGGGATCTGCATACCCGAAGATCAGGATTCCTCAAGCACCCGCTGCAAGGTGGCGGATTTCCTCGATCTGCTCCTCCTTGAATTGCGATAGGGATTCGAACAGCTCTTTCTGACTTCGGCTGATCAGGTTCTTCGCTATGCTGGAGTATATGGCCTTCAGCTTGCTCTCGTAATCCAACAGATGCTCAAAGATCTCTTCGGGCTCCGCGTCTCTTTGGATCTTCCCCACCGGGATCAGATCCTCCTCTTGATAGCTGGGGGCGTAACGGACCCATTCGCTCGTACCGTGGCTGGAGGGGTCGACGCCGCGAAGGATATCAAGCTTGTTCACATGCCGCTCCCGCAGGGTCTGAACGGTTTTCTTGGACTTCTCGTTTTGCAGCGCGTACTCCGCCACGTCGTAGAAATCCTTGAGCTTGTCCTCCCAACCCAACATGGTTTTCAGTATTTCACTCAGGCTTTTGAATGCGATCATCCGTTATTCCTCTCGCCGGCAACATTATATCCAATCGAATTTGAACTTTCTATATCCCCTGTTTTCCCACGACTCTCTCGGCGGTCACAGCCCAAGAAAATAGGAGGAAGGCTCCCATCTTAGGGTACATGACCTCCGCTGTCAAGTTTTTACTATTTTGTGCGGTCCCCAGACTTCACAGTTTTAGTTTTCGCAAATTTGTATTAGCTAATAAGAGCACCTCGCACGGCAAAGCAGCAAAAATCTGCCTTGCTTTCCTTCTTCCACCCTCTGTCTTAGAATATGAATAGAGAATGAACAGCTACACAAACGACCCGTGAAGGACAGGTTTTATGTGGATAGCCGGGTCGCGCCTGGCGGGTTCGACCCGAGAGTTATAGAAAAGGAGGCCGGAGATGAAACTTTTCCGGGTCCCGGGAAGCGTCCTGTTCGCCTTCATCGCCGTCTGGTTTCCGTTCACTCAGGCCGCAGCCGACGGTGGTTACCTCAGCGTCGAGTCGGTGGCTGTGAGCGCCGATCAGCGGGCGATCATCACCAAGAACGGCAACCGGATCAGCATGACCTTCTCCACGGGATACACCGGTGAAGGCGAGGATTTCGGATGGATCATCCCCGACTGTATCCTCCGGGGGCTGTTTCCCCGCCGGCACCGAGGTGCTCACCGCCGGAGGACCTCGGGCTATTGAAACCGTAGAGCCGGGAACCGAGGTTTGGGCCTACGATCTGTCCTCCCGTAAATGGCAGCTTAAGAGTGTATTGGAGCGGCACCTCCACCGTTACGACGGGGAGATGGTCACCATCCGGGCGGGTCAAACACTGATTCAGGCGACGGGGAATCACCCGTTTTACGCTGTGCAGGGGCAGCGGCTGGCCTCCAGACCCCCACCGGTCGACGTTCCTGCAGGAGAACTGATCTCCACCTCTCGAGGCCGCTGGGTGGAAGCCCGGCACCTGATCCCCGGGGACGTACTGCTCGGAAAAGGCGGCAGATTGACCATCACGAGCCTGGGCAGCCGTTGGGAACAGACAACGGTGTACAACCTCACGGTCGAACATTGCCACACTTACGCGGTAGCACAGGAAGGTGCACTGGTACACAACAAGGGTGGAGCGGAAGCCGCAGCCGGAGAATCCGAGCCGCAGGTGGTCGTATACGGAACGACCGTGCTGGCGCACTATGAGGTGAGCGTCCTCGGAGCGGGTGCTGCTTCGGCTCTGATCGAATGGCTGCAGGAAAACGGCTATCAGGTCAATCCGGATGCCGGGGAGATCCTGAACAGCTATATAGAGCGCGACTGGGCTTTCGTGGCAATCAAGCTGATTCCGGATGAAAAACGGCACTACCGGAACGAGTTTCTGCCGCCGCTGACCGTCAAGTACCGGTCCGACCAGCTCATCTTTCCCCTGTACATCTCTTCGATCAGCACCAGGCGTCCGGCAAGGATCACACTTTATGTTTTTGCCGAAAGCACGGTGCGTTCCGGCAACTTCCCCACAAGGCGCCTGAGATACAAAGAAAACCCTCCGGTTTCGGCGGATGTCGAGGAGTACATCGAATCCTGCCTTGCGGATACGGTAGGACCCGCAGGCGCACGGCTGGCCGTGATGTGGAGCGGAAGGTTCGACTTCCGACGCTATCCCCGCAAGGAAACCGATGAGCTGCTGCGGGAGCTCATGAAATCACCCTTTGAACCGGAGCAGGAGGTGTTTCTGACCCGGCTGGAAACCCGCATGGAACCGGAAGCCATGACCGATGACATCCATCTGGTCCTGGATAGCAAACCGAAGGGGTTGCGGGTCCACCTGTATCCCGGCCGGGAAAACTGGATAGCCGTCGGTGTCAAGGTCGAGCCTGGGATCATCCGTTACGCGGCGACCCGAGAAACCAGTATTGCCTCGACCTTTCTGCTTTCCACCAGATTGTTCCCCCCCGTGGGATTTCCTTCCTTCGGGGTGGATGGGTTGTTCTCGATACCCGTTTGGGGCTATACCGGCAGCCGGCTGGCGGGACTCGAGGTAAATTGCAGCCTGCTGTTGATAACCGCGGGGCTCAGCCTTGTTTGGGAAATGAGCGAAGCGGACAGCACACCCTGCCTGGGTTTCAGGCTGCGCTTCCTGGATGTTCCGCCTATTCAGCTGGGAAAGACGGGGTTCGGCCTGGGTTTCGACCTGCTGCCGTTTTCCGTGCGCTGGAACCTTGAAACCGGAAAGCCGATTTACAGCATCGGCCTGTGCTCCGTGATCGCCGGCTATTCGAGTTTATAGGGATCCCCGCCAACTACAGGGGGATGAAAAGCGTCTTGCCGCAAACCATCCAATTTACCGGGATTGGGGCAGCTGCCGGGATACCTCGATGGGGTTTCCCGAATGATCGTGCTTGAGAAAGTAGTTCACCCAGGAGGAGGTCTCATAGAGCGCCCAGTTGCGGGGATTGATCACGTAGCCCAGCTTTTCCAGCTCGCCCCTGTTCTTGGCCCTCCAGTACACCAGCTCCCAGATGCAGGGCCGATGCTCGAACACCTCACACATCCCGTCGATGCGGCTTCCCCCGCAGGGCCCGATCCGCTGGCCTTTGGGACAGCGTGACTCGGGGCAGAGGTAGTACATCTCGAAGAGGGCGCAGTCGTCGCACTCCCGGCAGTCGAACAGGGCACGTTTGCTCACGTGCTCCAGAGTCTGAAACACCTTATAGCTCAGTTTCCGTTTCTCCACGGATTTCGCCAGGGCCCGCATCAGTTTGTAGCCGGGCGTTCCCTCTATGAAGAACAGCTTGTGGGCCAGACGCATCAGCCAGAATTTCGGAGAGGGGATCGCTTTTCTGCGGGTTTCCCTGGAGCTGACCCGGCCGCCGTTCCCGGCGAAGGCAAAATCCTCCCCGCCTTCGAAGAGGAAGAAGCTGTTTTTAGGAGAGAAATCCAGCTCCTCCAGGTGATCCCGCCAGTTCTCCCCGATCTCCTCGGAGCGCTGCATGATCGCGGTAACGTCGGCGAACTTCAGATTCAGCCCCTCGATGTGCGCTCCGTTGTATCCCAGGCCTTTGAGGATGGCGATCTGCTTGGCCGCCCGCTCCAGCCGCGCGCCCCTGCCCTTGTCCGGCGCCTTGGCCTCCTCCTGCAGCACGCTGACCAGCCGGTCGCCGACGTAGCAGCCCGGAACCTCGCCGGTGGCCATGAAGCGGGCTGCCCCTGCGGAAAGCACGTACACGCTGCCGATCAGGGGGATGTCCAGCCCGAGCACCTGGCGTACGTATTTGAAGAACTCGGCGAGCCGGCGGGAATCGTAGCCCAGCTGGGTGACCAGAAAATGTGCCCCGGCGCGGACCTTCTTCTCCATCTTGCAGTACTGCATGTAGGTCGAGGCCTCGGTGGCCTTGAAGGGTGAGGCCACGGCCCCGAGAAAGAAATCCGTGGATTCGAGTTTGACGGTCTTGCGGCCGGCCTGCGCTTCCAGCCCCTCGTTCATCTGCCGCAGGTAGTGCAGGGCGATAACCGAATCGATGTCGAACACCGGCTTGGGCAATCCGAAGGCCCCGGATATCGGGTAGTCCCCCGTGATCACCAGCAGGTTGGTTACCCCGGAACGCTTGAGCGCATAGGCGCGCGACTCGATCATGTTGCGGTTCATATCCTTGCAGGAGAAATGAACCAGAAGATCCGGCCCGAGCGTCTGGATCTCCGGGCCCAGGATATCGGCACACAGCGCCGGATTTCCCCCGGCGTTGTCCGTCAGACTCACACCGTAGATGTACTTGCTGTCCTTGGCTTCTTCGGCGAACTTGAGGATGTTGTCGATCCCTATGCCCGTGTGCCCGCGTCCCGGCACCAGCTCGCAGGTCGCTACGAAATCTTTTCCGGATTCGAGCCCCTCTCTAAATCGATTCATCGTACCTCGTCTATAGTAACTTTTTGCTATATATTTGGCGCTAATTTTAGCGATTTAGTCAGGTTCCGTCAAGTACCCCGTCAAGCACCCCCTACTCCCAAGAGCGAGGATATGGTAACCTACCGCAAATCATGAATGAACGAGAACTGACCGATCAGCTGGGCCATCCCCGTTGCGAGAAGCGTCTGGAGGCGATTTCAGAACTGAGCGCCCGCTTGAAGGCGGGAAAGCTCCCCCAACCGGAAGCCGGGGAAGATGTGAACAACCATATCCACACGATCTATTCGTTCTCCCCCTACTCCCCGGCAGAGGCGGTTTGGCGGAGCTTCAGCGCGGGACTGCGCACCGCCGGCATCATGGACCACGATTCGATCAGCGGTGCGGAGGAGTTCATCCAGGCGGGCAGGACGATCCGGCTGGCCACGACCATAGGAGTGGAATGCCGCTGCGATTGCTCTTCCACCCCGCTGGCCGCACGGCGCATCAACAACCCGGACCAGCTGTCCAACGCCTACATCGCCCTGCACGGGATCCCCCACACCCGCATCCAGGAGGTGTCCGCCTATTTCCAGCCCTACCGGGAAGCCAGAAACCGGCGCAACCGCCGCATGGTCCGCCGTCTGAACGACCTGCTCGCAGAGGACGAATTGCTGCTGGATTTCGAGGCGGATGTTGTTCCCCTGTCCATGGCCCATGAGGGGGGAAGCGTCACGGAGCGGCACATCCTCTTCGCTCTGTCCAAACGAATGGTCCGTCGCTTCGGTCGGGGCACGGAGCTGCTCACCTATCTAAAGGAGAAACTCCGGCTGAACCTCAGCACCAATGTGCAGGAGCTGCTGTCCGGGCAGACCAATCCTCATTACCCCTACGATCTTCTGGGAGCTCTGAAGAGCGACCTGGTGGGCCGTTTCTACATCGACGCCGCCGATGAGTGCCCGACTATCCAGGAATGCCTGGCCTTCTGCGAGCGGGTGGGGGCCATTTCCGCCTATGCCTATCTGGGGGATATCACCGAGTCGGTAACCGGAGACAAGAAAGCCCAGGCGTTCGAAGATGCCTACCTGGAGGAATTATTCGAGGTTTTGACCGGGTTGGGCTTCAGGGCCGTGACCTATATGCCCAACCGCAACACCCCGCAGCAGCTCGCGCGGGTGCAGTCCCTCTGCCGGCGCCGCGGCCTGTTCCAGATCAGCGGCGTGGACATCAACTCCCCCAGACAGGAGTTCACCTGCCCGGAAATCCGGCAGCCTCAATTCCGGCATCTGATCGAATCCACCTGGGCGCTGATCGGCCACGAGGCGGCGGCTACCCACGACCCGGCCAGCGGGATGTTTGCCCGGGAGGCTGTGGAGAAATATCCGGTGATGGAGAGCCGAATCGAGGCCTTCGCCGAGATCGGCAGGCGCTACGGAGAAAACTCCTCGATCCGGTAGGACTCCAGTATCAGCTCCCTGCCCCGCTGGATCGACTCGAGCTCGCCCATGCTGATCGCCTGGATCATCATGTTCCCGATGGCTGTTGCCTCCACCGGACCTGCAAAGACCGGGATCCCCGCTTTCTGAGCGGTAAGCTCGCAGAGCAGAGTATTTTGACTGCCTCCCCCGATGATGTACAGCTGCTCCAGCGGGCGTCCTGACACCTCCTCCAGCTGCCGGAGCGCGTCGGCGTACAGCTGGGCAAGGCTCTGGAGTACGCCCCGGACGATCTCTCCCGGCCCCTGCGGCTGCCTCTGTCCGTGCTCGCGGCAGTAGGCCAGGATGCGATCCGTCATGCTGTCGTCGATCAGACCCGGTTTGAGAAAACGGGGATCGTTGCAATCGATGGTGAACTCGGCAGGCCCGGAAGCCCGGGCCATGTCGGTGAGCTCCCCGTAGGAATATTTCCGATCCGTACGATCCCAGTGCCGTTTGCACTCCTGAACGATCCACAGACCGATGATATTCTTGAGCAGACGGATGCCCCCGTCTGCGGCTCCCTCGTTGGTGAAGTTGTAGGCGAAGCTCTTGTCATTGATGACCGGCTCCGGGCTCTCGCAGCCCAGGAGAGACCAGGTTCCCGAGCTGATGTAGGCGTAGTTGCTTTTGCCGGGAGCCGGAATGGCAGCCACCGCACTGGCGGTGTCGTGACTGGCCGAGGCTATGACCATCAACTCCGAAGGGGCGCCGATCTCTTCGGCCACGTGGGGCAGCAGGGCGCCGAGCCGCGTGCCCGCTGGCACAATCTCCCCGAACCACTGCCGCTTGAAGCCCAGGGCGTCGATTATCCGCCAGGACCAGTCCTTTTGGCGGGGGTTGTACAGCTGGGTGGTGGACACGTGGGTATACTCGCTGCACCTCTGACCGGTGAGCCAGTAGTGGAACAGGTTCGGCAGGGTCAGCAGGGTGCAGGCCTGCTCTACCAGCCCCGGCTTGGCTTTGCCGTGGGCGTACAGCTGATGGATCGTGTTGATCTGCATATGCTGGATCCCGGTTTCCTCATAGATCTCCCGCTTCGAAATGTGAGAGAAAACCTGCTGAGGGATATCATCGGTACGGAGATCACGGTAGTGGTAGACCCCGCCGACCAGGTCCCCCTGGCAATCCAGCAGTGCATAGTCCACCCCCCAGCTGTCCAGCCCGATGCTTCTTATCCGGCCCGGATAGCGGCTGAAAGCCGCTTTCAACCCTCTCTTGATCTCCGTGTAGATGCCCAGCACATCCCAATAGATGCTGTTGCCGATCCTCACGGGCTGATTCTCGAAACGATACACCTCCTCCATAGCCCGTACGTCCCCCACAACGACCCGACCGCTTTCTGCGCCCAGATCTACAGCAGCGTATTTATCCATCCTCCCAATCCTCGACTGCCTGCCTTGATTTTTCGCGGTCCCCGGCCGCTGCCTGCGCGCAGCCCATGCGCACTCGATCCGGCGGGTCCTCGGTTTCAACGGCATCATACTCCCGCCATTGGAAGTTGTCCAGCTTTCCGCCCTGACCGAACCCGCGGCGCCGGGCGCCTCGAGCTTGATCATCCCCCCTCTTTTACCCTATAGTCACCATCAGCACAGGAACACAAGCAGATGAAACACAGAGATCACCGCAGACTGCTCGCCGAACTGGCTGAAGAGTACGCGCGGCGTTTCCCGGAATCCCGTCGGCTTCACCAGCGCGCGGGCAAGACTCTGATCGACGGAGGGAGCCACAACCTGCGCCTGATCGAGCCTTTTCCGCCGCGGATCCGGGAGGCCCGGGGCGCGTTCATCACCGTTGAGGACGGACAAAGAATCCTCGACTTCTGGCAGGGTCATCACGCCAACATCCTCGGCCACAATCCGGCTGTGATCACCGAGGCGCTGCGGGAGATCTTTGCCGCCGGTCAGGGCCTGCAGACGGGGTTCGTCGA
>CAZPPB010000014.1:0-42526 GCA_964588355.1 uncultured Spirochaetaceae bacterium | reverse complement strand
TCCCACGGGCCGGTGTTGCGGTTGGCAAAGCCCGGCACGTTTTCCCAAAGCGTCAGGCCGTTGCCCATGCTGACTGGATTGGCAAATCCCCCGTAGTACATCTTGCGGATGATCTCGGGATCGCTGATCCCGTTGAACACCATCTCGCCGACGAACATGTAGTTCCGCATCATCTGGTTGACAACCTGGGCCTGGAACCGTTCGTTCCCCACCCAACGGTTTTCAACTTCCAGTGGAATCCCCGCCTGCTCAGCCATACCGAAGATCCTTGAATCGGCGTAGATCGCCGTTGCCCGGCTGTACCATTCCATATCAGACAGGCTTTCAGCCTTGAGTATGCCGTTCGCCAGCTGCCCGAAGACGTTTGTCACATCGTCGCTGCTGTAGCTGCAGATAGTCCGATTCTCCAGCGCGTCGAAAAGCGCCCGGGCAAGTGTGGCGTCATTGAGCAGGGCGCTGGTTGCTCCAAGCAGGTCCGGCGCATCGAAAGGATTGAGGCCCAGGATCGATTTGCCCAGATTCCCCCCGCTGACGCTCCAGGACCCGGTTCCGAGAAGCGTTCCCACCAGATTCAACTGAGTGGACACGGTATCTGAATCGTTGAGTTCCTGCAGCACCTGACTCTGAGAATCGATGTCCGACTCGGGAAGCAGGTAATCCTTGTGAGGATCTCCGCCTGCTTGTGTTACAGCCCAGCGGTAGGTGGCGGCCAGACCGGGTGTATATTTCTGAACGTCGAAGAGCAGAGTCCGCCGAACCCCGATTTTTCTTCGGTTGATGACCCGTTCAGCGAAATCGCCCTGGCTGTTCCACAGCTCGTCAACGTACCTGTTGAACGTCTCCTTCCCGGCCTGGTACATCAGCACATCGATGGTGTTCTCGAGCTCGGAACCAATAATCCCTTTGTAGTCCCTCTCCAAGGCAATGAGCATCACCGCCCGCGAAGCGACCGCCTCCCGGGTCTCCAGCTGCTGGATCAGATCATCGGAAGTTACCCCGTCCCGGTGCGCTTCGTGTTGGAGAACCACACCGCCCAGCAAGCGGCTGTTGCGCTCCCGTCTATCCCCCAGTGAGGCCAGCTGGACCTGCCTGGTGTTCCCGACCAGTTGTGTCTGTCCGGTTGTGTCGGAAAAACCAACCAGGAGCTGTGTCTCTTCATTGAGAAGTTCCTCGTAGAGCTCCTGTCCTTCTGAGTCGCTGAAGGAGTACAATGCCCTCAGAGAGGTCCCCACTGAATCGTAGCCCTTATAGTCCTCTGCGAGTTCCCACGTCCCGAAGCGATCGTAAAAACGGATCCTCATGCTCTGGATCCAGGTATCCAGGCCGAAAGCCGCATCGGTAAAAGCCGTCAGACTGAAATCGGCTCCCCTTTGGCCGAGGGCGAACTGCGGTTGATCTCCTCCGATGCACAGCTCCAGGAACCCACCGGAGAGGGTGCGGTTATTCGCTGAAAGCCCGAACATACTGAAATCGGCCAGGTTGAGGATCGTTTGACCGGTAAGGGCATACTCCAGGCTCGCCTGCGTCAAACCGCCGGCCAACTGGGAGAACCCCCGCACATCCTCGATGTGTCCGGTCGAGAAACCGGTAAGGTTCCCCTGCAACAGATACTCCACGCTTACTCCGGAGAACTCCGCCAGATACCCGCGCAGCGCCTGGCGGCCTGTAAGGGTTTCTTTGTACAAAGCGGTATTGAACATGAGTTCGCCGTCGGGATCGAATTCCAGAGCATTGATAGTTGCGCCGGTCACCCTGTTTGTCGCGCTCTCCACGCCCTGAAGCAGCGCTTTGCACACTCCCTCTTCGGCAAAGGTCCCCAGCGCCCCCCGAAGCGCGTCGAATCCCACCCCGGTCCCGGCGGTAACTCCGCTGACCAGAGCCTGCTTGCCGAAGGAGAGGATCCCCTCCTCCGGATCCACATATCCGCTGGAAACATCAGCCACCGTGAATACCGCATCATCGGCAAGGTTTAGGGCAGCAGCCACCCAGACATTGCCGGTGGCGGTAGCTGCAATGCTCACCGCCAGGTTCACGGCATCTCGTGCACTGGGTGCTTTGAACCAGCTGTCCGACTCGCCGTCGTTATCCGAGTCGTCATCCCAGATCCGCAAGTTGTACCAAGGGACAGAGATCATGGACAATCCCCGTGCCTGCCGTGCCTCGTTTCGGAAGTAGGCCTCCATGATCATTCCGAGCTCACCATATCCGGGTTCCTGGACCGCTTCAGGATCATCGGTCCGCATTATCGGTTCGTAGCCGATGTGATAGGGGAACAACCCGTCCACCTCGTGAAATACCCCATCATTTCTATTGAATCCTTTGGATGCCCGGAATGAGGCGGTCTGGGCGTTGAAGTAGTCCTTGAACTCGGTGTTGATGCCCTGCCAGTCCCAAGCCGCCCGATCATCATCTGAACGCCCGAAGATCAGCTCCATGTACCTCGACAGATTTTCCTGGGCCAGAGCGGCCAGCTCCTGGATGTAGTCGCCGCTGCGGCCCTCCAGAGAAGCTCGAGTCAGATCGACCCCCGCATCAAAGTCGGGGGCGACGAAGTAACGGTACACCGGCACGATCTGGGTTTCGTCTTCCAGGCCTCCGAACAGGGTATTGTCGATTACTGATGAACGGCTGAATCGGGAACCGCTTTTGCGGTAGCCGCTTCCCCGCATCAGGTCGAACAGATTGTCCGCCATGCCGCGGTTTGCCTCGGCAATCTGATCATGAACGGCTTCCTCAGCGTCTTCGATGTAAACGCGCATCTGCAGGGCCGTGGCCAGGCTGATCCGGCTGTAGATCTCCTCCCCGATCTCTCCGGCCAGCTGCTTGGCCAACACGTCGGGTGTTCCGGTTGGTTGGATGCCCCGCACATAGATGGCCCTGGCAAAAGGCCGGAGGTTGGTGGACAGGTCAACGGCAAGGGCGTCGCGCAGATGAGCTGTAAGCTCCGGCCCGGGAAAGGCTTTGCCGACCACGGCGGCCAATTCCGGTACCTGCGTGAACATCTGCGGGATGGTGATGGTCCGGATTTCCCCGATCAAACGGTCGGCATCCAGATCGATCTGCTGCGACACGGACTGCGCCACGGAACGAGCGGCGGCGGATGCGGCATTCTCGGTGCTTTGCTGAACCCATTGTTCGCGATTGCGGCAGAACAGCACATACCGGTCGTCCCATATCCTCTGCTTCTGGTCGTACTCATCCGTAAACTCCCGCAGCCAGCGATCGTGGCTTTCGCTGATCTGCTTGGCCCCGGTGTTCCACTGCTCCATACCTGCGGCCAGTCGATCCCGCACATCTGTTTCCCACAGGATGCGCTGGTCGTGGATTTGGCGAAACTGGAGCTGCAGCTCCTGTTGAGCCTGATCCCGGAGCAGCTGCAGGCGACGGCCCATCAGACCGTACAGAGCGCCGGCGATTTCCGACATCTGCCGGTACCGACCCTCGGAGGTCGACGGCTCCATCAGCCGGGCGTAGCGAAGTTCCGCGTCCCGGTAGGTATCCCGGTTGAAAGCGGGATTCGAGAAAAAGCCGGCAATGGCTTCGGCAAGCGCCTGCTCGCTGCTGCGCGGATCGTACAGACAGCGCAGATACGTTTCCAGATTGGCATCGTGCTCGCCGGAAAGAGCGGAGACCGCCTCGGATATCCCCGCTCTGTGCTGCTGGAGCTCATCTTCCAATAACGAATCGATCCCTCGCAATGCTGTCAAATTGTCGAGCTGCTGGGCCGAGTCCAAATTGTCAAAAGCCTCATCGATAAGGCTCAGGAGTGGTTCATCCGCGGGCACTATCTCCTCCAGCGCGGAGAGGAAGGATTCTTTGTCCAACCCGCGATCCCCTTCTTGTCCGGAAAGGAACTCGAGCTTGCCGATCCACCCGAGCAGATCCGTGTACAGCTGTTTGCTTTGGTCTATACCTGCGGCGATGCTCCCCCTTTCCTCCTCACCGCTGACCTGCAGGGGTGCGATTTTATTGCGCAGCGATGCGATCTCATCGGCTTTCCACCATTTGAAACGCCACCACTCGGTTTCCCACTTGTGCTGCAGGCTTCTCGCCTTGTCTTCCAAATATCGATAGGCCAGGTCCGTGAGATCATCTCGGATGAAATCGGTCCCGGGTGTGAAATGATCCGAGGCGAGCATGGCTTTGAAGTAGGCGTACAGCCTGCTCGTGTCGGAGTCCGACCGCAGTTCTTGATAGGTTTGTTCGGCCTTTTTTTTCAGATAATCTTCCGGGAGCAGTTTATCATCGGGGTATACCAGCACCGGTTCGTAGATCTGCCAATTCTGGAACCATACCAGCTTTATTACTTCTCCCAGATGAAGATAGTCCTCTACCAGAACCGAGACGTTTGGGTTGCGCAGTATCGGAACATCGATCTGAACCTCCGGGTCGCCGTAGCAGGCCAACCCGAATCTGTGCAGGGCTGCCTGACAACCTCCTTCCAGGTCGGCCATCCCCCTGAGCCAGATCGTGATATCTCTGGAGATTCTCTCCGATAGTTCCTCAGGGTCCCCTGAAAAGTACGCCACCAGCGCCTCGGCAAAGTCGCTATCCTCGACTGCCGCGAAATCGGTGAGCATGTCGACACTGAGCTCGCCGACCGGCGCTGTGTAACCGACTGCCGGCAGGATATCGAAAATGTTCCTAATGGATGTTTCCAACGCGCCCTTGCCGGCGGCAAGGGCGGTCTCGACTTCCCCGACCGACACCTCTAATGATTCGAGGGTCTGAAGGAGAAGCTGCTGCGCATTGAGAAGATCGAGCTCCCGGTCTTTCAGCGCGAGATAGCCCGGGTCGAGCCGCGCCAGGGGCTCGACCCGGCGGAGGAGCTCCAGAGCTGTGGACAGCCGCTGATATGCCTTCCGCTGTTGGGAAGCGATCTCTTCGGGGATTTCGTTATCAGAAGTCGAATCGATCAGCCCGGCCAGGTAGCCCAGCTCCGATTCCAGGCGGGCAATCTCCCGCTGCAGCTCTGTTTCCGGGAGCAGTTCGGAGCCGAATGTGCGGATCTGATCTTCCAGATCGAGGAGGGCGGCTTCCGCCTCGGCAAGAGCCTGACGGCTCTGACCCAGCACTCCCCCGTCACCGCTCTCCCCCTGCCAATAGATCAGTTCTTCCTTAATCAGCTGCAGCGTGTCCAGGTGTTCCCGGCTCTCCGTCTGTTCCAGCGCGGAGATTTCGTTCTGGAGTCGTTCTACGTTTATCCGGCCTATCTC
Source organism: uncultured Spirochaetaceae bacterium (assembly GCA_964588355.1). Classification (GTDB taxonomy): domain Bacteria; phylum Spirochaetota; class Spirochaetia; order SZUA-6; family DRHE01; genus JAFGQJ01. Next base: position 37,310 of record CAZPPB010000014.1, on the reverse strand, counting down.
GATAATGTCGATGTGCTGACTGTAGAGGGAGAGCAGGATTTCCAATTCCTGATCCAGCTGCTCGACCTGAGCGTTGGATTGCGCGGCCAGCTCGCTGATCTGCTGTTCGTAGCGGAGGAGGAACTCGGATTCCGCCTGGTCCCAGGAAGTCAGACCTGCCTCCAGGCGCTGCTGCATGTCTTCGATCCAGCGTTCTCGCGCCTCCTCGAAATCCCGATACGCCTGTTGCCAGGCCTGTTCGGTCTCACTGTAGAGGATGCGGGCTTCCTCTTCCCAGCGGATCCTCTCCCGGAACAGACTCTGCTCCGCCTGATTCCAGGCCTCGATTCCCCGTTCGAACGCTCGGGAGAAATCCTCCCGCCAGGTTTGCGCATCCAGTTCGACAGGAAGCGGCTGATGTTCCGATGTTTCCCCGGCATCCGCTGCGGGCAGTGCGTCGGCGGCCTGGAGCTGCGCCTTTGTCCGGGCGATCAGGTTCTCGGCCAGCCCGCCGACCTCTTCCACCTCAGAATCGTTCGCTTCCAGCCTGAGACGGACGAACTGACTCTCCGCTTGGCGATAGAGGCGTTCGAACTCTCGATGTACCTCCGCCGTGTACTGGCTCAGGGTCACCGCGGCCGCGCTTTGCAGCTCGGGGGAGTCCAGGGAGTCCAGAACCGTCAGCAGTTCCTGAAAAACGACTTGAACCTCCCCCTCCCAGCGCTGGAGAAGTTCCTCCATGCAGGTTCCCAGCTGCGCCTGCCAGCTCAGATAGTCCGCGTCGGCTCCGGCGCGCTCCTGCGCGAGGACTCTGCCCCGATCGTCACGGACGATCGTTCGGCCCTCCTGGGTGGCGAACAGATAGATCTGGTGCGCCCGCTGGATCGCCTCTATGAACTCGTCCACCTCGGGGTCGGGGAGGCTCTGCAGCCAGTCTTCTCTTATCCAGCGCAGCAGCCGGTGCTGCTCCCATTCAGGAATATCCGCGGTCAGCCACTCCGAAGCCTGCAGATACGGCGAGTGCAATGGAAGATCGGGTTCGGCCGTCTGAGCGAAATATGCCGGCTGCGGGAAGGTCTGTGATTCAGGGAATTGGGTGAACGGCTCTGGCTCGTCGGAAGCAGCTAAGCCCGGAAGCAACAGCAGGAGCAGAAGCCCGAAACCAGGAACAACCGTCGGTTTCATGCTCCAAATCTCTTTTTGTGTTTAGCTTAATCATAAACCGGCGGGGGTGAGTTGGCAAATTTATTTCTGAAATATCTCGAGTTTTTTGGTTATCCGAGCACGGGGACAGAGAATCCCTGGTTGGGAGCGGATGATCAGCCTGTGGCTATTCCGGCGACTTCAGACGGACCCAGGATTTTTTTTCGGGAGCCCTTTTGGCCTCCTCGAACTCTACCAGTCCCTGCTCGGCCATCGATCTCATCAGCTGCAGCACGTAGTCTTTCGAGATACCGATCTTCTTTGCGAAAAAATCGCAGTTGAGCTTGGAGCTTCCCTGGTCTTTCATCGCGTCGAGCATTCTATTCTGATAGCGCTGCCTGGTTTCTTTGTTCAGTTCCATGGTCAACCCTCCTTCATCCCTTCCTGTATCCTATCACAGACTGCCGTGAATACGAACCCACCCCATAGAATCTTGACGAGGCTGTTTTGCGGGGGGGGGCTCCTTGGCTGCGCGCCGATCCGCTTCAATCCGGCACGGGATTGTCACAAGCACCGTCGTCCGGTACAGTCAAAGCATCATGCCAAAGATCGATCTGCTCGAGATGGTCGACATCTCCAAGAGCTTCCACACAACCTGCGCGAATCAGCGGGTAAATCTGCGCGTCGGTTCAGGGGAGATTCTTGGATTGCTCGGGGAGAACGGAGCAGGAAAAACCACCCTGATGAATATCCTCTACGGATTGATCGCCCCGGACTCGGGGCAGATCCGCATCAACGGGCAATCGGTGGTTATACAAAGCCCGCGGGATGCGATCGAGTTGGGCATCGGCATGGTCCACCAGCATTTCATGCTCATCGAGAACCATACGGTGGCGGAGAATATCGCCCTGGGATTGAGTGATGCTCCGTTTCTCTCCCCCTCCCGGAATGTAGCGCGCAGGCTCGTGGAGTTCGGGGAGCGCTTCGGCCTGAAGATCAATCCCCAGGAGCGGATCTGGCAGCTGTCCGCCGGGGAGCAGCAGCGTGTGGAGATCGTCAAGGCTCTGGTCAAGGGGGCGGATCTGTTGATCCTGGACGAGCCGACCTCCGTGCTTACCCCCCAGGAAACCGAGCAGCTGTTCGCCATCCTGCGCCGCATGAGCGCGGAGGGGCACTCGGTGATTTTTATCAGCCACAAGCTGGAGGAGATCCTCTCCATCTGTCACCGCGTTCTGGTGCTGCGCAAGGGGGAGATAGCGGGGAGGGCGGAGACCGAAGACGTGGACAAGCGCGAACTGGCCCGCATGATGGTAGGCCGGGAGATCATTTTCCGGATCGAGCGGCCCGCCCTGGAACAGGGGGAGTTGGTCCTGGATGTACGGAATCTGGTAGTGCCGGGAGACCGGCAGCAGATCGCCGTGCGGGGTGTCGGCTTCCGGATTTTCCGCAACGAAATCTTTGGGATTGCGGGGGTCTCGGGAAACGGGCAGCGCGAGCTGGTGGAGGCAGTCACCGGGCTGCGCAAGGCGAGCCAGGGTGAGGTCCTGCTCGGAGGGCAGAACATCACGAATGCCAATGCCAGGGTTGTGGCCAGCCGGGGTATCTCCCATGTGCCGGAAGAGCGGATGCGCTTCGGCATCGTGCCCAACCTGTTCGTGTACGAGAACACGGTCCTGAAGAAGCACCGCAAGCGGTTGTTCTCCCGGGTCCTGTTTCTCAACTTCGGCAGTATCCGCAAGCACGCCTCGGCGATCATCGAACGGTTCAACGTCAGCGTTCCGACGATCGATACCCCTGTCAAGAACCTCTCCGGGGGCAACATCCAGAAGCTGATCCTGGGACGGGAGATCTCGGGTGAGCCGGCGCTGTTGGTTGCCGCTCACCCGACTTACGGTCTGGATGTCGGCGCCACCGAGTACATACGGCGGCAGCTCCTCGAAAAGAGGGGGGAAGGATTGGCGGTCCTCCTGGTTTCAGAGGATCTGGAGGAGATCTTCGAGCTCTGCGACCGGATCGCGGTGATGTATGAGGGCAGATTCATGGGCATCGTGTCGACGGCTCGGGCGACCATGGAGGATATCGGGCTGATGATGGCGGGTTCCATGCCCGAGGGGGGTGATGAGGGAGCGGGTTCCATGCCCGAGGGGGGTGATGAAGGAGCGGGCTCCATGCCCGACGGAGCGGGGCAAATGCCCGCGGATGCGGGCAGAGGTCAAGGATGAGCCTCTCGATCCGTCTGCAGCCGCGGCACGAGACCTCTGCCGGGCGGCAGGCTGTTGTGCTGCTGCTCTCCCTGCTGGCCGGATTCGTCGCAGTGGGCGTGGTATTCGCGATCAAGGGCGTAAATCCTGCCTATGCCCTGTGGAAGATCCTGGCGGGATCCTTCGGCAGTCTTTACGGGATATCGGAAACCGTTACCAAGGCGATTCCCCTCATCCTCATCGGATCCGGGCTGACCCTGGCCTTCCGAGCCAAATTCTGGAATATCGGCGCGGAGAGTCAGTTGCTGTTGGGGGCGATTTTTGCAACCTGGGTAGGGCTGAATCTGGGACCCCGGCTGCCCGGCTGGATGGTGATTCCCCTGATGTTCCTAGTCGGTTTTCTGGGTGGGGCGATTTGGGGCGCTCTCCCAGCTGTGTTCAAGGTCCGCTTCGGGGTCAATGAGGTTATCTCCACACTCATGCTCAACTACGTAGCTGCGGAGTTGTTGAATCTGCTCATCGTGGGACCGTGGAAGGGAGCTACCCAGCAGGGTTTTCCCTACACCGACGATCTGCCCGCCTCGGCCACCCTATCCCTGATCCCGGGAACCCGAATCCATTATCTGACCCTGCTCATTGCACTGGCCTGCGCCGTGGTTCTGTTCTTTCTGGTCCGTTCTACGAAATTCGGTTATGAGCTGAGGGTCGTCGGGGAGAATCCCGAGGCGGCCCGCTATGCCGGAATCGATTTCTTCCGCACCATCCTTGTGATGATGGTGATCAGCGGCGGAGTGGCAGGGATTGCCGGGGTGGGGGAAGTAGCCGGAATCCATCATCACCTGACCTATCCGGGGGTCATCTCGGCCGGCTACGGATTCACCGCCATCATCGTGGCCTGGCTGGCCAAGCTGAATCCGTTGGCTTCGATCGGCTCCGCTCTGTTTTTCGCCGGTATTCTGGTCGGGGGAGATGCCATCCAGATATCCCTGGGTCTGCCCGCGGCCACGGTTAACGTATTCAACGGGGTGTTGCTGTTCTTCCTGATCATGGGGGACACCTTCGTGAACAAGCATCTCGTGGTTTCCCGGGTGAGGAGGTCATAGCGGATGGGAAATATTATCGTGTCGACACTGATCCGCACCCTGGTTGCCGGAACCCCCCTTCTGCTGGGAACCCTGGGAGAGATCGTCACCGAACGATCCGGCATACTGAACCTGGGCGTAGAGGGGATGATGGCCATCGGCGCCATGACCGCCTTCACCGTGACCCTGACCACGGGAAGTCCATGGTTCGGTCTGCTGGCTGCGGTTGCCGCCGGCACGCTGGCCGCGGGGATTCACGCTTTCGTATCCATCACCCTCAAGGCCAACCAGGTGGTCTCAGGTTTGGCTCTGACCATGCTCGGTCTGGGAGTCGCCGGCCTGTTCGGCAAACCCTTTATCGGGCGGCCCCTTCCCAGCAAGCTGAGTACGCTGGCCATCCCGGGGCTTTCGGATATCCCGGTTGTCGGACGCATCCTCTTCTCCCAGGATCCGCTGTTCTACCTGGCAATCCTCCTGGGGATCCTGCTCTGGATTCTGCTGACCCGTACACGCTGGGGTATCGAGATCCGTTCGGTCGGCGAAAACCCTGCTGCCGCTGAAGTCCAGGGGGTCAGCGTGGCCAAGATCCGATATCTCTGTGTGCTCCTGGGAGGAGCCCTGGCTGGAATGGCCGGCGCTCATCTGTCCCTGGTGTACAGCAAGTCCTGGACCGAAGGCCTGACAGGCGGTCGCGGCTGGATCGTCATTGCCCTGACGATATTTGCCCTCTGGAATCCGCTGCGCGCCTTTCTGGGAGCCTTTCTGTTCGGCTGTATCTTCGTGCTGCAGTATCTGCTGCAGCCGATCGGCGTGCCCCCGAACCTTCTGGCCATGATGCCCTACCTGGCAACACTGGGCGTGCTACTAGCAGGGGGATTGCGCAAAGACCACCGCCGGCTGCTGGCTCCGGCAAAACTGGGACAGGCCTACACCAAAGGGGAGCGCTGAGGGTGAGCGGGCTGTTGGAGCTCAGCCGGGCGGAGCAATCGCCCGAGCCGGAAGACTGCGGATGATCCGGCTGGGACTGTGCTGCATCTTCCGAGAGGAACCGATCAAATTTCGCCGCAAGACCGCCAAATCCCTGCAGGGATTGCCGCGCAAAGAGCAGCTGGTCATCCTGGGGGGCCTGTGCCGGGACAATGCCCGAGCCTTGAAACAGGCACTGCGCTACTGCCGTGATCACGGCATTGGGGATTTCCGGATCAACAGCCAAATCCTGCCCCTCTACACGCACCCCGAGGTCGGCTACCGGATCGAAGAGCTGCCGGACAGCGCCGGGGTCACCGCCGCCTTCGAGGACTGCGGGACCTTCCGCCGGAATCACGAGCTGCGGACTACGCTCCATCCCGATCAGTTCATTCTGCTGAGCTCGCCCTCCGAAGAGGTAACCCGAAGATCTATCGCCGAGCTGGACTACCAGGCCGAGGTGGCCGAACTGGTCGGAGCGGATGTCATCAACATCCATGGCGGCGGAGCCTACGGGGACAAGCCTCAGGCTCTGCTCCGATTCTCCAGGCGTCTGGAACGGCTTCGACCCGGGGTACGGGAGCGGCTGAGCCTGGAGAATGACGACAAGATATATTCGCCCCGGGATCTCCTGCCCCTGTGCCGGGCCGAAGGATTGCCCTTCGTCTACGACGTGCATCATCACCGCTGTCTGGCCGACGGGATGGAGGTAGCCGAGGTGACTGAGGCGGCTCTTCGCACTTGGAACCGGGAGCCTCTTTTCCACATCTCCAGTCCCAGGGACGGCTGGGAAGGGAGGACGCTGCGTTTCCACCACGACTTCATCGATCCCTCGGACATGCCCGCGCCGTGGCTGTCACTCGGGCAGGATCTGACCATTGAGGTGGAGGCCAAGGCCAAGGAGCTGGCCGTAAACAGGCTGCGCACGGATTTGAAGGGACGGGCAGCACTCTTTCCCGAAGGATGATCGGGGGAATCCTCGGGGGAAGCGGCCGGGGAACACTGACGGTCCGGGTGAAATCCGTTTGACCTTTGCACGCTGCTGGTACTATTTTTTCAAAGGAACTCGAATATCCTGAATCAGGGAGAGCATAATGGAGGAAAGTAAGATGATTGAAGTCAATCTGCAGGAGTACAAACACGCGGTGGACGCTACGCTAAAGCGAATGAGCGAACAGGAGGTGATCCGGCGGATCTGGTCTCACGACCACACAGTGTGGAAACCGGAACCTGCCGAGATCGCCAATCGTTTGGGCTGGCTGCGGATCGCCGAAGCGTCAAAGCGGGGCGTCGAGAAGTTGACCGGGCTGACCGACGAGCTGCGCGCAGACGGGTACCGGAGAGCCGTTCTTCTGGGTATGGGGGGCTCCAGCCTGGCGCCGGAGGTTTTCGCCAAAACCTTTGGTCCGGCCCAGGGCTACCTGGACGTTTCGGTGATCGACAGCACGGATCCGGGGTTTATCCTCTCTGTCGCCGAAGGTCTCGATTTTGCGACGACTGTTTTCATCGTATCGACCAAATCCGGCGGCACCGTGGAAACCCTTTCGTTTTTCAAGTATTTCTACAACCGGACAGCGGAAGCAGTCGGACCTGAGAAGGCGGGGGAACATTTTCTGGCAATCACCGATCCGGGAAGCAAGCTCGCCGATCTGGCCCGGGAATACAAGTTCCGGGACACCTTCCTCAACGATCCCAATATCGGCGGGCGCTATTCCGTATTGTCCTACTTCGGCCTGGTGCCCGCGGCCCTGTTGGGGATCGATCTGAAGCGGCTTCTAGAGCGGGCGATCGAGGCTGCCTGCGGCTGCGGCGATCCCGACTGTGACGGTGGGAAGCCGGTCAGCGGCAAGGCGGGTGCGGAGGCGGTCGATCCCTGCGCCCTGCTTGGAGCGGTTCTGGGCAGGCTGGCATTGGGGGATGCGGCGGAAACCCGGGATGAAGGATCTGGGGATGGAGGATCCCGGCGTGACAAGCTGACGATCTTTACCTCTCCGGAACTGGAAAGCTTCGGCGATTGGGTCGAGCAGATGATCGCCGAGAGCACGGGCAAGGATGGCAGGGGGATCGTTCCGGTGATCGGCGAACCACCGGGAGAACCGGAGGTGTACGGTCGGGATCGGTTGTTCGTGCAGCTCCGGCTGAAGGGTACGGCGACTCCGGATGCCCGTCTGAAGGCCCTGGAGCAGGCAGGTCACCCGGTTGTGCGGTTTGAGCTTCGGGATCTCTACGACCTGGGATATCAATTCTTCCTCTGGGAGATGGCTACGGCGGTCGCCGGCCATCTCTTGGAAATCAATCCCTTCGACCAGCCCAATGTGGAGAGCGCCAAGGTGCGGGCCCGGGAGATGATGAGCGCCTACTCCGAAGCCGGCACACTGCCCGAAGACCGGGCTGAAGCCCCGGAAGGCCGGGTGCTGGACGAGTTCCTACGCCAGGCCGAACCGGGTAACTACGTCGGCATCCAGGCCTACGTGCACCCCCGCGAAGGGACCACCGAACTGCTGCAGAAACTGCGTACCCGTATCCGGGACCGTTACCGGGTCGCCACCACTGTGGGTTACGGGCCTCGTTTCCTGCATTCCACGGGGCAGCTGCACAAGGGAGGCAGGGGCGGCGGATTGTTCGTTCAATTCACCAACACGCCGGGGAGGGATGCTCCGATTCCGGATACGGCCGGACAGGAGCAGTCGGCGGTAAGCTTCGGTGTTCTGGAGATGGCCCAGGCCTTGGGGGACAAACAGGCCCTGAAGGACAACCAGCGCCGGGTCATCCGCATCCACCTGGGAACGGACGTGCCAGGGGACCTGCAGCGGCTGCTGTCCGGTTTCGGGAAGTGATGGACGCGCAGCGCACGGGTCCCGAAGCGCGGAGGGAACTGAGGAAACCCCAACCTGCCACCATCGTGATCTTCGGGGCATCCGGTGACCTGACCGCCCGCAAGCTGATCCCCGCGATCCACAGCCTGGCCTGTGAAGGGCTGCTGCCGGAGGACAGCAGGGTCATCGGAGTGGCTCGCAGTGTCATGAGCGACAAGGAGTTCCAGAGCCGCAACTTCAAAGGCGTGCAGAGTTATGCCCGGCTCAAACCTCAGGTCTGCAGCTTCTGGCCCAACTTTCAGAACCGGATCACCTACCTCAGCGGATCCTACGACGATCCCGGAACCTATGCCCAACTGGGCAAGGTGCTCAAAGGAGGCAACGTCCTGTTCTACCTGGCCACTCCTCCGAATCTGTATTTGGAGATCGTGGAACAGCTGGGGCGGGCCGGGTTGAACAGCTCGGAAGACAGCTGGAGGCGCATCGTCATCGAGAAGCCCTTCGGCAGCGACCTGGCCAGTGCCCGAAAGCTTAACGAGCGGGTGCATTCGGTGTTTGAGGAACGGCAGATCTACCGCATCGATCACTACCTCGGAAAAGAGACCGTGCAGAATATCCTGACCCTTCGCTTCTCCAATGCCATTTTCGAGCCCCTTTGGAACCGGAACTTCATCGACCACGTGCAGATCACCGTGGCCGAACGTGTCGGGGTGGAGCACCGGGCCGGGTACTACGACAAGGCCGGGGTCTTGAGGGACATGTTTCAGAATCACCTGCTCCAGCTGTTGACCCTGACCGCTATGGAACCTCCCTCTGTGTTCGACGCGGACGCCCTTCGAGATGAAAAGGTCAAGGTTCTGCGGGCTCTTCGTCCCGGTTCCGAATTCGTACGCGCTCAGTACCGGGGCTACCGCCGGGAACCGGGAGTGGATCGCAACTCCCGGACCCCGACCTACGCCGCCCTGCAGCTGTTCGTAGACAACTGGCGCTGGCAGTCGGTGCCCTTTTACTTACGCTCCGGCAAGTCGCTGCGGATGAAGACCAGTGAGATCGCCATCCAGTTCAAGGGGGTTCCCCATCTGATGTTTCCCGCCGATGCTGAGGCGAGCATCACCCCGAACATCCTCTCTCTCTGCATCCAGCCCGACGAGGGTGTTCACCTGCGTTTTGAAACCAAACAGCCCGGTGCGGGAATGCGAACCCGTTCGGTGGACATGGATTTCCACTACGCCGAGGACTTCGGCAGTGACGTGCTGCCCGAAGCGTACGAACGGCTGCTTTTGGACGCCATGCAGGGGGACGCCTCCCTGTTCGCCCGGGGCGATGAAATCGAGCTGTCCTGGGCGATGATCGATGACATCCTCGCCTCCTGGGAGCAAGCCCACGGTTCATCTCTGGTGTTATATGAACAGGGCAGCTGGGGTCCCGTAGAGGCAGAGCAGCTGCTGCGCCGGCAGGGCAGGAAATGGTATCAGGACTGCGGAATGCACCATGCCGAGCAGCGATAGAAAGGGTTGTTTCATGAATCTACGATTGCTTTCCCCGGTTGGGATCACCTGGATGCCCCGATGAGCGCAGAAGTGACCCTCCGGGCTTATCACGGGGAGCGGGAGGTCTTCTCCAGCGTCGGCAAGTGGCTTTATCCGCTGTTCGAGCTGGAGGAGTTCCTGGAAACCTCATCCTACCAGCCGGAAACGCTTCGGCTGGAAGACAAGATCGTGGGCAAGGCCGCTGCTCTGCTCTTGGTTCGACTCGGCATTCGTCATGTGAAGGCGGGCGTTCTTAGCAAACTGGGCCGGGAGGTGCTGGAGCGCTGCCACGTGCTTTACTCGGCCGGGCAGACCGTGGAGCGGATCGACTGTCAGACGGAGATCCTCCTGAGCGAGGTGGAGGACCCGGAGCAGGCCTATCGAATCGTAGCGCAGCGAGCGGGACGATAAGCCGGGGGGCGCTCAGCGCCTCAGGTAGGAAAGCTTCGCAGGCAGCGGCAGGTTGTTGCCGAAGTCATCCTCTCCGTATCCGTTTTCGGCCAGCAGCTTGATGTCCTGCAGCACCCTCTGGTCGCCCGTGAAGTTCACGTTGGTATCCATAACCACGTCGACCTTACCCATGGTGAGCAGTTGGATCAGGGCTCGGGCGATAAATTCGCAAACTGTTTCTTCGGGCAGGGGAGTGATCTCTTGGAGGGGAAGATTCCTGTCGTAGAGAACGAGCTTGTTCTGGGAGAAAAGAGTCTGAATAGCGCTGTGGGCCAGCCGCTCAATGCGCTTGATCGCCTCCTCCTCCCGGCCGTCGGAGTTGTTCTCAGCCTTGGGGCTGCAGTCCAGTCCCAGCCTGTGCACCTCCGTTCTCAACCAGCGCTTCTTCCCCGCGTTGATTTTCTCATTGGCCCGAAACAGATCCAGGGTCACCCCGGCATTGTAGGTTTCCCCGGCCAACTTCATCTGCACCTCGCTTCCGTAGTGGCTGACGATCTTGGCGACCAGGGTCGAGGGGCGGACGTGAAAGCCTCTGTAGCGGGGCGCCGGTACGGTGATCTGCCCGTGGATGGCGTATCGCCGGAGCATCTCGTGACAGAGGCTGCGGGTCCGGGTGATGTAGCGGCTGGCAAATGCCACTGAGTAGTGGATCAGCACATCGAGCAGTTTGTTGGGATCGATCAGACCGCGCTGAGACGGCTTGGGGTGGGAGGCAAAGCTGGGGATGTGCCGCTCGCAGTAGTGGGTGAAGGACGTTGCCGTTTCCAAAAGATGGTAGATCACCGTGATTTGACCGCGTAGAACGGGCAGATTGTCGTCCAGGGTTTCCACATTGGAATCGGAGATATGGGTGTCGTACAGGGCTTGGAGGTTGTGAAACATTTCCTCCAGATTGCGCAGCCGTTCCTCGCTGATGGGATCGGGGATCCAGTCGGCGTAGTTGTCGATGTGCTGGTTCTGCACGGAGTGCAGGAAGGTGCTCTCTTCAGCCAGATTGAGAAAGGCGGTGGCCAGGTACACCACCGTCTCCTCCGGGGAGGCAACCTTCTGCGTCGGGCGATCTGAGGTCAGTTGCCCTTCGAGGATCTTATCATTGAAATCCTCCAGGGCACGTACGGTATCGGGAACCTCAATGTCCAGTTTCCTGGCTTGCCGGATCAGAGCCCAGGTGCTTTCGATGAGGATCGAGCAGGTGAAGGACAGGGCTTTCTCCGTGGCCTTCGGGAAATCCTCCTCGATGGAAAGCAAATGGTAGTGGGGCAGGAAACGCAGGATGTGGATCAGGATGTAGCTTACGTTGGAGAACAGCTTGATCGGGGCTACCGCCTGCCGTAGGGGAAACCAGTGTCTGTTGTTTTTCACCCCGTAGGCGTCCAGCAGCTCTTCGATCTTGGACGCCTCTGAGAGCAGGTCCGCCAGCAGCGGCCGGGTGAAGCATCCTTCGCTGGAAGCGTTTTCGCTGACGTACACCGCCAGGCTCATCAGCGCCCCGATTCTCCGGTTCAAATGAGTACGGAAGGCCTCGTCGGACAAGGATTGATAGGCTCTCATGATACGTTGCTGCTACGCACTCGAGTTAAGGATAAAACGACAGCCTTGCTTTGTTCAACACGATAATACCGATATAATTGGTTACACAAGAGGAGAACCCTGACATGATCGTCAAGTGGATCGCTACGCTGATCGTGGCCATCAACGCCAACAACCTCCCCCTGCTGCCGCTGAGCCGTTTCAACAACACAGTGGTGATGGGCGGTCTGATCGCGGGGATTGCGCTCTGGGTGCCCGTGTTCCTCCTGTTCCGGTACCTGGTGAATCTCTACAGGAGCGGGCTGAGGGACGGGATCGCCGGCAGCCGGCAGGTGAAGGCCCTGAGGCGCGTGCCCCTGGTCATGAAAATAGGCAACGCCGTGTGCAAGTTAGGCGGTGCGGCAGTGAGCCTGCGGTAGGGGGGAAGCGATAAGAGTACCCAAGCTGTTCAAGGAGAAGTTCAACGAACGCCGCTACCGCCGCCCCCCGCAGCTGAGCGATGAGGATGCCAGGCGGCTGTCGGAAGACGTTTTCCGCCGCGAATGATCGTCAGCGCCAGCAGAAGAACCGATATCCCCGCTTTTTACAGCTCATGGTTTCTCAGACGGCTGGAGGCGGGCTACGCTCTGGTTCGAAATCCGGTGAACACCCGCCTGGTGTATCGTGTGCCGATATCCGCCGGAACCACCCGCTGCATCGTTTTCTGGACCAAGAATCCGGGTCCCCTGGTCGAGCGCCTGGGGGAGCTGGAGTACTTCGGCATCCCCTTCTACTTCCTCTTTACCCTGACCGGCTACGGTCCCGAGCTGGAGCGGAACCTTCCCGACAAAAGGGAGATCCTCCGCACCTTCCGGAAACTGGCCGCGCGTCTGGGTCCGCAGCGGGTGGTGTGGCGCTACGACCCGATCCTGTTTACACCGGTGTATTCCCCGTCCGTGCATCTGCGCCTGTTCACGGAGCTGACCCGGGAGCTGGCCGGTTCGACACTGCGCTGCATCGTCAGCTTTCTCACGATGTACAACAAGTGCCGGCGGAACCTGGCCTCCTTCCAGCTGGTGGAGCTTCCCGGACGGCAGAAGGCGGCGTTGGTCGGGGAAATGAGGTCCCTGGCCGCTGAGCGGGGTATCGAGCTTACCAGCTGCGCCTCCGATGAGTTGGCAGCCGCCGGCGTGCCGGCCGGGAAGTGCGTCGATGACCTGCTGATCTCCAGGATCAGCGGACGGGAGTTCAGAGGCCGAAAAGACAGGTCCCAGCGGGCTTCCTGCCGCTGCGTGGAAAGCGCGGACATCGGCGCCTACGACACCTGTGTGCACCATTGTCTGTACTGCTACGCCAACAGCAACTACGAAACCGCACTCCAGCGCCGCCGCCTCCACGATCCGCAATGTCCCCTCCTGTACGGGAGGCTCGGCGCGGAGGATCAGCTTCTGGAAAGGAAGGGGTAGGAATGAGCCAAATCATACTCGCGCGCCGCGGGCAGACCGAATGGGACCGGATTGAGCGATTTCGCGCCAGTTACCTACCGGCGAGTGCGAATATTCCGCCCGAACAGAGCGGTATGCATCTCAACCCTGTCCCCTCAGCGTGCGGATCAGGAAAGGCAGGTTCATGCAGAACATGAAGGTCGAGGTAGCGAAGGCTCCTACCGCGACATACCAGGGATGCCCTCCTATGGACAGATGGGCGAACAGGGGAATATAGAGGATATAGCTGAACAGCAGCACGATGAAGGGCGTCAGGACAACCGACATCACCGGAATCCAGCGACCAAACTTGTAAGAGAATCCCTTGAAAAACCTGAGCACGATCATGCCCCCGAGCAGTAGGGCCAGGAGGTACTCCACGGGCACGAAGAAGACGAACAGCCCCAGCACGGCAGCCAGCCCTCCGCCGCCCTTGAAGCGGTAGAACAGCGGTTTCATGTGCCCCAGAACCGCGGCCATGCCGACCAGGAAAAGAGCCCAGAAATCAGCATAGGTATCGCCGGTAAAGAAGAGCAGTCGACCCAGGAGGATGGGAAGAAAACTCTTCAGAGCATCCATCAGCCCCACCAGCAGACCCCAGGCGGGTCCGACGTTGCGAAATACATTGGCGGCCCCGGGATTGTGGCTGTCCAGCTCTCGAATGTCACGACCTTTCAGCAGGCGGGTAACGATGATGGCGTAATTGACCGAACCACTGAGATAGCCGGTCACCATCATGATCAGGAGAAAAAGGAAATACATCGACAAGATCTACACCTCCCCGTCTATTCCACCGCTATGATCAGCAGGCTGCCGGACTGGCCGCCGTAATGAAATGCCACCTCCAAACAGTCCTGAAGCCGCTGAACGCGCTTTTCCAGCTCGGCCATGCAGGACCGATCGAAAGCGTCGCCGTAATAGAAGGATATGCACCCGGCATCACCGAGCTCGAGTCCGACCAATCCGCGCTCGACCGCCGGCACCAGTGAAGCTTCTGCGGCCAGAATATCTTCCCCGCGGAGCACGAAAAAATCTCCCCTCTTGATCTCCACACTGCCGTAGCGGGAATCCCGATTGCTTTGGTAGACTTTCAGGCAGATGGCCAGATCGAGCCCGTCCCTCATGTTGTGGATATTCTGTTGCGGTGAATCCTCCTCAATGAAGCCGTACAGAGCCGTGATGCCCTGCACTACATTCTCAGTGGGTATCAGAAAAACATGCTTGCTCGATTTTTTTTGAGCCAGCATAGCCGCAGGGATGATGTTCTTCTCGTTAGGCAGGAGGATGATGTTACTTGTGTCCATCCCCTCCAGGACCTCTAGGATCTCCCCGCTGGAGGGCAGCTGGTCGCTGTGCTGCAGACAAGCAGCAGCCTCCAGATCGAAAAAAATGCTCCTGAAGCCGGACCCCGGAACGACGGCCAGAACGCTCAACGCTTCGTGGTTCTGAAGGATCTCAACACCTGCGTTGATCTGCTCGGCCATGTCTTCGACCTTTGAGGCGAGGATTGTCCCATGTTCGGCCATCTTGGCTCTGATTTCCTCCGGTGCGTTCGTGTGGATATGCAGTTTGAGATAGTCCTCTTCGTGCACGAAAGCGATGCTGTCGCCCCGCTGCTCCAGAAAAGTTTTGAGCTGCGGCCAGGGAAACTTCCCTTTCTTCGCAACCGTCAGTTCTGTGCAGAAGCGGTAACCCAGGGGGTCCTCATCCGCCTTCGCAGCGGTCGGGTCCGGCTGGAATCGGTAGTCCCGCTCTTTTTCGATCTCGGGCGCCACACCGATCAGTCCCCGCCTCATCCCTTCGATAACGAAGATGAAGCCCAGGCCGCCTGCATCGACTACGCCTGCCCGAGCCAGAATGGGCAATAGGCGCGGTGTTTCAAATATCTCTCTCCGACCGCGATCTAGAGCAGTTTCCAGGAGCTCCGCGATATCTCCGGAGCCGGTCTCTGCCATCGCCTCGGCCATAGCCGTGATGATGGTGACCATTGTGCCTTCCACCGGGGACAGGAGCGAGGAACGAGCCGCATAGGAACCGCTGTCGAATCCCCCCCGGATAAGCTCCGCGGTGATCTGATCGGCACTTTCGAGTCGATTGGAGAATCCCCGGAAAAAGCAGGCCAGGATGAATCCCGAATTGCCGCGGCTATGCTTGTTGGTCTGCTCACTCAACAATGCCCAGGCTTCTGCGCAGCTGTCCGCCCGCTCGGCCAGCAGCGCATCGACTGCGGGTTTCAGTGTGGAGAGCATGTTGATCCCTGTATCGCCGTCAGGTACGGGAAAGACATTCAGATTGTCTAAAACGCCGCTATTCAGGCACAGATAATCTGCAGCGGATTTGAGCGACCGCTTGAGCTCGGCAACCTCGATCGTTTCAATCTTCATGCACCGTATAGCCCAGATCGTAGAAATTCGGCCCTGCGTGGGGCATGGCGCTGTGGTTGGTGGCCAGGATCTGAACCTCTGCCTCCCAGCCTTGCTGCTCGATCAACTGCTTCAGATGACCGGTTTCCCGGTCGTAGGGGCCGATCTGGCTGATTGCAGCGGTGACCCGACGGGCCTTCTTGGCCTCCATATCCTCGGCCATCGCGGCCACGAATTTTTGGTTGGCCTGCTGATACGTTTTGGCCTTGCCGATATTGCGCAGCACCCCCGGTTCCTCCGACGAGCCAAGTAGCGGGATTATCTTCATGGCCGTACCCAGGATCGCCTTGGCGCGGCCGATACGCCCCGTGCGTCGAAGAAAGAACAGGTCGTAGACCGAGCCCATGTGTCGGGTGTTCATGCGGTTGCGCTTCATCATTTCCATGAGCTCGGGATATGGCGTCCCTGCCTGCAGGGCCCGGGCTGCCAGGAAGACCTGCACCGTGTAGGCGGCTATCATATGGTGGGTGTCGAACAGCTCAATGTCCAAACCGGACAGCTCGGATTTCACCTTCTGAAGTACCGAGGCCGTGATAGAGGACATCCTGGCGGACTGGTGGATGGTGAGGATTTTCTGATCTCGGAAGCGCTGGAATACACCCCGCAGGTCTTCCTCCTTGAGACCGGAGGTGCTCACTGTGTTGTTCTTGTCCTGGATCAGCAGACGGAGCTTTTCCTTCTCCTCCGCGCTCATCGGCATGCTCACCGGGTAGGGTTCCCCGTTCACGAACAGGGGATACTCCACCACCTGGATGTTCAGCTCATTGATGGTGTCGTATCCGAGCTGAAGCGACGAATCCGCTACGATTACCATGACGGCCTCCTCTGCTACGCTTTTGATACGCCTTACTCGCCCGCCGGAGCTAGAGGATCTGCAGGTACCCGGATTTCGAGATCCGTCAGCGGATAGGACGAGCAGGGATGAAAATACCCGAATTTGCGGTCCGCCCTTCGCCTGCCGTCATTGCCGGGAAGCACATAGACACGGCCGTCGAGAATCAGGGAGCGGCAGTAGCCGCACTGGCCGGAACGGCACTGAGCCGGTGGGGCCAGACCCGCTCTTTCCAGGGCGATCAGCACCGATTCTGAACCCCGGGCGGGGATGCTGTAAATGCTGCTGCCCCGATGGACCTTCGCCGTGAACACACGGTCCGCCGATACTCCGGGATACCCCGGGTGCGCCGACACCTCCTCTGTTTCTCCGCAAGCCTCCTGTCTCAAGGTTCCGGGTGGCAGCTCAAAGGGCTCGAGCTCCTTTTGCAGAAAGCGGTACAGTCCGGGCGGACCGCACACGTAGAACGTCTTGTCTGCCGGATTGCCCACCAACTCGTGAATGAGCTCCCCGGTGAGAAAACCTGTCAGACCTCTCCATCCCGGATCCGGCTCTGCGGCCACGAAGTAGACCTGAAAGCGATCGGGAAGCTCTGCAGCCAGCGATTCCAACTCCTCCCGGAAAATGAACTCCTCGGGGCCAGTCGCTCCGTACAGGATCGTGCATGAGATCTCCGGGTGGTCCGCCCGCAGCTCCCTCCAGAGGGAGCGGAAGGGGGTGATGCCGCAGCCTCCGGCCAGAAACACCAGGTCTCGGCGATCCCGCAGCGGTTCATAGCCGAATTGTCCCAACGGTCCGCAAGCCGTCACCCGGGTGCCGGGCCGCCACTGCTCCCAGATGTGGGGAGCAACGAAACCCTCCTCCCGGAAGCGAACCGTCAGCTCGTAGAAATTGCCCTGCCTCGCTTCTGTTGGAGAGCAGCAGATCGAGTAAGGGCGGGAGGCCCGCGCCCCTTGAACAACGAACTCCACGCTCAAATACTGGCCGGCGCGAAAAGGAGGCAGGCGCTGCAGCCGACCCTCCGCATCGATACCGGCCGGTACCAGCTTGAAGGTGCGGGCTATTTGTATCTCTTGACGCACCTCTGTGATCGTCAATTCCAGCCGCTTCTGATGCAGCTCCGTCGTCAACCTCAGCAGTGAGTCCGGGGCAAGGAATGCGGAGGAGGCTCTGCGGATACGCCGGCGCCGCTGCAAGGGCTGGCGTAGAAACGCCCAAAGGTCCCTGTACTTTCCTTGTACCTGGACGGCCATCAGCTCATCTCCTCCAGGGTTCGACGCGCCGCGGCCCGGCCGGAGAGAATCGAGCTGCCGTAACCGTGACAGCGGGAGGAATAGCCGCCGCAGAACTGTAAGCCCTGGAAAAAGTTTTCCTTCTCGACGGCCAGCGCCCGGGGAACCAGGGAGTCCCAGGGGTCCGGTTCGTACCCGTAGACGATTCCCCGATAGGCGCCGGTGTACCGCTGGAAGGTCACCGGGGTGGCAACCTCGATCTCCTCGATATAATCCGAAAGCTTGACCCCTAGGGCATCCTCGAACTGACAGATCATGGCCCGGGCGATTTCAGATTTGGTACGAAAATAATCCTGCGCCTGCACCTGTTCCCACACATGCGGCTGATAGCAGCCGGTCAGAGAGACGATCGTGGTACCCGGAGGCGAGCAGTCGGGTACTGTGTTGTTCAGACAGACCGAAGCCTGCATCAATGGGGGCTCCAGCCGACCGGTGGACTCGTAGATGCTCTCCGTATTCATGTGGGGGGAGATGAAGCAGCTGTAGGCACCCAGCCCCAGCTCTTCCGGGCATTTATTCAACCCCAGGTAGACCACAAAGGTGCTGACCCCGTGCCGGCGGGCATTGATCAGCCGCCGTGCCCGCCGGGGTACTTCTTTCTGCGGAGTGACCAGGCGGTCGAACACCAGGGATGGGGAGACGTTGCAGATCACCCGGTCGGTCCGGATCCGCGCTGCCTGTGCTGTAAGGACCTCCCGGATCTTTCCACACTGAACAGCAATCCCCGTCACCGGCTGATTGAGCTCCACCCGCCCGCCGAGCTCTTCGATCCTCCGCACCATGGCCGATGCCAGCCCATGGGAACGGCTGCGGGGTATAAAAGCACCGGCGGCCAGATAGGTGTAGAGCAGGGCTGCCCACAAGGTAAAGGACAGGCGGCTGGCCGGCACACACAGGAAACACCAGTAGGCGTAGAGGATATCCTGTGCCCTAGGGGGAACCCCGACCGCCTCTGTCACCTGTTGCACTGTGTAACCACCGGTATTGAGAAAGTTCCTGTGGTGATCCAGAAGCTCCTTTTTATTCAGATCCTCACGATGTTGATCCAGGTATGTCAGGCTCTCCAGAACCTCCCGGCAGAGGTCGAAGTAGCGGGTGACAGCCGCCCTGCTTCCGGGGACCTGCGTTTCCACCAGGTCAATGACCGCCTTGATGCCGAAAGGAATCTGAACGTCTACGGAGCTCTCGGAGAGGATCAGGCGATAGGCTTCCGGAACCTCGGCCACCTCCAGATCCAGCTTAGCCTCTTTCAACAGATAGTTCCTGACGCTCACCGAACCGGAATCTGGCAGAGGCATCGGCATCTGGTGGAGAGAGGGCTCGAACTCGAAGCGGCCGCGGACGAAGCTGGTGGCGAAACCACCCGGCAGATTGTGCTGTTCCAGCACCAGAACTTTGGCGCCCTGTCTGGCCAGCTCCAGAGCCGCACCCAGGCCGCCCAGGCCGGCGCCGATCACCACAACATCGGCGGAAAGCGGTAAGGTGACTTGGCCTTGAGCCTGGCTAGTCATGAATACAGCCTGATTGATCCCGATGTTTCATAGAAGCAAGTGATTGTAGCCTGCCAGATGTAACCCTGTACAGTTTATTTTCTGTGGAGATCGCGATATTGGGGAATTATGCAGTAGAAGGCCGGAGGCGAACCTGATTGCTTAGTATCTATTGCGTCGCTGGGAGCTTCTGGCCCGCTTGCGTTTCAATCTGCGGATTGCCTTTTTCTTTTTCTCCCTGCGTTCATCCGATGGTTTTGTGTAATACTGATTGTTCTTGAAAGCCCGGACGATGCCTTCACGCTCTCGCATGCGTTTGAAACGTTTCAAGCCTTTTTCCAGGCCTTCGTTCTCATCGATGAATATCTTAGCCACGATTCCTCCACAATGTTGTCTCAGCACCACGGTTCCGCTAGTTGAACCCGGCAAACTGGCTGAATTGAATAAGTGCTGAGCCTGAAAACCCAGACGTGAAAACGAAAGGGACGGCAAAATCCCCTTAGCGAAGCCAGAATACGTAGGCAGGTGCCGGAGTTTCGAAAAACAGGAGGACGATCTCCATATTTTCGAACCTCTGTATATAGTAACCAGAAATCCGCCTTCTGTACAGTTGAAAGCGCTGTTTTCTTCTTAATTTTCGGTTTGCAGGAGCCGCCAATCTACTATAGAGGGTACAAGCCGTATTTGGAGGCTCTCCGCAGAAGGGGCGGGCAAAGTGTGGATTTGCTTTTCTGCCTCAGGTTCAGTACTTTGTGTAGGAGATTTCACCCTTCCTTCGTTCCCCTTCACATCGATGGTGAAGGCGGCCAAGGCTGTACAAAGTTCGAAGTGATATCAAGATATCAACGGAGGTTTCAGGTAGATGGTAAAGAAAGCACCTCTAAGGGGCATGTTGTTGACATTCGTGTTGCTGCTGGCTTCCACAGCCTTCCTGTATTCGGCAGGGGCGAAGCAGAAGTCTGCGGTAGCTTCGGTCAACGGAACGCTGATCCCGAAAGCGTTCCTGGATCGGGAGATCCGCCGTTTCGAGGAACGGGCTCTCAGCCAGGGTCAGATGGTGGATGAGACTCAGAGAGACCAGCTGAATCGGCAGGCTCTGGATACGATCATCGATATTGAACTGCTGTACCAGGAGAGTCAGCGCAGGGGATTCGAGATAAGCGACGATCGCATCGAGGAGCAGGTAGATAACCTGAAGACCCAATTTGGGGATGGGGAAGGATACGCCTCCGCCCTAGAGCAGATCGGGATAAGCGATGGGGAACTGAGAACGGAGTTTCGCAGACAGCTTGCGATCCAGGACATGATCGATACCGATATTGCTCCCTCTACTACCGTTTCGCAGCAGGAATCGACGGAGTTCTACCAGGACAACCCCGCCTTTTTCTTCAGTCCCGAACAGGTGCGGGCCTCTCATATACTCATCCTGGTGAGCCCGGATGCCGGGGAGGAGGAAAAAACGGAGGCAAGGTCCCGCATTGCCGAGATCAGAAAGAGGATCGTGGGGGGAGAGGATTTTGCGCAGCTGGCCAGCCAGTTCTCAGAGGACGGCAGCAGTATGAACGGAGGGGATCTGGGGTATTTCGAGAGGCAGCAGATGGCCAAGCCCTTCGCCGATGCCGCCTTTTCCCTGGAGATCGGCGAGCTCAGCGACGTGGTAACCACTCAGTACGGCTATCACCTGATCCAGGTTACGGACAGGAGAGAGGAATCGGTGGTTCCCTTTGAGCAGGTACAGCTGCAGATCTTTCAGTATCTGCAGCGGGAAAAGGTGATGGTCACCATAGAGGAGTTGGCCGCGGAGCTTCGCAGCCAGGCGGAAATAGAAGAATACCCCCTTTCTGAGGGGTAGGAGAAAACATGCAGATAGAAAAAAACAAGGTAGTGGAAATCGACTACACTTTGAAGGACGAGAACGGAGATATGCTGGATTCCTCCGAGGGCAGGCAGCCCCTCTCCTATATACAGGGGACCGGCAACCTGATCCCCGGCGTGGAGAACGCACTTGAAGGAAAGAGCTCCGGTGAGAAGGTGGAGATAACCGTACCCCCGGAAACCGGATACGGTGTGCGGGATGATTCTCTGCTGCTGACAATCGAGAGGGAGAAGTTCGGCGAAGTCGAGGATCTGAAACCGGGTCTGCGCTTCCGGATGGACACTCCGGACGGTCCGATGATCTTCACGGTCGTGAAATTAGATGAAACCGAGGTCCTCGTCGATGGGAATCACCCCCTTGCCGGGATGATTTTGAATTTCGACATTACGGTCCAGTCGGTTCGGGAGGCCACAACCGAGGAGCTGGAGCACGGACACGTTCACGACTAGTGGCCCAGACCCCCGACCCGCGGAAACGGCAATGAAATTCTCAGAATTGGAAATCCACCCGCAGATTTTAAAGGCTCTCACGGCGATGGGGTACCGGGAACTCACGCCCATCCAGGAATTGACCTTTCCTCATATTCTGGCCGGAAAGGATCTGCTGGCCACAGCGGAAACGGGATCCGGAAAAACCAGTGCCTGCGGGATCCCCCTGGTTCAGCGCATCGACCCGAATCTCAAGGCCATTCAGGCCCTGATCGTGGTGCCGACTCGGGAGCTGGCCCTTCAGTACACCGAGGAGATCGGACGCATCTCTCAGTATCTGAAGGTTGTCCCCTTTGCCGTGTACGGCGGATTTGACATGGGCGTGCAGAAGGCCAAGCTTCAGGATGTGGTGCATATCCTGGTGGCTACGCCGGGACGTCTGATCGACTTCCTCTACAGCGGCAGGATCTCCCTGTCCGACGTGAAGACCTTCGTGCTCGATGAGGCGGATGAGATGCTCAAGGAGGGATTTCTGGAAGATATCGAGTTCATCTTCTCCTGTCTGATTCACCAGCACCAGACCCTGTTGTTCTCAGCCACCATGCCGGCTGATATCAGCAGGCTTGCGGACAAGTATCTGAAGCAGCCGATTCGCGTGCGGTTGAACGAGCAGCAGATAGCCCCTCAGTCGCTGAAACATCGATTCCAGTTCGTGCCTCAGGATGCACGCCTGTCGACTCTTCAGAGCATGATGAGCGGGGATGCGATCAAGCAGGCGATCATCTTCTGCAATTCCCGCTTGAATGCCGAGCGGCTGTACCTCAAGCTGAAGGACAAGAACCCCAAGGTGGATATGGTCCACGGCGGCATGGAGCAGCAGAAGCGCAGCTCCGTGATCCGGCGTCTACGCAACCGGCAGGTCCGCTTTATGATCGCCACGGATCTGGCAGGGCGAGGGTTGGATTTTACCCATGTGAGTCACGTGATCAACTTCGATTTTCCCCGCAGCCCCATCACCTACACCCACCGCACGGGCCGGGCGGGGCGCATGGGCCGGGAAGGGACGGCAGTAACCCTGGTCACCCACGGAGATCTGGGCCCGGTCAAACGCCTGGTCATCTCCAACGGTCTGTCCCCCGAGTGGATCGGGCGGGAGCCGGATTATTCACACCTGGGAACGCGGAAAGGAAACCGCCGGCGGAGCGGACCGAGACACCGAGACCACCGGGTCTGGAGGTAAAACTGATTTCCTGTTGGAATGACGTTACAACAAGATTTTACAGCGGAGGTAGCGATGACTATTCAGATTTTGGGCGGCGGCTGCGCGAAATGCCAGAAGCTGGCGGAGAACGCCCGGGCGGCGATAACCGAAACAGGCCTGGACGCGCAGATCGAGAAGATCACCGATTCGCAGCGCATCATGGACATGGGGGTCATGATCACCCCCGCCCTGGCGATCGATGGTCAGGTGAAAAGCACCGGCAAGGTTCTGGACAAGAGCGAGATCGCCAGGCTGATTCGCGCCTAACCTGGCTGAACGCCGGTAACTCCATCGTTTATGACATCGGGTAAGGGTCTGTCCGCCAACGTCCGGCTGGCGCTTTTAGCCGGCGTTTTTTTGTTCCTCTACTTTATCCCCTTCTCCTCACCGGCTGTCTCAGGTGCGCTCAAAGAGGCATTTCTTCTTTTAGCCGAGTACGCCCGGGAGCACGTACTGCTCTGCCTGATTCCTGCCTTCTTCATCGCCGGGGCCATCATGGTGTTTCTCAACCAGCAGGCGGTGATCCGCTACTTCGGCCCGTCGGCGAAAAAGGTGGTGTCCTACTCGGTCGCCTCGGTTTCCGGTTCGGTTCTAGCGGTCTGCTCGTGCACGGTCCTGCCGATTTTCAAGGGGATCTACAAAAAAGGCGCCGGCATCGGTCCGGCTGTGTCCTTCCTGTACTCGGGCCCGGCCATAAACATCATGGCAATCGTTCTGACGGCCAAGGTACTCGGGCTCCGTCTGGGTGTAGCCCGTGCGGTCGGGGCGGTTCTCTTCGCCTTCGTGGTTGGGCTTCTCATGCAGCTGGTCTACAGAAAGGAGGATGCCGCCCGCGTGACGGATGAGAAGCTGTTCGCCGTTTCTGATCCGGATGCCGGGCGAGCGTTGTGGCAGGAGGGACTCTTTCTGCTTTCCATGATCGGGATCCTGGTTTTCCTGAATTGGGCGCCCGCCGGCGCAGCGATGCCGATCTGGGACGGCATCTACCGCGTGAGGTACGTCATAGTCGGCGCCTTTTCCGTGCTGCTGCTGATCAGCCTGTTGAGATGGTTCCAGCGCCGGGAATTGGGGCAGTGGGTCACGGCTACCCGGGATTTTGCCGTTCAGATCCTGCCGCTGCTCTTCGCCGGCGTACTGGTGGCCGGCTTTCTTCTGGGCCGTCCGGGTCACCGTGCCCTGATCCCTGAAACGTGGATCGCCGCTGCGGTCGGCGGCAACAGCCTGAGGGCCAACCTGGTCGCCGCTGCTGCCGGAGCTCTGATGTACTTCGCCACCCTGACCGAAGTGCCGATCATGCAGGGGCTGATCGGTGCGGGCATGGGCCCGGGGCCCTCTCTGGCCCTGTTGCTGGCCGGACCTTCTCTCTCCCTGCCTTCGATCCTGGTGATCGGCGGGGAGCTGGGCTGGAAGAAGACGGTTACCTACGTGATCCTGGTCGTGGCGATGTCCACCCTGGCCGGGTTGCTGTACGGCCTGATTCCCTGATCCTCTGCGGCGGGAGAGGGGAAGTCGGATGTCCGGTTATCCCACGATCTCCTGGAAAGAGCCGTACACGTGGCCGTCTCCGGGCAGACGGATGTTCCAGTTGGCAGTGTTGGAAGCGGAGTGCACCACCCGGCTGAGGGTGGGTATGTTTTTTGGAATCGATCTGTAGTCTTTCACCTCTTCCCGAAAAGCGCCAAAGGTAAAGATCCTCTTCAGATCCTTGGATCCCATTACCGTGCCCAGACGCAGGCGCTTGTGCTCCCTCTGGGCTTTGGGGAACTTCTTGTTGATGAGAGATATGAGGATGAAAGCCTTCAGGTGATCCTGGTGGCTGAGAAGCTCGATCTCTTCCCGGCTCGGTTCGGCCAGGATGTAGATCCAGGCGTTTTCCTGGGGATACATCACGGCGAAATCGAAGGCCAGCTTATTGTAGATATCCTTGACCACCGGCGGTACCGGTTCCTTCTCTTTCCCGTACCACCACCACGGCACTACCGGCCGGTCTTTGCCGGCCTCCGCGACGTGGCAGAAATCCGTGTCCGGGTGAAAACCCTTGGTGGGCAGCTTTCCGTCCCAGTGGCTCGGATTGGTGTTGGCGATGACCTTGATTTTGGCAAGGGTCTTGTTGGGGTCATCCCCGATCTGATGGGAGATGACGTAGGCTTTCAAGTGGGCATAGAACTTGTTATCCATAGGGCACCTTTTTTCTCCTACATTCATTGTACAGTGTCGGGCAACAAAAATCCATCTTTTATATCCCGCCTGATGATCCGGCCAAGTTCTTTTTGTACGCCCGGCTCCAGGGCACTGCCGGGATAGCTGGCGATCAGGGCGTCCGCCCGTTGCGCCGCCCGCTTCCCAATGCTCTGTCTCCCCTGGTTCTGCCAATCCTCTGAGTTGGAGCGGTCGATGACAGGGGAGGGCAGGTAGTGCTCGCTTCTGAACCATTTCAGGGTATGTGGGTGGTCCAGCAGCTGCTTCTCCGCAACCAGGGTCTCCAGCAGGTCCGCAGCGATTGGTCTGTCCCTCCGGGCTATGCCATCCAGAAATCGATAGGTCATTCCGCAGATCTCATTGTCGATAATCAGCTTTTGAATGCTCTGGGTGGATTCGAAGTTCAGCATGCCCGCGCCGGAAATCATGTTTATCCCCTTGATTCCGGCCAGCAGCGTGCCCATCCCCGATTCCAGCCCGCTCTGGGCGTCCAGGAGCTTGGCGTCGCTCATGCCCAGGTAGGCGTGGGTGGGCAGGCCCAGATGCTTCCCCACCTCGGCGTAGCCCAGATCGATCATCATGGTGTCGATCGAGCCCATGGGGGTTGTACCCCGACGCATATCGAATGCCGAGGGAGAACCACCCCAGATCACCGGGGCGCCGGCCTGCACGCACTGGCTGATCACCAACCCGGCCAGGGTCTCGGCGGCGTGCTGCACAATCGCTCCCAGCAGCGTGATCGGGGCGGTGGCTCCGGTCAGGGGCATGGATACGAACTCCGAGGGGATGCCCGAGCGGGCTGCGTCTATCAGGCTCTGGCAGGTCAGGTCGCTCCACTTCAGCGGCGGGGAGGGGCAGGCGTCGAACACGGCCAGTGGTTTTTGCCGTAGCCTCTCGGCGCTGCCCCGCACGGCCACCAGCATCTCCTTCATGATGGAGAAGGATCGCTTTACGAAGGTGCCGGTAACCACGGGTTTGCTGCAGTACCTGAGCGCAAGGTACAGCCGGTAGTGGTCGGCCATCGACTGCGGAACGTCGCTGCAGATCACAGCCGTGCTCTGAGCCTTGATGTGCTCCAATTGCTCCACCACTTTGCTGAAGGCTACGAAGTCCGCGGTGCGGGCCGGTCGGATTTCATTCGTGTCGGGATCCAGGATGTTCAGAGCCGCGGATCCGGGGTCGAAACATACGTTATCGCCCCCCAGCTGCACCGCCGGTTGCCCCGCCGTGTCGTAGAGTTGAACTGTAGACGGGGCGTTTCTGACGGCCTGATCCACCATTTCCGGGCTCAGATAGACCCGGCCGCCTGCTTCGTCCAGACGGGCACCCGCATCCAGCAGGATCTCCAGGGCCTCCCGATTCTCGAGGTAGAATCCGATCTCGAAGAGGATCCTCTGGGCTTCTTCGATCACTTCCCGGATCGTGGAATCATCGAGCATCTGGATTTTCGGTCGCATCGCCTGGCTCATGGACTCTACCCTCCGGCTAGATTTCCAGTTCCCGCGGATCATCCTCGGTCGGG
The DNA here is from genome assembly GCA_964588355.1 of uncultured Spirochaetaceae bacterium. Classification (GTDB taxonomy): domain Bacteria; phylum Spirochaetota; class Spirochaetia; order SZUA-6; family DRHE01; genus JAFGQJ01. The sequence goes on along the minus strand of CAZPPB010000014.1, from coordinate 10,828 downwards.
TAGACCCGCCATTCCTGGGCTTCCAGCTCATCCTTGGGCAGGGTGTCGCCGATCAGGTTGAGGTACTTGCCGGTGGCCTCCACGGCTACGGTGCCGTCCGGCAGCTTGAGCTCCGCGGTTCCCTCGAAGACCCGGCGGATATCCCGGGTACCCCTGGTAGTCCTCTCCGGCACAGAACTGTCCGATCACCTCACCGTTTTCCAGCTCGTAGAAAGAAGCCTGCAGGCCCTTCGGATTTTTCAACCCGCAGACGTAGCACATTTTGGAGTTCGGTTGTTTGGCGATGGCCTTCTGTTTCACTGCGTTCCTCCCTTACTTCTACCACCCCGCTTCTGCCGGTAAGTATAGAGGCCCATCCGGGATAATGCAAATGTTCGGGATGCCCGCCGCTTCTGTCAGAAGGCCCCGCGGCAGGCTGCAGCGCCCCTAAAGCGGATGGGGTTTGCCTACGGGCTCGCCGCCCGGGGATCGCCCCGCCATCTCGGGGAGCAGCTCCGGGTGGCGCAGGTAGTAGCGCCTCTCTGCGTAGGCCCGGTCCTCGGCCCACAGGCCCCTGGCGCGCTTCTCGATCTGAGGGCGCGCCCTGTCGGCATACCGGAGGGCCCGAATGAACCCGGGACGCCCGGAATAAGCCAGGGTCGCCTCGGTAACCGTGGTCCAGCCGGGACATACCGGGGTGGCGTGGGTTTCCACCACCGAGCCTTTGCCCTCTCCCTGGATGATCGTCATGACGATGGTGTTCGGCTCCGGGCAGTGAAAGGTGCAGTCCACCTCTACCCCTATCGATTTGAAGGCCCGGAACACGACGCGCACCGTCAGCACGTCATCCGCGTTGTCGATTACCTTGAGCCGGGCGAAGCTGTGTGGGTGGAAGTGCACGCCGTGCCAGGGGTCCAGGCGGTTGGCAATGATATCTTCTGGATCGCAGCGGGCCGGGAATTGGATGACCCCCGCAATGTAGCGCTGCGGTCGGACCGGCAGCAGCGGTTGATCAACGCGATGGTCCTGCCGCCGCTTCTCCAGACCGACAGCTCGTGGTCGTCGATGTAGAAGAAACGCGGGTGATCACCCAGGGTGTCCGTGGGCGTCCTTCTCTTTGCGCATTGTACGGCCTCCCGATCCGTGTATGCTTGGTTTTTTCGAGAGTACCGCAACGGTTCGGCCAAGGTCAACGGCCGCCCTTGCACTTTGTTTTATTTTCGTTTATGATCAATAACGAAAACAAACAAAAGGAGTTCCCATGCAGAATATCGGTGTAATCTTCGGAAATCGAGACTTCTTCCCCGACCATCTGGTGACGGAAGCGCGAAAAGACGTGGCCGCTCTTTTTGCGGAGCTGGAGATCAATCCGGTCATGGCGTCTGAATCGGATACAAAGCTCGGCGGGATCGAGACCTTCGCCGACGCCCGGCGCTGTGCCGATCTGTTCAGGGCCAAGGGCCCCGCGATTGAGGGAATCCTGGTTGTCCTGCCGAATTTCGGGGACGAGAAGGGGGTGGCCGACACGATCCGCATGTCGGGGCTGAACTGTCCCGTTCTGGTGCAGGCGTATCCAGATGAGCTCGCACGACTCGACCCCGCGTCCAGACGGGACGGTTTCTGCGGAAAGATCTCCGTGTGCAACAATCTCAGGCAGTACGGGATCCCCTTCTCTCTGACGAGCAAGCACGTTGCGGCCGTCAAATCGGAGTCGTTTCGCCGGGACATGCTGCAATTTCTCGCCGTCTGTCGGGTGGTTTCCAGAATGCGCCGTGTGCGCCTGGGCGCGGTCGGGGCCAGACCAAGCGCGTTCAACACCGTGCGTTTCAGCGAGAAGATACTCGAAAGGCACGGGATCTCGGTCTCGACCGTCGATCTCTCGGAGATCTTTGCCGCCGTGAACAAGCTGGGCGACGGGGATGCCAAGGTTGCCGCCGAGCTAGAGAGAATAAACGGCTATGCCTCAACCGAGCGCACCGCCGGGCGGCGATCCGCCGGGCGGCGCACCGCCGGAGAGCCGATGGTGACCATGGCCAAGCTCGGCGTGGTACTGCGCGACTGGACTGAGCGCAACGCCGTAGACGCTATAGCCTTCCAGTGCTGGACCTCCATTCAGGAGAACCTGGGCGTGAACCCCTGCACGATCATGAGCATGCTCAGTGAGGAGATGCTCCCGAGCGCCTGCGAAGTAGACATCACGGGGGCGCTCACGATGTACGCCATGCAGCACGCCGCCGGGTCCCCTGCCGGGATCGTAGACTGGAACAACAACTATGCGGATGAGGACGACAAGTGCGTCTTCTTCCACTGCGGAAACTGGCCCAGGTCCCTGATGGGCGGCCGGGCTGCCATAGGCACTGCGCCTATCCTCGGCACTACGGTCGGGGAGGAGAACACCGTCGGTGTCCTGGAGGGCCGCGCGCCGGAAGGACCGATGACATTCGGCCGGCTGTCCACCGACGACACCGCGGGAATCATCCGGGCCTATGTCGGCGAGGGTTCCTTCACGGACGATCCGCTGGACACGTTCGGTTCCCGCGCGGTGGTGGAGGTGCCTCGGCTGCAGGACCTGCTTCACCACATCTGCTCCAATGGCTACGAGCACCATGTGGTGATGACCCGCTCCCGGACCGCGGGGGTGCTTGCCGAGGCGTTTACGAAGTATCTGAAGTGGGAGACCTACCTGCATGACTCTCGATGAACTGAAGCGCAAGTCCCTTTCCTACAGGCGAGACATCCTCACCTTCATCTATCAGGCCGGTGCAGGCCACACCGGCGGATCCCTCTCCTGTATAGACATCATCAACGTGCTCTACAATGCCATAATGGATATCCGCCCCGGGAACTGGGAATCCCTGCAGCGGGATGTGTACATCCAGAGTAAGGGGCACAGCGTGGAAGCCCTGTACGTCGTGCTGGCGGATCTGGGCTTCTTCGATCGCTCGGAGCTCCGGACAGGAAATCGCTTCCAGACGCGGCTCATCGGCCACCCCACCCGGAAGGTGCCGGGGGTGGAGCACAACACAGGGGGACTGGGGCACGGACTGTCCGTCTCCGTCGGCCTGGCCCTGGCTGCGAAACTGGATAAGCGAAGCTCCCGGGTGTTCTGCCTGCTCGGTGACGGTGAGCTGAGCGAGGGCTCCAACTGGGAGGCGGCAATGAGCGCCGCCCACTACAAGCTCGACAACCTGACAGCCGTTGTCGACCGCAACGGGCTGCAGATCACCGGCGCCACGGCCCGGGTAAACGATCCGGAGCCCCTGGAGGACAAGTGGTCCGCCTTCGGGTGGGCCGTGCGCCGGACAGACGGGCACGACATCGCAAAGCTCGTGCAGGCTCTCGGGGAGCTGCCCTTTGCCGAGGGCAAGCCGGGTGTGCTCATCGCGGATACGGTGAAGGGCAGGGGCATCAGCTTCATCGAGGGACGGGTGGAGTGGCACCACAAGGTGCCGAGCCGCGAACAGTATGAGCTGGCCATGCGGGAACTGGAGGTGCTTTCATGAGCGGCGAAACGGTTCGGGAAATCGGCAAGGCCAACCTGGAGGTGTTCGCGGAGATCACGGAGGAGCTGGCCGGGGCGGATCCGTCGCTCCTGGTGGTTACCAGTGACTCTCGCGGTTCGGCCGGACTCTCCGCCTTTGCCGCCCGGATGCCGGAGCGGATGGTCGAGGTGGGGATCGCCGAGCAGAATCTGGTGGGCGTGGCCGCGGGACTGGCCGCCGGAGGCAGAAGGGTGATCGCCGTTTCTCCGGCCAGCTTTCTGGCAGCCCGCAGCCTCGAACAGATCAAACACGACGTGTGCTACTCCGATCGCCCGGTTGTTCTGGTCGGCATCAGCGCGGGGGTGAGCTACGGCGCGCTCGGCTCCACCCATCACTCACTTCATGACTTCGCCGCGCTGCGGGGGATCCACAACATCACCGTCGTGGCGCCGGCGGACAATTGGGAGACCCGGGAGGCCCTGCGCGCGGCCCTGGCCGCCGGCCGGCCGGTATACATCCGTTTTGGGAAGAAGCCCCTCCCCGATCTGCCCCATCGCGGAGCGTTCTCTCTTGGGAAAGGACGGATTATCCGCGAGGGAAGCGACGGTGCATTCATTGCCACCGGGGAAACCGTTTGGCGAGCCCTTACAGCGGCCGAAGCCCTGGCACAGACAGGGGCGTCGGTAGCGGTGGTGAGCATGCACACGGTCAAACCGCTGGATGCGGAGCTTGTCTGTGCGCTTGGCCGGTCCGTCGGCGCGGTGGTGGCCGTGGAAGAGCACTCCGAGCACGGCGGTCTGGGCGATGCCTGCGCGCGGGTTCTGCTGGAGGCCGGTCTGGCGCCGAGGTATCGGGTGGCCGCAATCCCGGACGAATACACGGTCACCGGATCTCAGGATGAAATCCTGAGTCACTATGGAATCTCGGCATCCGGGCTGTCGCAGGTGATGAGCGCGCTTCTCTCGGAGGGCTAAGTGGCACGATACATTCTGGCAATCGATCAGGGTACCAGCAGCACCAAATCGATCGTTTTTACGGCGGAGGGCCGCCAGGCGGCAAGCGCATCGGCAGCCCTGCGCACAACCTACACCCCGGACGGGAAGGCGGAACAGGACCCGGAGGGGATCTATCGCAGCGTCATCGATTCGGTGGCTGCCTGTATGCAGAAGCTGGAGTCCGAATCCCGGGTACGGCGCGCCGAGATCGCCTGCGCGGGTATCGCCAATCAACGGGAGACCTTCCTGCTCTGGGACGGCAACGGCCCCCTTCACGACGCAGTGGTCTGGCAGTGCAAACGTTCGGTGGACATCTGCGCTGAGCTGAAGGAGGCGGGGGCGGAGCCGGCGATCCGCCAGCGGTCGGGGCTCATCCTTGATCCGTACTTTTCCGGCACCAAGCTCACCTCTCTGCTGCGCAGCGTCCCTTCCGTCCGCGCCTCCCATGACGCCGGCGGCGCGTACTTCGGGACAGTCGACACCTGGCTTATCCACCGTTTGACCGGAGGCCGGGAGCACGCGACCGACCAGACTAATGCGTCGCGGACATTGCTGTTCAATATTCATACCCTGGATTGGGATGAGGAGCTGGCCGGCATCCTCGGGGCGCCCTTGCTTCACCTGCCCGGCGTATACCCGTCTGCACATCGGTTTGCCGAATCCACCTTCGAAGGGATCTTCGCTCACCCCGTTCCCATTACCGGGATGATCGGAGACTCCCACGCCGCCCTGTTCGGCGAACGCTGCTTCCGGCCCGGTGAAGCAAAGGCGACGCTTGGTACCGGCTCCTCCATCCTCATCAACGCAGGGGCCGCTGCGCCCAGGCTGTCCCGGTCCGCCATGACCACGATCGGTTTCGCTATACCCGGTCGAACAGATTACGCGTTGGAGGGGATCGTGGTCAGTGCCGGCTCCGTGCTGAACTGGCTGCAGAGAGATCTGGGTTTGTTCGACGACCCGGCGAGCCTCGATGAGATTGCCAGCAGCGTCGGGGACAGCGGCGGGGTATATATGGTTCCGGGGCACGCCGGACTGGGCGCGCCGTTTTGGAAGATGGGGGCGAAGGGGGCCGTCGTCGGTTTGACCTTTGTCACTTCCAAGGCTCACCTGATCAGGGCTGCCCTGGAGTGCATCCCCTATCAGATTCGGGCGATCCTGGATGCGATAGCAGAGGAGACCGGGATCCGCTGCCGGTCCATCAGGGCCGACGGCGGGATAAGCGCGAACGAGTTCGTGATGCAGTGGCTGGCAGACACGCTGGGGCTGCCTGTCCACACCTTCGCCTTTCCGGACGTCACGGCGCTGGGGGTGGCTCTCCTGGCCGGAATTGGTGCGGGGCTGTACAGCGGCATCGACGAGGTCGCTTCCCTTGCCCTGGCCGACCGGGTGCGGGAACCCGCCCGGTCGGGCTCGGGCCGGATTCAGGCGCAGGACGGCTACACGGCCTGGCGCAGGCATGTAGAGCGCCTGGTGAGCGCTTAGGAACAGCCGATGCTGGCAGAAGACCGCCGACGGCAGATCTACGAGCTGATCCGGGAAGAGGGAAGCGCGCGGGTCTCCCAGTTGAGCAAGACCTTCGGCGTTTCCGAACCGACGATCCGCAGCGACCTGGAGAAGCTGGAGACTCAGACCCTGGTGGTCCGCGACCACGGAGGTGCCTACCTGCGGGGCATCGACGCTCTTGTGCGCTCGCAAACCCTGCATCACGGGGAAAACGCCGAGCAGAAACGGCTGATCGGCAGGAAAGCGGCGGAGTTGGTCGGCGACTACGACACGCTCATCCTGGACTCCGGCTCCACAGTTACGTCGCTGGCCGGGAATCTGCTGGACAGACAGGGCCTGCACGTCGTGACCAACGCGCTGAACATAGCGTTGCTTTTAGGATCGGTGCCCTCTTTCACGGTTCACGTGACCGGCGGGGAGTTCAAGGCGCCCACCCTCTCGCTGACCGGTGAGCATGCCGCGGCCCTCTTCGAGAACGTGTTCGTGGACAAGCTCTTCCTGGCCGCCGCGGGGGTTTCACTGGAATCCGGACTAACGTACCCCGGCCTGAGCGATCTGCCGGTGAAGCGGGCCATGATACGGGCGGCCAGAACGGTCTACCTGCTGGCCGACTCGTCGAAGATCGGCAGGAAATCCTTCGCGACCCTCGGGAATCTCTCCGCGGTTCATGTGCTCATCACCGACGCGGGAATCGATGGCAGCAGCAGGCGAGGTTTCGAATCATTCGGAATCGAGGTGCTCGTCGCCTCGGCCTGATCGCCTGGCCGTCACTTCTTCATGTCAAACTTCATGCGTTCGATGACGTCGTTCTGCAGCTCCCGGTTGAGCGGGGTAAAGAAGGCGCTGTACCCGGCGATTCGCACCATGAGGTCCCGGTACTCCTCCGGTTTTTCCTGGGCTTCCACGAGTGTTTCGTTGTCCAGAACGTTGAACTGGATGTGGTACTGGTTGTTCTTGAAGTGGGTTTTCACCAGAGCGAGAACGCGATTTCGCCCCTCCTCATTCGTGAGGGCGTCCGCGGACAGGCGCATGTTGAAAATCGAGCCTTTCTGGAACCAGATGCTCGGCAGCTTGGCCTCGGAGTTGATGACCGCGGTCGGGCCGTGCTGCTCGGAGCCGTTCGACGGGGATACGCCGTTGTTCACCGGCGCGCCGGCCTTCCGGCCGTCGGGAAGCGCCCCCACAGACTTGCCGAAGGCCACGTTGCCGGTGACCGAACTCAGGCTCAGCGAGAAGCTGGCCGGGATCGGGCCCTTGCCGTAGCGGGAGCTCTTCAGCTCCTTGTTGTAGGTGTAGCCGAGGAAATCATCGATCTCCACCGTCCACCTGTCCGCATAGTCGTCGTCATTGCCGAACTTGGGTACCTTGTTGATGAGCAGCTGGCGGATCTGGGCGCCCGTGGGAGATGTGCTCTCATCCTCGAAGTCCGTCTGCAGGGCATGGATGAGCTGCTGCGGGGTGAGCAGCTTCTTGTCGAAGAGCACATACTGGATGGCGGCCAGTGAATCTCCGACGGACACGGCTCCGGCTGTGGGACCGCCGTCTGCGGTGTACCGGGCTCCTCCCTCGATGAGGGACTTGCCCCGTTCGATACAGTCGTGCACCAGGGAGGATCTGAAGGCATTCTGGTCATGGAGGATGTGCATCTCGTCACTGATGTGCTCCACGATGACCTGAAGATCCATGTAGTAGCGCAGCTGCCGCTTGTACGCCTTCATGATCTGTTCGCCGCTCGTGAAGGTGGTCAGATTGCCGTCGCCGGGAAGCAGGGTCGCGCCGCTTGCCGGATCGGTGCCGTTGTTGAGGGTGATCTCGAACACCTTGGCCAGGTTCAGCCAAGAGCCCTTGGCCGCGAAGTCCCACTTGCCGGGAATGGTGGCTTCGATGCAGCCCACCGGCGCCCAGCTGTAGAGATCTTCCTTCGCGATGCCCATATTGTCGAGGATGCGCATGACGCTCGGATCGCTGTACAGCGCCGGCTGCCCGCCTTTGTGTGCCTGCACTACCTGCAGAACGCGGTGCATGAACTCGTCGGGGGTGCCCTCGAACCACTTGAGCGACACCGACGGCTTGGTCAGCCCCATCTCCTCGGTCGCGTCCAGCACTATGTGGGTGAGCTCGTTCACTGCATCCTTGCCATCGGCGGTCTGCCCGCCGATCGCCAGGTTCTCGGCCAGGTGGTAGCCGGGAAAATACTCGCTGTCCGGCCAGGAGCGCAGCTTGTTGATCTCATTTGCCTTGATGAAGAAGGATTCCACCAGCTCCATGGCGAACTCACGGGTGATGACCCCGGAATCGATGTCGTTCTTGTAGTAAGGCCACAGATACTGGTCGAAGCGCCCGAGCGAGATGGCGTGGCCGTTGGTCTCTATCTGGAGTATGAGCTGGATGAACCAGACGGTCTGGATCGCCTGCCAGAAGCTCTTGGCCGGGTTGGCCGGCACCTGGCGGCAGTTCTCCGACATGGTGAGCAGTTCCTGCTTGCGCTTGCCGTCGCTGGTCTGCTCGGCCAGCTCCGCAAGGCGGTCGGCGAAGCGCCTTGCGAAGTTGATTACCGCTTCGTTGGCGGTGATAACCGACTGGAGGAACCAGTACTGGGAGATCGTGCCGGGCTCTGTCAGGTCCAGCTCTTCCAGGCGCCCCCGCGCCCGGGCGATGACCCCGTTCAGGCCCTCCTTGAGCACCCATTCATGATCCGGGAGGACATTCCCCAGGCCGGCGGCCGCACACCACGTGTCGTCTATGGCGTTGATCTCCCAGGCGATTCGGGCCTGTTCGGGCAGCTGACTCCAGACGCTTTCGAAAAGCGTCTTGTTGCGCCAGTAGTCGATAGTCTCCAGGATCTGCGCCTTGGCCTCTTCGGTGTAGGTGAATTGATCGCACGGCCGTTGAGCGAAGTGGTACGGCTCCCCACGGAACTCACTCACGATCCAATCGGTGGAGTACTCCGGGAACACCGGCGCAGCCCGAACCGAACTGGCCTGGTTGCCGACGATCAGCTCTCCATCCCGGACAAAGATGGACATGCCGTCGAGAACATCGTAGAGCGATCGGGCTCGCCGCTTGACAATGGGTTGTCCCTCGCTGTTCTTCATCGAATTTGTGAAGATCACGGCGCGTTCCGGACAGATGCCGGGTATGTTATCGAGAAGGCCGTCACGAAGTTCCTGGATTCTTTTTGTCATCTGCTTCCCCCTGCTCTGAAAACGGTTACACTACTGAGTTAGCATAACACGAATTCACAGGAGAATCAAACGGAAAATCGGGTTTGGAGTCGATTTCAGAGACTATCCCCCTTCGGTTGACAAGGCAAAGAAACAGCGGTACCATTCATGTGCTTGAAAACGTTTTCGGATCACGGGGAAGCAGAATGGCTCGGTACACCATCACAGAGATCGCAAAACTGTGCGGAACTTCACCGGCAACCGTATCTCGGGTGTTGAACAACCCCGATCTGGTTGCCAAGCCGCTCAGGGACCGCATCCGCCGCAAGATGGAGGAGGTCGGGTACAAGCCGAATCCCTTTGCCTCCCGTCTCAGCTCCCAGTCACGCTGGGGACTGGCTCTGTTCGTGTTCGACATTCTCAATCCCTTCTTCGCTCTTATAGTGAGGAGGATCAGCCACCTGGCAATGCAGCAGCGCATCCCCCTCACCGTTTGCGACACGGAGAACAACGAAGAGAAGGAACGGATCTTTCTGGACTATCTCCTGGACAACCAGATTGCCGGGATCATCTTCAGTGAAGGGATATCCTTGCCTACCATCGAGCAGGCAACAAAAGCCACGGAGACCGTACTGATCGATCGCCACTACAGCGAAGGGCTCGTATCGGAGGTGAGCAGTGACAACTACAAGGGCGGGTGCCAGGCAACCGAGTATCTGCTGCAGCTGAACCACCGGAACATCGCCTTCATCGGGGGCCCCGATGGGTGGACATCCGCGGAGCATCGGTTCCGCGGATACCGGGACACGCTGGAGCGCCACAATCTGCCGTTCAGGTCCGAGCTCGTATACCAGGGGGACCTGCGCTTCGAATCCGGGATCAGTGCTCTGGAATACTTCCTCACTCTGCCCGAGTGGCCCTCCGCCATTTTCAGCGCCAACGATCAGATGGCCTTCGGTGTCCTCGCCAAGGCGAACAGCATGAATATCTCCATTCCCAAAGACATATCTCTGATTGGATTCGACGATATCCCAATGTACGGCCTGTACCCCACCAGACTCACCACCGTGCGGCAGGACGTTGACGAGCTGTGCAGGTGTGCTTTCCAGATCATGATGTCGAAACTCGATCAGAGGCCGCCGCAGCGGGAGCAGCAGCGCGTGATCATTCCCACGAAACTCACAATCGGTGAAACCTGCGGCAAGTACGGCGGTGCTTTGAGGACCGGGCCGCAGAGCGGCGGCTGAGGGCATGGCACAGGGATCGGAGAACCGGGGTGCTGAGGCAACGGTTTTCGAGATAGAGCGGTACGCCACCGAGGACGGGCCGGGAATCCGGACCGTGGTTTTTTTCAAGGGATGCAATCTTCACTGCAGATGGTGCCAGAATCCGGAGTCTCACTGCCCGCAGCCTCAGCTCATGTACTACAGGAACCGCTGCACGGCGTGCCGCCGCTGCGTGGAGGTGTGCCCCGTGGGAGCAGTGCGGGAGGTTCCCCCGTTCGGATTCATCACCAACCACCGCAGCTGCAGGCTGTGCGGGGCCTGTGTTGATAGATGCCTGTCCGATGCCCGGAAGATCGTGGGGCAGAGCATGTCCCTGGACACCATCATGGATGAGATCCGCAAGGATCGGGCCTTCTACGTTGAATCCGGCGGCGGGGTAACATTCTCCGGGGGCGAACCCCTGCTTCAGGCGGATGCGG
>CAZPPB010000013.1:0-44703 GCA_964588355.1 uncultured Spirochaetaceae bacterium | reverse complement strand
TGCCTCGCTCATAGAGGGTGCCTCGATCATAGAGGGATCGGGTGTGGTTGCTTCGTCGATCTCAGTGTCTTTCTTTTTCTTACGAATGATCGCCATGTATCACTCCAGTATGTATTTCCAAGCGAAGGTCGAGATCCAGTACTCTCTATTGTCAGCCGGATCCATGGTAGTCGGTTACTGATTATTCCCGCACGCCTTGAGGTAGCTCATTTGTTATGCAATTGCATATCTATTGGATTGCCCTTACAGTGAAAGGCTAGTAGCTTTTCAGATTGTAAATAAGGAACGCTGAATACCCTACAAATATAGCCATATCCGGCGGGAGTGTCAATACTCAAGCTCGGCATCTACTCCCAGCAGTACGCATTCGGTCAATACGAACGCAGCAACCGCGCTGCGCCGCCGTATCGCATCCCGGTTGCCGTGAAAATGAAAAACCCTGCACAGGTGCCCGCCTCGGCGGGTGCGTGCGGAAATCCAGACGGTTCCCACAGGTTTTTCGGCGCTGCCTCCCTCCGGTCCGGCGATCCCCGTTATGGCCACAGCTGCTTGCGCCGGCGTGTGCTCCAGCACTCCCTGTGACATGGCTGAAGCTGCCTCCGCGGATACGGCGCCCGAGCTGTTCAGAACCTCCTCGGGGACCCCCAGGAGCCTCGTCTTGGACTCGTCCGAGTAGGTCACCAGGGCTCCCCAGAACACCCGGGAGCTTCCCGGCACGTCGGTGAGCAGCTTCGACACCAGGCCTCCGGTGCAGGATTCAGCCACGGCTATTCTCTCCCCCCTCTGCTCGAGGACCCGGTGCAGCAGGACACTCGGTTGGACATCCCCCTCACGGATGCGGATCCGGCCGAATCTTCCGACCAGATCTGAAAACACCCGCTTGCGGTCCTGCTGCCGCGATCCCCGCAGGGTGAAAACGATCCGGTCGTGAGCCACCCGGGTGCTCCACGACAATCCTGAGTCCCCTTCGTTCGCTTCCTGCAGGGCCTGCTCCAGAACCGATTCCGATATCATGAGGGCTGTCGCGATGAGCTCGGAGGTAGCGGGGTCCGTCGTTCCGAGGGATCGGATGAGCGGGACGGCCTCGCGCAGAAACATCTCTTCCAGCTCGGCGGGAGGACCCGGCAGGGCCATAACCGTGCAGGTTTTCACAGCGCCGGAAAATCCGGGAGCCGTTCCGACCAGGTTGGTCAGTACCCGGAATCCCGACGGGATCAAGGCCTGCTTTCGATTGGTCCGGGCGATCTTTCGACCTCTGTCCGCATAGCGGGCAACCAGCTGCTCCCAGATCACCTCATCGAAGCGAAGAGGGGCTTCACAAACCTCTGCTACCACCTCCCGGGTCAGATCGTCACTGGTTGGACCCAATCCGCCGGTAATGATCACCAGCGCGGCGCAGTCGACCGCCCGGCCCAGCTCCTGACGGAAAATCTGCAGATCATCCGGTATCTGAACGCACCTCTGCATGTGCAGCCCCAGGCCTTTGAGCTGCGCTGCCAGAAATCGGAAATGGGTGTTGAGGATACTGCCCTCGGTCAGCTCAGTTCCTACAGAGAGAATGATTGAGGTGGGTTGTTCTTCCATGGGGAAATCAGATGCTCTGGGTTGCCTTTTTAATATTGGCCACCGGGGCGGAGAAGATATCCAGCTTCTCGGGATTTTTGATCATTTCGCACTTGCCCTCGAAAACGACACCGTCGGCGATATTCAGCTTGGCCGTGCGTATATTTCCGAAGACCTTGCCTGTCGTCAGCATCTCCAGCCGCTCACTCGCCTCGATATTTCCCCGCACCACGCCGCCGACCACGACGGATCCGACCTTGATGTTGGCTTTGACCGTAGCGCCGTTCTCGATGAAAAGAAAGCCCGGCGATTCTATTTCTCCCTCGAAGGTTCCGTCGATCTTCAGGGATTCCTTAAAGCGCAGAACTCCGTTGAAGCTCGTCTCCTTGCCCAGGGTCGTGGTGATTTTTTCAATGCTCTTGTGCTCGTTGTTTTTCGACATCTGAACCTACATCTTTTTTGTCATAACAAACACCCCGTCCCAGTCCTCCGGAGGGGGGTTTTCAATATAGATCTCGCAGCGCTCCAGGTATCTTTTCGAGGGACCGTCCTCAGGGTCCACGGCCAGGGCCTTGGCGAACAGATCCCTGGCAACGTCGAACTTCATCAGCTTGTAGTTCTTGCGTCCCTCGCTGAACAGCTGAAGTACTTTCTTCTTGGTTTCCGAGATCATGTGTCCGCCTCGTCGTTCGTGGTACCTGTTTTCCAGTTGCGCAGATGCTTCTGCAGCTTCTCTTCCAGATCGCCGAGGGAAAGGTCCCCCTTCTTCAACTTGTTTCCCTTGTTCTGCAATTCCTCGATCTTGTCCTCCAGGCCCTGGAGCGTGGCCAGTATCTCCGCTCCCTCTCGCCTCACCAGTGCCGCCAGCTCCTGCGCCTGTTGGCCTTCGGAGGGGTCGAGTTTCTCCGCAGCCTCGATCAGACCGGTGATGGGTTTCCTGATATGCTGGGTGAAAAAGATCAGCGAGTTGTTCAGAGACTCGACCAGGGATATTCTTCTCTCCCGGCGGGCGACCTGTTTGGCAAGCTCTCGATTGCGCAGGACCGCCCGGATGCGCGCCAGCACTTCCGGAAAATGATATGGCTTGGTGATGTAGTCGTCCACACCGAGTGCCAGACCCTCGACTTTGTCCTTCACGTCGTCCATGGCGGAGAACATGATGATCGGGGTCTGCCGATACTTGCGGAACTCCTTGTCCTGCTTGAGTTTCTTGGCGACTTCCCAACCGGTCAGGCGGGGCATGATGTTGTCGAGGAGAATCAGATCCGGATCGGTTTCGACGACCTTCTGCAGGGCCTCTTCACCGTTGGCGGCTATTTCGATCTTGAAACCCAGTTTGCTCAGCATCACATCGAAGAACTCGAGGTTGATCGGCTCGTCATCGACAATAAGAATTTTGCTCCTGGATTTCATGATCACATTCTTACTTTTCTTCAACCCCGTTGTCAAGGACCCGGTCGCCTGCGCAGCAGGCGGTACAGCAGTCCCCCCGCCAATCCCAGCAGCGCCAGGGTCGACACGAGGATGGCGAACCAGTCTCCCCAACGGGTGTACAAGGTAGAATTGCCCGTGTATACCGGCGCCTCGACAATCAGATAGTCCTCGGTAAAGGGCGGGAGCATGGCGATGATCCGGCCGTTCGGATCGATCGCGCAGGTGATCCCCCCGTTGGTGGAACGTAGCAGGGTCCTCTTGTTCTCCAGGGCACGGAAGGCGGCAATGCTCATGTGCTGCATCTCGCAGGCCACGGCTTTGGACCAGGCGTCGTTCGTCAAATTTACCAAAACCTGCGCACCCTGGCGGATGAACTCCCTGTTCAGATAGGGGAAGGTATCTTCGAAGCAGATCGGGGTGGAGAAGCGCACGTCCCCGGCTTCGAACACCGTGTACTCGGTACCTTCCTCCCAGAAATGGGTGTCCGCGTCCTTGAGCCACTGGTAGATCCCGAGCAGACTTTCCTTGTAGGGAAAGTTCTCGGTGAAGGGGACCAGGTGCAGCTTCCGATAGGTTTCGACGATCTCACCCCCATCGAAGAGGATGGCCGCGTTGTAATCCACCCGGATGTGCCTGCCCTGCTCGTCCCTGGCCAGCTGGCCGTCGTCATTACCGACCACGAAGGGCACCGGCTGTCGGGCCAGAAATTCCCGCAATTCTTTGACCAGGGCGAAGGCCACCCGATCGGTCCGATAGCGGGCGTGCCAGTCGATCGCCGGAACGAAGGAAGTCTCCGACCAGATGATGATATCGATCGACGGATCCTCCTGGAGGGCCTGCCGGCTCAGACGGGTGAGAATTTCCAGGGTCTTTGCGTAGGTCTTGTTGCCCCCCTTCCAGGGATCCACGTTCTGCTGAACCAGGGCAACCTTCCATCGGGGTGCGGAAGCCAGATCCGACTTGTTGAGAAGCCCGAAAATCGTCACGGCCGCGAACAGGACGGCGTAGAGCAGAATAGGCAGGCGCATGCGCCGAACAAACGAAACGAACTCACCCAATCCGTTCTTCAGGGCATTTCCCAGCAAGGCCGAGGGAAACACGACGATCAGGGAAACTCCCCAGACCCCGGTTACGCTGCTGAGCCGGGCCAGAGGAAGGAAGAGGTACTGGGAAAAACCGATGACCCCGTAGGAATAGCCGAGGAAGCCCTGGATCTTGGCGTACTCGTAAGCCACCCAGATCAGCGTCTGGAGGAGAAAACCGTAGCGGGGAAAGAGGGAATCCGCAGCCTTGAGAAGGGGGAACAGCGCCAGGAAGTAGACGGAATAGATCGGCGGTACGATGATCAGAGTCAGGGGATGAAACGAACCGAGCCAATAGTTGTACAGGGCATAGCTGGCGAATCCGAAGAACGCCCCATACAGCACCGTGCGCACCCACCCGGCCCGGTGAACGACGATGAACACCGGAATCAGGGAAAAAAAGGCCAGGGGGAACCAGCCCCATTGGGATAAAAAACTCGGAAAGGCCAGGGCGAACAGCAGCGCCCCCCCTGCCAGCAGGAGCAGTTCGAGGCCGATCGCGGCTATCACACTGCCCGGGGGGTTCTCCCGAGCGGGGGGAGAGGTAGTTGGAGATCTCTTCAAGATTATTTCCTCAAGGACCAGGCTCTCTGCTTCAGCTCTCTTCCGGGCCGAAATACCGCCACCCCGTGGTTCTCAACCTGTACGGTATCACCGGTTTTGGGGTTCCTGGCTTTTCTTCCCTTTCGGGTTTTTATCTCGAAAGTGCCAAAACCCCGCAGCTCTATGATCCTGTCCTCGAGAAGGCCGCCTTTGACCTCTGCGAAGAATAAATCCAGAATGTTGTGGATGTTCTTTTTGCTTACGCGAACCTTCGGGAAAATCTGCTCGATGATCTCAGCTTTGGTGAGCTTATCTGCACCCACCCCTTACCTCACTATTTCTCCGTACCCGCCAACACTCTGTGCAGCCTTTGCTTTTTGCGTGCAGCGGTGTTCTTGTGCAGAACACCCTTGCTGACCGCCCGATCCAGCAGGCTGGCTACTGACACATATTGCATCCTGGCGTCCTCTGTGGACCGGCTCTGCACCAGTTCCAGGAGCTTCCGCGTGTTGGTGCGCAACTCGGATTTTACCATCCTGTTGCGGTTCCGGCGCTTAATGTTTTGTCTATGCCTTTTCGCGGCTGTACTACTATTGGACAAGGAATGGTCCCTCCTAATTTCAAATCCTACAAGAAACTAACAGATTTAGGTTCAAGTGTCAAGTGTTTGCGCCATATCCCTGCGTTTGGGCGGGATCACAAAGCCCGGCGCAGTGACGGAAAAACGGAAAGCAGCAGAAACACAGCAATCACCCCGAGCAGCAGCTGGGGAAACCAGTCCCCGAAGCGGGTATAAACGGTACGTGTGGGCTCTTTGATCTCTACGTCCACTATCAGATATTGCTCCTGGTAGAACGGCACGGTGGCGACCAGACGTCCGGCTGTGTCCACGTAGCCGGTGAGGCCCGAAGCGGAAGCCCTGACCAGAGGAACCCTGTTCTCAACGGCCCGGAAAAAAGAATTGACCCCGTGCTGCTTGCCCTCGACCTCGCTCAGCGACCAGTAGTCGTTGCTGATGTTCACGATCACCTCGGCCCCCTCCTCTACGAACAGGCGGACCTCCCCCGGAAAGGCATCCTCGAAACAGATCGGCGTGGAGAATCGAAACAGGGGATGGGTGAATACCACCCGCTCCCGCCCCGGTTCCCAGAGGTAAACATCCCGCTGCTTGAGCCAGCTATAGACACCGGGCAGCTGCTGTTTCCAGGGGAAGTACTCGGTGAAGGGAACCAGGCGAAGCTTTCTGTAGGTTCGTACCCGGTTTCCATCCGGATCGAAGAGGATGGCGGCGTTGTAGTCCAGCCTCTGATCCTGCCCCTGTTCGTCCTCTACCAGCTCGTAGTCGTCGTTTCCGGTCAGCAGCCAGCGGTCCAGGCCGTCCTGATAGTCCAGGAAATCCCTGACCAGGGCGGCATAGCTACTGGACTCGGGTTCCATCCGGCTCCAACGGCTGATGTTGGGGACGAAGGCGGTCTCCGACCAGACGATCAAGTCCGGATCGTGCTGCGCCGCCCGGTCGGTGAGATCGACCAGGGTATCGAAGGTCCGTCGGTAGTTGTGCTTGCGGGGATCGGCGTTCTGCTGAACAAGAGCCAGGCGGGGACGCTTGACCACCGGCTGCTTCTCCAGTCTGTCCAGGCTGAGAGTGCCAAAGCCCAGGAACAGCAGAAACACGAGGGAGGAGATCAACAGTGCGGTCAGGCCGCGATCGCCCTGTATTACCGGCCCTTCGCCGCTGCGGGTCCCGGGCCCGCCGGCAGAGCGGATTCCCAACAGACCCCCCAGGGCCGCGGCGATCCCGGAGTTGACAAGCAGGACGATGAAACTCAAGCCCCAAACACCGGTCAGGGCCGCGACCTGCACCAGGGAGGTGAATTGATACTGGGTAACGCCCCAGAGGCTCCACGGATAGCCGAAAAAACCGCTGGAGCGAAGGAATTCGAAACCCACCCAGGCCGCAGGCAGGATCAGGAAGCCGATCCGGGGAAGATACTTGTACAGCCAGAGAGCGGGGATGAGGAATAACACGTAGAAGAACAGAAACACGATGGTCACCAGCTGCAGCGTGACCAGGCTGTAGGTGCCCAGCCAGGAGTTCAGCAGCATGGTCTGCAGAACGCCGAAGCTCACTCCGTAGAACACGGCCCACCCCAGGGCATTGGCCTGAAACACGAGCAGCAGCGGCACCAGGGCGGCAAAAGCCAGGAAGCCCAGACCCTCCAGGCTCAGTAACGAGGGAAAGCAGAGCACCGAAAGCACCGTGGACAGCAGCACGATCGGGAGGGCCCAGCGAACCAGGGCGGTTCCCGGCAGGACCGCTTCCGCGGTTGTTTCCGGGGCGGTCCGCTTAAGGCGCCAGAACAGGTAGAAAAAGACATTGGTGAGCAGGAGGGGACCGTATTTCACGGTGGCGGCCAGACGCTCGGCCCGAGTGTCCAGGGCCAGCCGTACGGCTCCCCCGCTCGAGATAAAGCGCTGAATGTAGTCCATGTTGGCGTTCAGGGCGTAGATGTAGGCGAACAGGTACAGCAGCAGGCAGACGACCAGCAGAACCTCGGGAATGCGATACATCCCGGAGGTTACCGCAGCCGATCTCCGCGCTCTGGAGGCGGTACTCACCAGAACCAGGCCGTAGATCAGGTGGACGAGCAGGAAGGCCACATAGATGTAGTCCGAATAGGTCAGGGCGCCCAGGGCGGGCAGAGCGGGCAACGCGAAGGGTCCCCAATACAGGAGTGCACCCAAACCCAGAGTCACCGCGATGTAGACAAAGCCCATACCCCCCCCTACTCGATCAGGAATCGGAAGTAGCGTTTCTTCCCGGCCCGCAGCAGGATCTCATCTCTTTCGGCGAAGGAACTGTCGAGCACGAACTCGATCGAATCCACGTTCTGATCGTCAAGGTAGGCGCCCCCCTGGCTGATCAGCCGCCGGGCCTCCCCTTTGGATTTGCAAAGTCCGGCACGGACCAGCAGGTCTACAATGTTCACCCCCGCTTCCAGCTCCCGGCGACCCAAAGTGGCCGTAGACACGCCGTCCTTCTGCCCAGATCCCTCTCCGTAGAACACCGCCCTGGAAGCGGTGCGCGCACCTTCGGCTTCCTCGGACCCGTGGACGATGGATGTAAGCTCCACAGCCAATCGCTCTTTGGCTGTATTTATATCTCGGCCCTCCAGGCGGCCTAGCTCCCGCACCTCCTCGATCGGCAGGAAGGTGAACAGCGCCAGCAGCTTCTCTACATCCGCATCCGGCACGTTGAGCCAGTACTGGTAGAAATCATAGGGACTTATGCGCCCGGCATCCAGGAACAGGGCGCCCTTCTCGCTCTTGCCCATCTTCTGGCCATCCGCCCGGGTTATCAGAGGCGTGGTCAGGGCGAAGCACTCGGATCCCTCCACCCGGCGGACCAGGTCCATGCCGGCCACGATATTGCCCCATTGATCTTCCCCGCCCATCTGCAGGCGGCAGCCGTGGCACTGGTGCAGCACCAGATAGTCGTAGGCCTGGAGGATCTGGTAGTTGAACTCGATGAAGCTAAGCCCCTTGTCCAGGCGCATCTTGTAGGTCTCGAAGCTGAGCATACGATTCACCGAAAAATGCCGGCCGATGTCCCGCAGGAATTCGATGTAGTTCAACTCCGCCAGCCAGTCGGCATTGTTGAGCATCAGTCCCCTGCCCTCGGAGAAATCGAGGAAACGGGAGATCTGGTTGCGAAAGTGCTCGCCGTGGACGTTGATCGTTTCGATCGGCAGGATCTTGCGCATCTCCGTCTTGCCTGAAGGGTCCCCTATACGACAGGTGCCGCCTCCGATCAAGGCGATCGGGCGGTGGCCGGCTCTCTGCAGGTGGGCCATGGCGAACAGCTGAACCATGTTCCCGACGTGAAGACTTGGAGCTGTGGGGTCGAAGCCGATGTAGAAGGTGACCTGCTCGGAGTCCAGGAGATCAGCCAGAGCCTGCTCGTCGGAGCAATGGCTGACAAAGCCCCTCTCCTTCAGCGTGGCGAATGCGCCGGGTTTCACGCCGGCATCCTTACCGGGTTGCTTCGCGGATTTCACCCTTCCCTCCTGTACTCCCGCACGGCCCGGCGGATCGTCTCGGACAGCTCGGGGATGGGCACCCTGACCTGCTCCATCGAGTCCCGGTAGCGCAGGGTAACGGTGCGGTCCTCCTTGCTCTGGTAGTCGATTGTCACACCGAAGGGGGTGCCGATCTCATCCTGTCGGCGGTAGCGCCGTCCGATGGCGCCGCCCTGGTCGTAGAAGGTCGCATACTCCTGGCGCAGATCCCCTTCGATCTCCCTAGCCAGCTCGGCCAGCCCGTCCTTCTTCACCAGGGGAAACACCCCCACCGTGATCGGGGCCAGCTCCGGATGCAGGCGCATCACCACCCGCTTCTCTCCCTCCACCTCCTCCTCGTCGTAGGCATCGGCAAGCACGGTGAGCACGGTCCGGGTCAGGCCGGCGGAAGTTTCGATCACGTAGGGAATGTAGCGCTCCCCGCCGCGCAGATCATCCAGATAGGTCAGGTCCTTCTTGGAGTACTCCATGTGGCGGCGCAGGTCGTAATCGGTTCGGTTGTGGATCCCCTCCAGCTCCTTCCAGCCGAAGGGAAACTCATACTCGATGTCGAAGGCGATTTTGGCGTAGTGGGCCAGCTCATCCGAGCCGTGCTGGTGGAAGCGCAGTTTTGATTCCCGGATTCCCATCTTTTTATAGAAATCGAAGCGCGCCTGCTTCCACTTATCGAAATACATCTGGTCCTCCGACGGGTGGATGAAGAACTGCATCTCCATCTGTTCGAACTCGCAGGTGCGGAAGATGAAGTTCTTGGTCGTGATCTCATTGCGAAAGGCCTTGCCAACCTGGGCGATCCCGAAGGGGATCCGCATGCGGGCGGTCTGTACGACGTTCTTGAAGTTGACGTAGATGCCCTGGGCTGTTTCCGGGCGCAGGTACACCACGGAGCCCTCGCTCTCCACAGGTCCGATATGGGTCTTGAACATGAGATTGAACTGCCTGGGGTCGGTAAGCTCTCCGCCGCACTCAGGACACTTGTGGGACTGCATGTTTTCCGCCGGGATCTGATCAGCCCGGAAGCGCTGCTTGCACTTTTTGCAGTCCACCAGAGGATCGGTGAAGTTCTCTACGTGGCCCGAAGCTTCCCATACCCTCGGATGCATGAGGATCGAAGCATCCAACCCCACGATGTTGTCGTGAAGCTGGGTCATCTCCCGCCACCAGAAGTTCTGGACGCGGTTCTTCAGCTCGACCCCCATCGGACCGTAGTCCCAGGCCGAGGCCAGGCCGCCGTAGATCTCGCTCGACTGATAGATAAATCCCCTGCGTTTGCAGAGGGAGACCAGGGTTTCCATCGATACGGTAGTGCTCATCTATGATCCTTCCAGCTTTCCAAGTGCATTCTCCAATCGTTGCTTCGTTCTGCCGACACCCACCACCCGGATCGACTCGAACAGAGGCGGGGAAACCCGACTACCGGTCAGCGCCACCCTCACCGGCATGAGCAGATCCCCCAGCTTGACGCCCAGATCCTCAGCGGTCCGGCGGAAGCGCTGTTCATTCTCCTCATCCGATTGCGCATCGAAATCCTCGAGCAGGGAGCAGGCGCTGCGCAAAACCTCCGCCGCTTTTTTTCGGTCCAGCCGCTTCGGGATCATCTCCTCCGCCGGTGGAGTCGGAACTTCCTCGAAGACGAAGCCCACCAGGGCCAGTACGTCGGAGAGCACGGTGAGTCTCTCCTGAACCAGGGGAACCAGAGCCTCGACACGGCAGCGCTGCTGCTCAGAGGGTTTTTCCGGTATCCATCCGCGCTGCTGCAGATAGGGCTCGAGCAGCTCGGCCAGGCGCTCGGGGGCGGCCTTTCGGATGTACATGCCGTTGAACCAATCCAGCTTCTTGTAGTCGAATTCCGCCGGCGCCTTGTTCAGGCGATCCAGGGTGAACAACTGCTGCAGCTCCTTGAGGGTGAAGAACTCCCGGGAATCGTCGAAGCTCCAGCCCAGAAGCGCTATGTAGTTGAGAACCGCCTCGGGCAGGTAGCCTTTCTCCTTGAACTCCACGACCCGGGTTGCCCCGTGCCGTTTCGACAGCTTCTGCCCGTCCGGACCCAGGACCATGGGCAGGTGGCAATACTGTGGGGGAATCCAGCCGAAGGCCCGGTACAGCAGAACATGCAGGGGCATGGAGGGCAGCCACTCCTGGGCCCGCATTATATGAGAGATCTCCATCAGATGGTCATCCACGACATTGGCCAGGTGATATGTGGGGAACCCGTCGGATTTCAGCAGAACCGGATCCGGATTTATCTCGGTGTTGTCGGTTTCGATTCTACCGAGCAGCTCGTCGGCGGCCACCGTGGTTCCCTCCAAAGGCACCTTGAAGCGGATCACCGGCTTGATCCCCTCCTGCTCGAAGGCCTCCCGCTGCCTGGGTGAAAGCTCCCGGCAGCGGCGGTCATACCCAAAAGAATCGCCCTGCCGGCGCTGTTCGGCTTTCAACTCCTCCAGACGCCCCAGGCTGCAGTAGCAGGGATAGGCATGGTCGTCCTCCACCAGCCGCCGGGCATGCTCACGATACAGCTCTACCCTCTCGGACTGGACGTAGGGTCCCAGGGGGCCTTGGATGTCCGGTCCCTCGTCCCAGTGAAAGCCCAGCCAGTCGAAGGTGCTGTAGATGTCCTCCAGCGCATCCTGTCGATAGCGTTCCCTGTCGGTATCCTCGATGCGCAGGATGAGCTCCCCTCCCCTGGCCCTTGCGAACAGGTAGTTGAACAGAGCTGTGCGTACTCCGCCGATGTGTTGGAATCCCGTCGGCGAGGGAGCGTAGCGTACCCGTACCTTCATGATACGGGGATTATAAGGAGGAGATTCTGCAGGGTCAAGAAGAGCTGCGCTCAGCCGCCTTTTGCGCTCTGGCACCTGCTGCGCCCTTGCGCAGCTGCGGCTGCCTGCTCGTGATCATGGGCGTCGGGATCGCTTATTCGGGGGCGCTCATAAGGAACGGATCGGCCGAAGCCGATGGGAAATGTATTTGCATTTTTTCACGGTCGATGTTATGATACATTACAGATTAAGTCGGTTATTTACGAAGATAGACCATTAGGTGGATATACATTCCCTGCAATAGAATAACCAAGAGCACGAGGATACACACATGAGATTGACAACAAAAGGCCGATACGGTGTAAGAGCGGTACTCAACCTGGCGGCACAGAAGCAAAACCACCCGATCTCGATCAGTCAGATCTCGAAAGAAGAAGATCTGTCACCCGAGTTCCTGGAACAGATCTTCTTTAAACTGAAAAAAGCGGGGGTCATTCGATCCGTCCGGGGCCCCAAGGGCGGTTTCGTACTGAACTGGAAGCTCTCGGAAATTACAATCAAGGCGATTCTGGATGCGGTGGGGGAGTCTATCAATCCGACTCCCTGCACGAATGGTTCCTCCGGCCCCTGCCCGCGGGAGGCTGACTGCGCCCTGGTACCGGTATGGAATGAGTTCAACGAACTCATCGAGAAACACCTTGCCGGCATCAGTATCAATGATATCCTCGAGAATTACCAAACAGCCCAGTCCCTGGGATTGAAGACCTGAAGATATTCAGCGCCGGGGGAGGGAGAATCGAGATCCCACTGATAGACGCCGGAAGCGTTCTCCGAACGCACGCCGCAGGCTGCACAGGGCATCGAAACCGGTGCAGTGCCCGGCGATGACCTCTTGGGGATTCAAGCTCTTTAAATACTCGACGCTCCGCTTGATGTGTTTGGCGTCGGCTTCGAGCAGATGGAATCCCCCCACCACAGCCCACACGGGCGTACCTGGAAACAGGGAAGCCACGGCCTCTAAAGTGTTCACGAGTCCGCTGTGGCAGCAACCGGAGATCACGATCAAACCTCTATCGGCTTTGATGATCAGGGCCTGATCATCGATCAGATCATCTACCTGGGTCAGCTGCGGATCGAGAAAAAACTTATTTCCCACATCCTCGAAGGGGCAGTTTCTGGGCACCTCGCCGCTGAGCCAGATGTTTTTGTGGATTTCCAGAGGTTCCCTGTTCGTCGTGAGCTCGATGCCCCGTTTCTGCAGCCCCGCCAGGCCCAGGGGATAGGGGAAACCGATAGTCCGGGCAGCCGCTGCGCCGCAGCGTTCTTTGTCGCCGGCTTTAGGCCGGGCGTACGACTGACTGAAGGTCTTCGGGTGTGCGAAGATCGACGGTACGCTGGTGTACAGATCAATGAGGAACTCCACTCCTCCCGTATGATCGTAGTGATTGTGACTCAAGACCAGGGTATCCAGCTCGTTCAGATGGAGGCCGAGGTTTTTGGCGTTTCCCAGGAACAGAGCCGACGCGCCGGTGTCGAAGAGCATCCGGTAGCCACCAGCGTTTATATGCAGGGACAACCCGTGCTCGGCCCGCATCCTGGCCTGGTGTACCGTATCTTCGACAAGAACGGTAATTTCCACGCTCTTCATGGTTTTGTGCCCTTCGCCTCGTGCTCTGACCTGCTGCTTCGACCTTGCCGCTACCATCATGATGAACCGTTTCTGCCTTTTGTCAAGCGAATGCCGGATGCTGTACCTGCACTCCCGGCTGAGCGCGGCTCGAGCGGATTGACTATGTCGGAGAGCTCTGATTGAATGATCGGCGACCATGGGGGCATTCGAACTCGATCTGAGCACAGAGCTCTGGGCAGCCCGGATTCCGCTGGGCCCGTCCGGTGGACATTCAGACCGTGCACGTACGGCAGCCGGAGTGCAAAGATAGCGGCCAGCATCGGTCCGGGGATCGGTAGTTACTGCTACCGGGTCGAGGAGGATCGCTACCTCGAGTTTCCCGGCCGATTTGGACCGAATAGTATCCGGAAACAGGAGGAAACGTTTTTTCTGGATCTGGCCGCCGCGAATGTAGAGCTGTTGGCCCGCTGCGGCGTGGGTGAGATCCGCGTCTGCAGGAACTGCACAGCCTGCACCCCTCAGCTTTCATCCTTCCGGAGGGACGGATCGGCATTCGCCCATATGCTGGCCTGTATTGGAGAACTCGAAGATGACTAGATACAAAAGAACCTGGAAACGAATCATTCAGCGGGCCCTGGAGGACGAAACTGCAGTGCCCATCGATGCGGATGCGGTGATCATCGAGAATCCGCCCCGGCCTGAGCTGGGGGATCTGGCCTTTCCCATGTTCCCCTTCGCAAAAATATTCAAGCGACCTCCCGACGAGATCGCCGGGCGTGTAGCGCAACGAGCGAACGCTCAGCTGGCCGAAAAATCCGGCCGGGGCGCTGCCGGGGCCGCGCGGGTGGAGATCCAGGGACCGTACCTGAACGTCCACCTGGACCGGACTTCGGTCACCTCCGAGGTGATCGCCGATATTATGAAAAGCCTCGAGCAATACGGGCGGGGAGAAGATTTTGCCGGACAGCGGATAATTCTCGAGTTTTCCGCACCCAACACCAACAAGCCCCTTCACCTGGGGCACCTGCGAAACGACGCGATAGGTATGAGCGTTGCCCGGATCATGGAATCCCTGGGAGCCGACGTTTTCAAGGTCAATCTGATAAACGATCGCGGGGTGCACATCTGCAAGTCGATGGTGGCTTATCAGCGTTTCGGCGAAGGGACGAGCCCCGAGAAACAGGGACAAAAAGGCGATCACCTGGTAGGGGATTTCTACGTACGCTTCGCCGAGTGGGCCAAGGAAGAACCGCAGGCCGAAAAGCTGGCTCAGGATATGCTCAAATCCTGGGAAGAGGGGGATCCGAAGGTCCGGGAGCTCTGGGAGAGGATGAACAGCTGGGCGATCGGCGGCATAGAGCAGACCTACGCAAAAACGGGGGTCACCTTCGACAAGATCTACCGCGAAAGCGAAACCTATCTGCTGGGCCGCAGGATCGTGGATATGGGTTTGGAAAAAGGCGTGTTCTATCGGGAGCAGGACGGCTCGGTCTGGATCGACCTCAGCGCCGAGAAGCTTGACAAGAAGGTGCTGCTGCGCAGCGATGGAACCTCGGTTTACCTGACCCAGGACCTGGGCACCGCGGTTCAGCGCTACCAGGACAGGCCGTTCGACAGGATGATCTACGTCGTGGGCAACGAGCAGCGCTATCACTTCCAGGTCCTGTTCAAAGTGCTCGAGCGGCTCGGCTATGATTGGGCCGGGAATCTCTACCACCTGGCCTACGGAATGGTCAATCTCCCGGAAGGCAAGATGAAATCCCGGGAAGGAACCGTGGTCGACGCGGATGATCTGATCGAGGATCTCGAAGCGTTGGCCGAGGAAAAGATCCGGGGGGGAGAGGCGGAAGATCAGGAATTTGAAGTGGATGATCTGCAGGAGACTGCGGAAAAGGTAACTCTGGCGGCACTCAACTACTACCTCCTGCAGCCTTCGCCGTTTAAGGACATGATTTTCGATCCCAAGGAGTCCCTGTCCTTCTCCGGCAACACCGGTCCCTACCTGCAGTACACCGGAGCCCGTATCTCCAGCATCCTGCGGAAGTTCGAACAGCGCGCCGGCGAGTTTCGAGGCGCTGCTGTCCAGCCCGAACTGCTCCAACAGCCCGATGAGTGGCTTATGGTCAAACAGATGGCTGGCTACCCCGAAACCGTGGTCCAGTCTGCAGGGGATCTCAACCCGTCGTTCCTGACCGCCGCCCTCTTCGAGTTGGCCCAGACGTTCAATCACTACTACCACCGCAACCCGATTCTGCATAATGAGAATCCCGACCTCGTGGTCAGCCGCATTACCCTGGCAAGGGCGGTCCGGCAGGTACTGGGCAACGGTATGCGGCTTATCGGCACCCCTCTTCTCGATCGGATGTGAGGGCATCGGATTCGGGGCTTGAGTATGTGAGGGCTGCAATCGGGTAGAAGGTGTTGGTCACGATCACTCCCCCCTCCGGCGAGCGGTAGCCGAGGCGGTGATAGATCCGCTCCCGATCCGTGGGAACAAAAAAAGAAAATTGCCCGCTCGAAGGATCCCAGTGCAGGGGATCGACCGGCTCGATGCCGGAAAGCAGAACCGGCTCCTCTGCCCCTTCTGCGGCAAGACGTCCGCGGATCAGGTAGCCTCCGGCACAGTGGAGGATCTCCAGCGGCCAAATGCGGTGGCTGGTAAACAGAACCACCCAGACGGCGGTGGTACCGTAGCGGAGGGCTGCCGGCCCGCAGTGGGTCCAGAGGGGATTCAATACGATTTCCCGGTGGTCGGTACTCGCCTCCCAGGCCGCGGTTACCGAGCGCAGAGCAGCGCCGCTGCCCAGGATCTCCCCCACCAGCACCGTTGTGCCGCCGGCGGCGTGAACGCGCTCCAGGGCCCTACGGCCTCGTTCATCCACGTGGGACAGCACCCCCCTGCGCCCGAGATCGGCGGCATAGGCCGCCGCGGCCTCTTCCAGGAGCGGATCGACGCCCAGCTGCGGCAGCCCCCTTTGGGTGCGCAGACTGTTCACCCAGGCAAGGACCCCGGCGCGATCCGCATCCTCGGCATGCGCTGTAGGGGCGGGGAGCAGCGCCAATAGCAGGATCGGGAGCATCGGTAACACTCGGGCTGCCCTTTTCATAATTCGTTGAATCGATTATAAATTTTGATCTACGGGTCCTCCAAGACCGCCTGAGGAGCATAATGTCAGAATTCGAGAACCTTCGCAATATCGGGATCATCGCCCACATCGACGCGGGCAAAACCACAACCACCGAAAGGATCATCTTCTACACGGGCAAGAGCCACCGCATCGGTGAGGTGGACGACGGGGAAGCCACGATGGACTGGATGGTGCAGGAGCAGGAACGGGGCATCACCATCACCGCGGCGGTCACCACCTGTTTCTGGAGGGACAAGCAGATCAACATCATCGACACCCCAGGCCACGTGGATTTTACCGCCGAGGTCGAACGCTCGATCCGGGTATTGGACGGGGCTGTGGTGATCTTCTGCGCCGTGGGCGGGGTGGAGCCCCAGTCGGAGACCGTCTGGCACCAGGCCGACCACTATCGGGTGCCCCGCATCGCCTACATCAACAAGCTCGACCGCATCGGCGCGGATTTCTTCGGTGTCGTGAAGGAGATGGAGCAGAAACTCGAGGCCAAACCGCTGATCCTGGCACTGCCCATCGGCACGGAGTCGGAACTCGAGGGGACCATCGACCTGATCGGCATGAAGGAGCTGCGCTGGGATCAGAACGACTTCGGTGCAACCATGCTCATCGATGAGATCGATCCGTCCCGTCTTGCCGAGGCCAGGGAACACCGGCAGCAGATGCTGGATCAGCTTTCCAATATCCAGGACGAGCAGCTTTCCACCAAGCTTACCGAGATGTTTCTGGAGGAACAACCAATCCCCGAATCCCTGATCCGCAGCGCGGTCCGCAAAGGGACCCTGGATCGGACCTTCGTGCCGGTGCTGTGCGGGGCTTCGTTGAGAAACGTCGGGGTACAGCCCCTGCTCAACGCGATCGTGGATTTCCTGCCCGCTCCCAACGAGGTACCTCCGCCGACGGGGATCCATGCTAAGAGGCTGGATGAGGTCACCGTCGAGTTGCGACGGGATGCGCCCCCCCTGGCCCTGGTGTACAAGATTCAGACGGACCGGGAGGCGGGCCCCTTGAGCTACATCCGCATGTACTCCGGTCATCTGCGCAGCGGCACGGCGGTCTACAACATCGACAAGAGGAAACGGGAGCGAATCAACCGCCTGCTGCGCATGCACGCCAACCGCTCCGAGCAGCTTCAGGAGATCTACGCCGGAGACGTGGCCGTGGTGGTCGGGCTGAAGCTGGCTCAAACCGGGGATACCATCGGGAACGAGCAATTCCCCATTATCCTGGAACCCATGAGCTTTCCGGTCCCGGTGATATCCGTGGCTGTAGAACCCAGGACCCTTTCGGAACGAAGCAAGCTCGAGGCGGCGCTGCACCTGCTGGAGAAGGAGGACCCCACCTTCACGGTTCGGGACGACGAGGACACCGGGCAGCTGATCATCTCGGGAATGGGGGAGCTGCACCTGGAGGTTCTCATGACCCGGGTCATCGACGACTTCAAGGTGCAGGCCAAGGTGGGCAATCCCCAGGTTTCGTACAGGGAATCGATAGGAAGAGAAGCGACTCACCGGGAGAAATATCACAAGCTGATCGGCGGTAAGGAGAACAGCGCCGATATCACCCTGAAGGTCAGGCGTCTGGAGCGGGGCGCGGGAAATCGCTTCGAAAGCGAGGTGACGGCGGACACTCTGCCCCAGGAACTGATCGACGCGGTTCGGCGGGGGATAACCGGAGCTTTCTCTTCGGGGATCGTCTACGGCTACCCGGTTATAGACATCGGGGTATCCCTGGTCGGCGGTCTGTACAACGAAAACAGCTCGACCCCGCTGGCCTTCGAGGCGGCCGCCGCCCTGGGCTTCGACGAGGCCTGCCGCAAGGCTGATCCGCAGCTGCTGGAGCCGATCATGAAGGTGGATATCCTGGTGCCCAAGGAGTACCTGGGGGAGGTGCTGGGAAACCTGACCACCCGCAAGGCGGATATCGTACAGATCGACAGCAAGACCAAAGTGGAAAGTATCCACGCTCACGTTCCCCTGGCCACGATGTTCGGCTACTCCACCTCTCTGCGCAGCGCGACTCAGGGCCGGGCGACCTTCACCATGGAGTTCAGCCATTTCGCCCCCCGGGCCGGATTCAGCGAGTAACAGCATCGGCGAACCCGGCCCTTGCCCGGAAAGCCCCGGGTTAGTAATTTCAGAAAAACGGCGATCACACAATCGGCCTGTTTCAGGGGATGTTCGACAAGAACATTCTGACATTCAACCCCGGCTGAAAGCCCGCGGTGTGACACTGCAGAGTGAGGCGGATGAGAGCGGAAGCGGTCCGGCGGGCGGGGTGCGCGTTGACAAAGTTCACCACTCTTCGTTATATTGGGGCATTCCCGCACAGTATCGTATAAGGAGCGCGAGATATGAGCACGAGCAGCGATAAAATTCGAAATATTGCCATCACCGGACACGGCAGTACCGGAAAAACCACCCTCTTCGAGCAGATCCTCTTCCTCGGGGGACAGATCCCCAAGCCCGAGTCCGTTGAAAGCGGAAAAACAGTCAGTGACTACTCGGAGGAAGAGATCAACAGAACCATTTCCATACACACAGCTTTAGCCCACATTCCCTGGAAGGGTAAGAAGATCAATCTGCTTGACACCCCCGGATCGGGGGATTTTGTCGGCGAGGTGATCTCCGCGCTCCGGGTCAGCGAATCGGCGGTGGTGCTGGTGGCCGCCGATGCGGGCGTGCAGATCGGAACCGTACAGACCTGGCGCCGCTTGAAGCAGAGAAACACCCCGACTTTGGTATTCATCAACAAGATGGACAAGGAACACGCGGACTTCGCCAAAACCGTGAACGACCTGAAGAAAAACTTCAATGCGAATTTCGTCCCCCTGAGCATCCCCATCGGGGCAGGGGCAGCCTTCCAGGGAGTTGTCAATCTGATCGATCGGAAGGCCTACATGGCCCAGGAGGGGCAGAAAAAACCGGCTGCTTCGGAGATTCCGCAAGATCTGGCTGCGGAGGTAGAGCAGCACCGCCAGACTCTGATCGAGGCCGCCGCGGAAGGCGACGACGCCCTGATGGAAAAGTATTTCGAAAGTGAAACCCTGAGCGACGAGGAAATGGCCGCCGGTCTGGCCAAGGCCCTGGCCGCCGGCAAGGTGATTCCCGTGTTTTGCGGAGCCGCCCTGCTGAACAGCGGGATCTTCACCTTCATCGACGCGGTGGCGGATCTCTGCCCCGCACCTCTGGGCCGGCAGGAGCCTCTTCAGACAACCGAGGGGGAACAGGCCTTCCAGGAAATCAGTTCCGACGGCTCTCCCTCCTGCTTAGTCTTTAAAACCAGCGTCGAACAATTCAGCGGGAAGCTCTCCTACGTCAAGATCATCACCGGTTCTATCTCCGGTGACTGCGAGCTGGTGAATAACCGGGAAAAAAAGAAGGAAAAGATCTCCAAAGTGTACACCTGCATCGGGAAAAAGCTCGATGAGACGGACGCACTCCCGGCCGGAGATATCGGCGTTCTCACCAAAGTCGACAGCGCCGCCACCAATGACACCCTCTGCGGCACCGACCTGAATCTTGCCTACCTGCCGCTCCGGCTTCCCCAGCCGGTCCACGCCGTGGCCATCAACGCCGGCGCCAAAAAGGATGAGGACAAGCTCAATCAGTTTCTGCAGCGGGCTGCCGAGGAGGATATGACCTTCCAGCTGAACTATAATACCGAGACCAAGGAAACCGTCATCTCGGGCATGGGGGAATTGCACCTGGATATCATCATGGGCAAGATCAAGAGCCAGGCGAAGATCGACATGGAGACCCGGGTTCCCAAGGTGGCCTATCGGGAGACCATCCGGGCGGCTTCCGGGGCGGAGTACCAGCACAAGAAACAGACCGGCGGCCACGGCCAGTACGCCAAGGTGGTCCTGGAGATCCAGCCCCTGCCACGGGGAGAACACTTCAAATTCGTGAATGCCATCGTAGGCGGTCGGATCTCCAAAGGATATATCCCGGGGGTGGAAAAGGGCGTGATAGAGGGTATGGAAACGGGCATCCTGGCCGGCTATCCGGTGGTCGATCTGGAGGCCAAGGTGGTCGACGGCAAGATGCATCCTGTCGACTCCTCTGAACTGGCCTTCAAACTGGCCTCCCGAGGGGCGCTGCGGGCATCCCTGGAAAAGGCCGATCCGGTGCTTCTGGAACCGGTAATGAACCTCACGGTCTTTGTAGACAACCAGTATCTCGGAGACGTGCTGTCTGACCTGAGCTCCCGGCGGGGCAAGGTCCTGGGACAGGAGCCGGTGGGTGGAGGAATCCAGGAGGTGAAGGCAGAGGTGCCCCAGTCGGAGCTGCTGCGCTACTCGATCGACCTGCGTTCGATCACCTCCGGAACGGCCAGCTTCGAGATCGAGTTCAGCCACTACAGCCCGATCACCGGCAAGGTAGCCGAGCAGGTGATGACCGCTTCAAAGGCGGGGCAGGAACAGGCGGAGGGATAGGGTATACTCGCCGCTGCTGGAGCGGCTCAGCCCCCAGCCTGGAGCGCGAACCTCAGAGGATCTACAGGAACAGAGCTCCCGGTACCAGGAAGTGCAGGGCGCTGATGACCAAACCGGCGATCCCCAGAGGAACCCGATAGGTCATCACGGTTTTCTCGAGATTATCCACGGTTTCCGCCGAAACCTTGGTCCGCTCCCTGAAGATCCCCAGGATCAGGCCCGCACCCATGGCCAACCCGGCCAGGGCCGGGAGAAGGTCACCGACAACGGGTACATCTGCGGGATTGGAGCGGATCAACAGTTTCAGGAAACCAACGACAAAGGCGGCAATCCCGATCGTGGTTTTCACGTTTTTCTTGGAAAATAGTTCCTTGAATGGAAGAAAAGCCTCGAATTTCTCGGCAAGATAATCAGACGTTAGGGTCAGGCCGGCCAGTATGTTGGTGAAGATCGACAGAAAATAGAACTGCAGCATGGCAATTTCCTCCTTAACGTAAAATATCCAAATCCCGAAGAACTGTCAAATCACCGGCGCCGCTGCGCCGCACCCCCTCACGCCTCGGGGCTACAGACCGGCAGACAGGCGCCTGCGGGTATCCCCGATCCGGACCTCCGCATACAGCACCTCGGAAGAGGCCGAAGAGGCGGACACGGGTATGGCAGCCCGCAGAATCCTCTCCCCTCCCCCGGCCGGGGGAGCCACACCTGAAGTATATATCGAATCCTCTTCATCGGGATTTCTCTCCAGGGAGAAGCGGGCGAAGACGCTCTGCTGCCCGGTAGAGGCGGCTGAAGTGTTGGTGATCGCAAGGGTGGCGAGTACCACCTCTTCTGTGCGCACGCCCCTCAGCACCACACTGTACCCCTCCAGGTCGGCGCGGTTGACCCTGGCGTAGAGAAAACGCACCAGAAAAACGCCCAGGATCAGGACGACGACCAGATCCAACAGGATGATCAGGAGGGTTCGATTCCTGCGGAAGATGCCGCCGCCAGAGTCGCGGATGCGGGCGGCGGTAGCCATGGAGAGTCTGTCCTTCCGGCTGTAGTGGTATCCTGCGGGCTGTTCGTCCCTGAAGGGATCCGATCGTTCCCTCTTTTTATCCTTGCCCGGGCTCATACTCCGCTTCTGTTCCCGCATTCATATACAGACCGAGGATACCGCTTCCACCATATCCTCGGCCAGGAAGTAGCCTCTGTCCTGATACAGTCGCCTGCCGATCTGTCCGTGCAGCGCTACGGCCAGGACAGCGGCGTCTTCGGGTTCGCAGCCGGAGGTGAGCAGGCCGGCGCACATCCCCGCCAGCACGTCTCCGCTGCCGCCGGTGGCCATGGCCGGGTTCATCCCGTCGAGGACGCCGTACCGTCCTTGGGGACCGGCAACGAAGCTGCAGTGGCCTTTGAGCACTATCACGGCTTCCAGTTCGGCACTGGCGCGCAGCAGATGCAGCAGGGGGTCGGTGAGCACTTCGGCAGTCTTCAGGCCGAGAAACCGGGCGAACTCCCCCGGGTGGGGCGTGAGGATCCATTTCCCCCCGAGCTTCGAGGAAGCCCTACGACGCATTCGGGCCAGCAGGCTGATCCCGTCGGCATCCAGAACCCCGGGAAGTCCCGTTTCCAACAGAGCCGCGAGGATCTGTTCCCGCTGCTCGGTTACCCCCCAGCCCGGTCCGACCAGCAGCGTGTCGAACCTTTCCATCTGAGGCGGCTGCCCATCCCAGGGACGGAGCATGACCGAGGCGTACCTGGGGAGGCTCGCCCCATACAGCTCCCGGTCCATGAACAGGCTGACCAGTCCCGCCCTGCTGCGGGCGGCGGCGTGGGCACAGAGCCAGGCGGCACCGGTGGTCCCGGCGCAACCGGCGAACACCGCCAGATGCCCGCGCTTGCCCTTGTGGGTATCCGGGTCCAGCGGCTCGAGAAGCCTCTGTTTGATCGGCTCGTCGATCAGGTAGCCGGGTATATCCTCCTGGTCGATCAGCTGCGGAGGGAATACCCCGGGTACGGTGTGGATATCCCCGCAGAACCGCCGCGTAAATGGCAGATACAGACAGAGCTTGGGCAGCTGCACCGTCAGGGTACAATCGGCCTGATATGCTGTATAGCCCTGGCGGTAGGCATCCCCGATCCCGCTGGGGATGTCCACGGCGATGCGGAAGGCGGCGCTGTCATTGCAGCGCCGGATCAGATCCTTCATGGGTGGGCGAACCTCGCCGCCAAGGCCCGTTCCCAGCAGGCCGTCCACCAGGCACTCGGCGCGCCTCAGCAATGTATGCGCCCTGCGCACCGCTGCACCCTTGTCTTGGCCGCAGTAGTCCACAATCTCCAACCCCAGGGATCTGAGGATCTTCAGATGCACCCCGGCCGGGCTTTCAGCCTTGGGTTCGCCCGCACCGAGGATCACGAAAAGATTCCTCATCCCGGAATAATAGCAGTGCCGGGCTACGGCCAGGGCGTCCCCGCCGTTGTTGCCCTTTCCGGCCAGAAACACCACCGGTCCCCCGGGAACCCTGCCGCTCCAGATTCTCTCCCGCATCAGCAGGAAGATCCCGTAGGAGGCATCTTCCATGAGCACCATCTCAGGAATGCCGAAACGCTCTTGCGCTTCCCCGTCTATCCGGGACATGCGGTGGGTATCAACTACCTTCACGTTCTCCCTCCCGCAGCAGCCGGTCGCTGCGCCACCATACTATTTGGGCCTGGTATTCTTCCCCGAGCAGGGCGTAGATGATCCCGTCGGGGGAAAGCTTCACCTCCTTGTAGAACAGCTCCGAGTCCTCCATTACGATGGAACGACGGGCCACCTCGCCGCCCTTCGCGTCGAGGACAAGAAGCTGGAACAGATTCGCCTCTTCTCTTCGCAGCAGAAAGAAGACGTCCCCGGAGCTCACACCGAGCAGCTCGAAGGAGGGAGCCGGCACCTCGACCTCCTGGGTGCCGATCTTTTCGATGCGCACGCCGTTTTGGGGCACCTCGATATACCCTTCGTACCTTCCGCTGAGGAGACTCAAGGAATAGATCCTCGTTTCGTAGCTGTCCGCTGCCGCCTCAGCGGTTGAACCGTGATAGGCGTAGATCATCAGATACAGCAGCGGATCGCTTCGATCCGGTACGATCCGACCCAGGGTGGAAACCGACTCGCTCTCGTACAGCGGCAGGTGATCCTGGTCGATATCGACCTGATAGAGGAGCATCCCCTCGGCAGAGTACCAATACACGTGCCAGTACCTTGGGGTCCGGCAGATCACCACCAGCTCGTCCAGATCCGTGATGTACAGACTGTCGACGTAGGGAAAGGGTGTTCCCCCGACCCCCTCCTGGCCGATAAAATCCACCAGCTCTCCGTAGCGATCGAAACGAAGGATCACCCGATCCAGGAGCACATTCAGCTCCTTATCCCGAACCTGCCGTTCTTCACTGACCGAATCCTCGACGTACAGTTGCTTCCGCCCATCTACGGCCAGTTCTCCGATCCGCCGCAGCGGATAGGCCACCGCGAGCCGGGTGCTGGCCTGCTCCGCCGCCTGCTCCGCCGCCTGCTCCGCCTCCGGGCGCTGCGCGGAATCTTCAGTCTTGAAGGAGGTGGGGGGAGGATTCTCATCCGGATTGTAGAGCAGGAATATCAGATCCCCGTAGGAGGACAGCTCCATGATCTTGGCGGAGCTGCCGTTGGCCAGGTAGAACAGGCCGTCGCGCATGTAGATCCTGTTTTTTTCGCCGGCCATCACACCGCCTATTTGAAACAGATCGATCTGGTTGTCCATCTTGCCGATCTGGAGGCTGAACAGCTCCTCCCGGGTCAGCTCCTCCAGTTCCTTGGGAACACAGGAGGCGAACAGAAAAAGGGTGATAAGCGCGGCTGGAAGAAAACCTATTGGACTTTTCATTGACTGACGGGATATCGATTCCCCCCGACTATACACTCCACTGCCTGCGACTGTCAATCAACGATCCTTGACCGCAGGCGGGCCTTGGAGCTACATTGCTATTATGGCAGAAAACATACTCACCAAGATCCTGGGGTCTCAGCGGGAGCGGGATATCAAGGTCCTCGCACCCCGGGTGCGCCGGATCAACGAGCTCGAAACCGCGATGCTGGCTCTGAAGGATGATCAGTTCCAAGAGAAAACCGCGGAGTACCGGCAGCGACTCGAACAGGGAGAGTCACTGGACGATCTGCTGCCGGAAACCTTCGCTCTGGTCCGTGAGGCAGCCCGGCGGATACTTGGAGAGCGGATCTTCGACGTTCAGCTGATGGGCGGTATCGTGCTTCACCAGGGCAAGATTATGGAGATGAAAACCGGCGAGGGCAAGACCCTCTCCAGCGTCACCGCCGCCTACCTCAACGCCCTGCCCGGCAAGGGAGTGCACGTGGTTACCGTGAATGACTACCTGGCCGAGCGGGATGCCAACTGGATGGGCAGGGTCTACAGCCTCCTGGGAATCAGCGTAGGGGTCGTGCTCGCTCAGATGGACAATGAGAGGCGCAAGGCCGCCTATCGTCAGGACATCACCTATGGGACCAACAATGAGTTCGGCTTCGACTACCTGAGGGACAACATGCGCTGGGACTCAGGGTCCCGGGTTCAGCGGGGACACAACTACTGCATCGTGGACGAGATCGACTCGATCCTTATCGATGAAGCCCGTACCCCGCTGATTATATCGGGGGCAGCTGAGGACGACACGGCCAACTACTACGAGGCGAACAAAATCGTCGATTCGCTGACCGAGTGCAGCAAGGACCCGCAGACCGGCAAGTACAACGACGAGCTTTCCCCCTTTCAGGTCGAGAAGGTCGAGGCCGACGGGGACTTCAAGATCGAAGAGAAGAGCAAGCGGATATCCTTCACCGACCGGGGGATGAACGCAATCGAGGAACAGCTCAAACGGCGAAATCTGATTCGCGGATCCTTGTTCGAATCGAACAACTTCGAGTTTATCCACTACTGCACCCAGGCCCTGCGGGCCAAGCGCCTGTTCAACCGGGATGTGGACTACGTGGTCCAGGAAGGCAAGGTGGAGATCGTCGACGAGTTCACCGGCCGCATTCTCCACGGGCGGCGCTACTCCGAGGGACTGCACCAGGCTATCGAGGCCAAGGAAGGGATCAAAGTGGCCCAGAGGAACCGGACCCTGGCGACCATCACCTTTCAGAACTACTTCCGGATGTACGACAAACTCTCGGGAATGACCGGGACCGCCGATACCGAGGCCACGGAGTTCACCAAGATCTACAACCTCGACGTCGTGGTCGTCCCGACGAACCGCCCTATCATCCGGGCGGACAACGACGATGAAATCTATCTGAACGAAGACCAGAAGCTCACCGCTATATGTCAGGAGATTGCCGAGCTGAACAAGAAGGACCAGCCGATACTGGTGGGTACGATCTCTATCGAAAAATCCGAAAAGCTGGCGCGCCTGCTGACCAAGATGGGCATACGCCACGAGGTGTTGAACGCCAAGAACCACGCCCGGGAGGCTGTGATCATCGCCGAAGCCGGGGCCAAGGGGGCGGTGACCATCGCCACCAATATGGCCGGCCGCGGCACCGACATCAAGCTGGGAGGAAATCCAGAGCACCGGGCCAGCCGCAAGCTGGGCAGCGGGGGAAACGGGGAGGAGTACCAGAAGCTCCTGGCCCAGGAGATGAAAGCCTGGGTTCAGGAATACGAGCAGGTCAAAGCCGCCGGGGGTCTGCACGTGCTCGGCACCGAACGCCACGATGCCCGCCGCATCGACAACCAGCTGCGGGGACGTTCCGGCCGCCAGGGGGACCCGGGTTCTTCCCGTTTCTTCATCTCCCTGGACGACGACCTGATGCGGCTGTTCGGCGGCGAGAATCTGAAGGGCCTGATGGGCCGGATGGGCATGCAGGACGGAGAGCCGATCCACCATCCCTGGGTCAACAAGGCAATCGAGCGGGCTCAGAAACGGGTGGAGGATAGGAACTTCGAGATCCGCAAGCACCTGCTGGAGTACGACGACGTGCTCAACGAGCAGAGGAAATTCATGTATGCCCGCAGGGATGAGATCCTGGCGGACGATCATCTGGAAAAGCGGGTGCTGGCCGCTGCCGAGGATATCCTGGATGGCCTGATGGATGAATTCCGGCAGACGCGGGGTGGCGACGATCAGCGCCTGGCCACGATTCTCACCCGCCTGAAGGACACCCTCTTCTACACCCCCCGGGAGGGGGTGGAGTCCCTCCAGGGAGCTGGGGCCGAGCAGATCAAAGCCCAGGTCCTCAAAGAGTTCGAGGACGATTTGAAAGAGAAGATCGAAGAGGTGGGGCAGGAGAATCTGAACCTGTTCATCCGCTTCGAGTATCTGCGCAACATCGATACCCGCTGGCAGGACCACCTCGAGAGCCTGGAAGCTCTGCGGGAGGCGGTGTACCTCAGGGCCTACGGGCAGAAGAATCCTCTGCTGGAGTACAAACTGGAGGGATTTCAGATCTTCGACTCGATGCTGGCCGATATCCGCCAGGCCATCGCCCGCAAGATCTTCCAGGTGCGCATCCGCGCGGTGGAGCCCCAGGAACGCCGCCGGCGGGACCTGGGGGATGCCCGCCATACCCTGCTCGGACAGTTCGGCGCCGCGGGTGTTGCCGCTCCGGCAGCCGCCGGCTCAACGGCAGGAGGGCGTGCAGCGGGCGCCCCAAGGCCGGGCGCCCCGACCTCTGTGCTGACCCGCCAGAGCGCCCGCTCCGCTTCCGCCGGGGAACGAGCGGAAGCCAGGCCCAGCCAGACCCAGGTCAAACGCAACGTGCCCAAGGTAGGCCGCAACGATCCCTGCCCCTGCGGCAGCGGTAAGAAGTACAAGTACTGCCACGGCCGCTAGGCCGTATTCAGCAATTCCCCCCTAGACCGCAATGTTCCCGGGGATGTGGGGATGGGGATCGTAGCCCTCCAGCGTGAAATCCTCATAGCGGAAGGCGAACAGATCCTTGACCTCCGGATTGAGGCGCATCCTGGGCAGAGGGCGGGGTTCCCGGGTCAACTGCAGCCGAGCCTGCTCCAGGTGGGTTGAGATAGAGGTGGAGCTTCTTGGCGGTCAGGCAGGGGAAACCCCGCCGGTTCGATCTTTGCGCTCCGTTCCTTTCTCCAACACGCTGCGCATCAGATCCAGGTACTGTTTCATCGCTTGTTCTGCCCTGCCTCCGACCCTTTTGTACCCCCTTCCC
This sequence comes from uncultured Spirochaetaceae bacterium, assembly GCA_964588355.1. GTDB lineage: Bacteria > Spirochaetota > Spirochaetia > SZUA-6 > DRHE01 > JAFGQJ01. Next base: position 16,846 of record CAZPPB010000013.1, on the reverse strand, counting down.
GGGAATTCGGCAACCCGCCTATACTTTGCTCCCCGCCGAAGCGCTCCGACTGCTCGACGATCTGCTCGTACTTTTCGTGGATCAAGTTCTGATCGAACTCGAATCCCTCCTGAAGCATGGCGTCCTTCTGCTCCTGGGAGAAGTAGGCCATCACCGGCAGGAAGAAATGCTTGTCCTCTTTTTCGATATGCTGGGGATAGAACTCCGTCAGGGCGTGCAAACGGCCCGTGATGATTAGAAACATGCCTTCATCCCCGGCCGCGTATTTCTCCGTGGCTTCGACCAGGTCCTTGGTCTGCCGGCGGGCCCACTGGTGATCCTTGAACAGCTGATCCATCGTGTCCCGGTGTTCCTTCGACAGCTGTTTTTTCCGCAGCTCCCGGAACAGTATGTCCTCCTCTTTTCCGTGGTGACACCTGTCCGCGTAGGTGCGCATGAAATCCACGAAATTCATGATGAACTCCGGATTGACCTTCTTCTCCCGCAAGAAGCGGTCCAGCTCCGTACGCATCACTTTGATCATGCGTTCGATCAGTCGATGCTCGATCATCATCGGTCCTATGGGCATCATCTTCTTCCTATCCTTCATCTTCTCCGTCCTCCTTTTTCAGCTTCAAAAGCCTGGCGTTTATGGCTACGATCACGGTGCTGACCGACATCAGCAGCGCCCCAACGGCCGGAGAGATCACGATCCCGGCTCCGTAGAGCACCCCGGCGGCCGCTGCAGCTGCAGGCTGCAGCTGCAGCGCTACCTCGTTTCCAGGGGCAGCTCGAAGAAAAAGACGCTTCCCCTGCCCGGTTCGCTTTCGACCTGTATGCGGCTTCCGTGGAGCTCGGCGATCTTCTGCGCGATCGCCAGGCCCAGCCCGCTGCCCCTCCCGGAGCTCGCCCCTTCCCGGCGGCTGGAGAAGAAGCGATCGAAGATGAAGGGAATGTCTGTCCTGTTGATGCCCGTACCGCTGTCGATCACCCGCACCCTGGCCCGTCCCTCGTTGTCCCTAAGCTCCACCGTCACCTTGCCGCCGGCGGGGGTGTGGGCCAGCGCGTTTTCGATCAGGTTGGAGAGAACCCTTTCGATCATATTGATGTCGGCCAGCACGAAGCACAGCCTCTCGGGCAGAAAGGCCGACAGGGCAACCTGCCGCTGTTCCGCCGGCGTTCGGTATTTCATGACCACGTCCTGGATCAGCTCCGTCAGAGAAAAGCGCTCCACCTTGGGCGCCATCTGCCGGGCCTCGTACTTGGACAGCTCGAACAGCTCGTGGACCAGCTCATTCAGCTTGGTGGCCTCACTGTGCACGATCTGCAGGTACTCGCGGATCTGAGAGCCGCTCAGCCCCTCCTGCTTCATCAGCAGGGTTTCCACGTAGCCCTGGATGGAGGTCAGGGGGCTGCGCAGGTCGTGGGAGACATTGGCGATCAGCTCCCTGCGCAGGCTGTCGGTCTGCCTGAGCTGCTCGAGGTTCGCCGCGATCGTGTCGGCCATGCGGTTGTACGCCCGGGCCAGCTCCCCGAACTCGTCTCCGGCTGAAACAGCCAGCCGCGTATCGTACCTGCCCTGCTCGAACTCGGCGACGGAGCGGGCCACCCGTTGCAGGCGCCGGGTCAGCAGAGCAAACAGCACCAGCCCGACGATCCCAACCGTTGCGACCGAGAGTATCAGCGCCCGGACCAGAGCCGAGGCAAGATACTTCTCCTTCAGGCTGCCGGCGGCCTGGTCGTACAATGTACTCTTCAGCACGATGTACAGATACCCCCTGCTGCCGTCGGGCAGGGTCAGCGGGGCTGCCGAGAAGTGCTTGCTCGATCCAACCGCACGGGGGTCATCCCCGTAGATCGGAGCCTTCCCATCCCCGCCGATAAAGCGGCGAATCGGCTCCAGATCCACCTTTTCCGTGGCAACCTCTTTCCCGGGTTCGGCGAAAAAGGCCAGGATCGTTCCCCGCCCGTCGAGCAGATAGATCTCGATGGCCGGGTTCAGGACCATCATGTAATGGATGACCTCTCCAACGTTGCCCAGGCCGCCGCCGCGGAGCACCGGCTCGATCTCCGCTACCATGTCACTGGCCAGGTCCCAGTTCACCAGCTGGTCGATTTCAACCTGCCTGCGCTCGGTTATCCGCATCGTTACAAGCACCTGGGCCGAGCCCATGACCAGGAGCAGGGCGAGAAAAAGAGTCGAAACCTTTACCGAGAACCTGCTGAAAAACGGCACCATGGTCAGAACTTGTCCGCTTCGGCGAAGCGATAGCCGTATCCCCAAACCGTCTTGATATACCGCGGTTCCGCCGGATCCTTCTCGATCTTGCTGCGGAGACGATTGATGTGGGAGTTGACGGTGTGATGATATCCTTCGAACTGATAACCCCATACCGAGTCCAACAGCTGTTGGCGGCTGAAGGCTCGGCCGGGATTGGAGGCAAACATCACGAGCAGGTCGTACTCCTTGGCGGTCAGCTCGATTTTCCTTCCCTCTACCGTAACGGTTCGTTTTTCCAAATCGATCCGCAGCTCGCCGTGTTCGAGGAGCCTACCCGCGGGACCGGCGCTGCTTTCACCGTAAGCAGCGCTGCGCCGCAGGACCGCTTTTACCCGAGCTAGCAGCTCGCGAATGCTGAAGGGCTTGGTGATGTAGTCGTCGGCGCCGAGCTCCAGGCCTAGCACTTTATCCAGCTCTTCGGATTTGGCGGTCAGCATCAGGATCGGTACGTGTTCTTTTTCCGCCCGGATTTTCTTGCAGATTTCGAAGCCGTCCAGCCCGGGAAGCATCAGGTCCAGGATGACCAGCCGGTGCTCCGATTCCAGCGCCCTCTTCAGCCCCCGATTCCCCGAAGATACTGTTTCGGTGGTGAGCCCGATATCTCCCAGGTGCAGAGTCAGCAGCTCCAGGATTTTCGGGTCATCCTCGATGATCAGGACATCCGCGCTTTGGAGAGCAGGAGTCAGGGGGCTCACAGCGCTGCCAGCCTTGTCAGGGGCCGGACTTTGGCGCCGGTGCAGCACTCCGGAGCGGTTTGGATCTGAGGGCTGCCACGCCTAGCGGCGCAACGGGCATTCAACATGTATCGCCTCCACTTTGTATGATATCACATTGAGGGTAACCGAAGGATGTCACGGAATTGTCACAGCAACGATAAAATCGGGAAAAACCCCTGCCGTGGGGAAGTCTCCCGTGCAGCCAGAGGGACGATCTGAAAAGATCCGTCTAGTCAGCGGCGGCGACTGAGCTGACCGCTGGAGGCTGTTCCTACTCTATGCTAATGGCCCCGGCGGGACAGCCGTCTGCCGCCGCTCTGGCGTTCTTCTCCTCCGCCTCCGGCACGACATCCACCTGCACCCGGGAGATGCCGTCCACCACTTTGAACACCACGGGGCAGGTATCCTCGCAATTTCCGGATCCGATGCACAGGTCCTCGTCTACAATAGCTTTCATGATACCTCCGTAAACTTGTATTTCCAATGCAGGCATATCCTATCAGGCCGGCCCTTCGCAACCTATAGCCCGAACAGGTTATTTTTCACGGTATTTTTCGTATGCCCGAGCCGGACAGATCAACAGCTCCGTACCGGATCGGGATTCTGGGCGCCGACCGTTCCGGCGCAGGTGCAACGGGGTCACGAGTACAGAGGGAAGGAGGCCGCAGGCAAGCAATTATGCTGGTGCCGTCATCGAGAAGCAGCCCGAAGCAACGCTCCGAAAGATGATGGTAAAAGGGGACAGCTTTGCTGTATAGTAAATCATCCATGAGCACGATAGAGGACATGACGTCGAGAAAAATCCGAATCATACTGGCGGACGACCACGCGGTCGTACGGGACGGAATCAAGGCGGTCATCACTCGAATGAGCAACAACATCTCCATAGTGGGGGAGGCGGCCACCGGCAGAGAAGTGATCGAGATAGCCCGGGACAAGGCGGTGGACGTCTTCGTTCTGGACATGGAGATGCCCGAGCTGGACGGCATCGAGACCATCGATAGGCTTAGCCGGCGCCACGGCCAAGTAAGGGTGGTCATGCTGAGCATGTACGACGAGAAGATCGTGGTGGAGCGGGCGATCCGAGCCGGAGCCCGGGCTTACATCCTGAAAGAGTCGGCCGCCGAGGACATAATCAAAGCCATAGAAGAGGTCCATAATGGAGGATATTTCTTCAGCCCCAAGATCTCCGGCTATCTGGCCCAGGAGTTTCTCCACGAGATCCAAGCTGAGGGATCCCGATCCCTGGACACGTCCCTGACCAGCCGGCAGACCGAGATCCTGAAGCGGGTTTGCCAGGGACTGACGGAAAAAGAGATAGCCTACCAGCTCAACATTTCCCCGAACACCGTGCACGTTCACATAAACAACATCATGAACAAGGTCCAGATCCACAACAAGGCGGGCCTGATCAAGTACGCGATCAAAATGGGATTCGTCCAGCTATGAACGCGCGGGGCATCGACCCGTACAGCCCCACCCCTCCGCGGAGGATCCGAGTCAGCAATTAGCCGCCTACCCCGAAAAAGCGATGATTTTAGACCGAATAGTCTATTGCTCCAACGATACGGAAACTACTAAACAACAAAGGATGAAAGATAACCGCGAAATGGCAGCCTTCAATACGATACGCCTGTTCGGCAGGCTTCCTGGAATAAGCGGAAAGCTGGTCCGCCGGATCACCGAGGAGCTGGACGTGCACACCCTCGAGGAGCTGGAGCTGGCCGCCCACGACGGTAGTCTAAAGAAGCTCAAGGGTTTTGGCCTGCAGCGGGTCCAGGCGGTCAAAGAAGGCCTTGCCGGGCGGAGTTCTGCCCGACCAAGCTCACCGAGGAAACGATCGAAGAGGCGGGGGATGCGGAGATCCTCTGCACGCTGCCCGTAGGGTTTCACGAACCTGCAGCCCCCTACGCGCCACGGGATTAACCGGCCTCGGAACGCAACTTTCCTGGTTCTTCAGCGGCTGCGGATCGTCTGCTCGTAATTCGAAAAGTACCGTTGGATCACTTGGAGGTCGAAATTCGAGAGAATTGATTCCTTGGGCTCCCGCTCGAGCAGGAACTCGAAGGATCTTCGCACCAGTTCCTCCGCAGTGATGCTCCCACCGGTCAACTTGTGGTAGTAGTCCTCCTGGACGGTAACACTATGGGCACTGCTCGAGCCGCCCTCCTCTACGGTGACACGATACGTATTGTCGCCGGAACGTTGCACTTGAATCATACCGATCTCCTATATGGCGGTGTCGGATCCTCTCCAACCAACGTCGAGTTGTAGTCTTGCCCTCCGTCTACGGTTTAAACAGAAGCAGCGCTCGACACCGATCCGGGCTTTTACACCAGCTTCGGCCCTCAGGGACGATTGTATCACCGCACCCCAATCTAGGCAAAAGGCCTGTCAACGCTCAAAGCAGGATTTTCATTTTGGAACAAATAACCCGATCAGGTTATTGCCAATCCGTGGCTTCGGTACTATATAAGAAGAAGTACCCCAACCGAGCAAACGAATGAACATATCGAGAAAGACAGCTTGGATCAGCTTATTGCAGGACGATCGGGTCTATGCGACGGATATCGACATATCCAACCTGATCGTAGTAAAACCTGTATAATGGCAAAGACACATTATCCGGAGGGAGCATTCCAATGCGGAGAAATCGAATGAGGCCACGAGCAGCAGCGGCGTTTGCCCTTCTGTTTGTCCTGACCGCAAGCGGCGGCGCATTTGCCCAGGGCAGACCGAGGGTGCAGGAGCTCATCGACAGAATCGACCAGCTCTACCGGGCCGACTCCAGCTACGCCCTGATGGAGATGGAGATCGTCAACCCCAACTGGCAGCGCACCCTCCGTCTCAAAGCCTGGTCCGAGGGCACGGAGAAGACCCTGATCCGCATCCTGGAGCCGGCCAAGGAGCGGGGTACCGGCACCCTTCGTATCGGCAATGAGATGTGGAACTACCTGCCCAAGGTCGATAAAACCATCCGGATCCCACCATCCATGATGATGAGCTCCTGGATGGGCTCCGACTTCACCAATGACGATCTGGTCAAGGAGTTCACCTTCGCCGAAGATTACGCTTTCCGCTACGCGGATCTCGACAATCCCGAAGAGAATCGCCTGTACATCGAGTGCACCCCGAAAGAGGGAAGACCCATCGTGTGGGCACGGGTCATGCTGGTCGTCAACGCCGAAAACCTGCTCCCGGTTTCCGAGATGTTCTACGACGAGAAGGATCAATTAATGAGAACGATGAGCTTCCGGGACGTGAAAACCTTCGACGATCGGCGCATCCCCTCGGTCATGGAGCTGGTGCCCCATGACGGAAAGGGAAAAACCGTGATCCGCTATCTGGAAGCGCAGTTCAACACCGCCATTCCAGCGGGAACCTTCACCACCCGCAACCTCCGGACCTTCCGGGGATAGGCGCGCAGATTACCGCTGTGTTGAACCTGAAGCTCGCGATCCGCAATCTCTTGCGCCAGGGCAGGCGTACCCTCTTTACCGGGCTGAGCATGCTGGTTGGATTCGTGTTGGCCAGCTTCTTCATCGGCTGGGCCGACGGAACCTACAACAACATCATCGACGGGTTCACCCGCAATCGCCTAGGCCACATCCAGATCCACAAACGGGGATACCTGGACGACCCGTCGCTGTACAAAACCATAGAGGATCCCGGGGCAGTGACCGGGCAGATCGAAGCAACCGCCCACATCGACTCCTGGACCCCCAGGATCTATGCCGCGGGGCTGGCTTCCGTATCCGAACAGAGCGCCGGAGCACGGGTCATCGGGATCGATCCCGAGCGGGAAGACCGGACCACCGGCATCGCGGGCAAGCTCGGGGAGGGCAAGTTTTTCACCGGCCTGTCCAACCAGGCGATCATCGGGCAGACTCTTGCCACTGTGCTGAAGGCGGGAATCGGGGATCAGCTGATCATCGTATCCCAGGGGGCGGACGGATCCATCGCCAACGATATCTACGACATCATCGCGCTCATCGACACCGGCGACCCGGGGCTGAACCGCAGCGGGATCTACATCTCCCTGACGGACGCTCAGGATTTGTTCGTGCTGCCGGGGCAGGTGCACGAGATCGCCCTCACCGTGGACAATCTAAACCACGTGGAGGCGGCGACCGCCGATCTGCAGCGGCGCCTTGCGAACAGTGAGCTGGAGGTGGATCCGTGGCAGGTGTTCGCCAGCGAGTTCTACAAGGCGATGCAGGCGGACAAGAACGGGATGTATCTCTCTCTCCTGGTTGTGGTGATCGTGGTGGCCATCACAATTCTCAACACGGTGCTGATGTCGGTTCTGGAACGTCAGAAGGAATACGGTGTGCTGCGGGCCATTGGAACCCGTCCGGGCCGGATCGTCGGCATGGTCATCACCGAAACCACGCTTCTGGCCGCAGCCAGCATCGTCCTGGGCTCGATCCTGGGTTTTCTGCTGAACTGGTACTTCTCCCGCCACGGGATCGCTCTTGCCAATCCCATCGAATGGGGAAGCATGCAGTTTCGCTACATGAAGGGGGAAATAAACGCCCGCAGTTTCTACCTTCCCACCCTGACGGTGATCGTCACGTCCCTGCTGGTCTGTCTTCCCCCGGCCCTGAGGGCGGCCCGAACCGAGCCGGCGCAAACGATGCGGATGTTCTGAGGAAGCGGAGAAACCTATGCGATTCTACCTGAAACTCGCCTGGCGAAACATCTTCCGAAACCGAAGGCGTACGTTCCTGACCGGGCTGATCATCGGCATCGGTCTGGCGGCGATGATCTTCGTGGACGCCTACATCGTGGGAATGAAGGACGGCATGATATCCTCCGCTACCTCATCGTTTCTGGGACACGCCCAGATCCATCGGGAGGGCTTCCAGGACTCCCAGGACGCCGATCTGACCATCGCCCGGACGGACAAGCTGGTCGAGCAGCTTCGAAGCGACCCGCACGTGGAGGCTTTCAGCGAGCGGACCCTGAGCTTCGGCACCATCTCCGCACCTGCGGACATCGCCTCGGTAGTGATCTACGGCATCGAACCGCAACGCGAGAAAGCCCTGTCTAAAGTCGACGAGTCCATAGTCGAGGGCTCCTATCTGGAACAAAACGAAGGCGCTCTGATCGGACAGGACCTGGCCAGACGGCTGGAAGCTCAGGTAGGGGACCGCATCGTGATCACCGTTTCCCAGGCCGCCTCCGGGGAGCTGTCCCAGACCCTGTTTCGGGTTCATGGGATATTCCGCATGCACATCAAGGAGATCGACTCGGCGGCGGTTTTCATTCCCCTGAGCGCGGCGCAGAGCATGCTCGGCATCGGGCGGGGGATCCACGAGATCGCCGTACGCTTTGACCGCACCCAGTACGCCAGCGAACAGGGGCAGCGTTTCTCTGCCGACTATTCCCGGTTCGGCAACGTGGCCGAAACCTGGCAGCAGCTGGTGCCCCAGATCAAGTACATCCTGGATATGACCAACATCTCCATTGCCATCACCGTGATCCTGGTGTTCGCCATGATCATGTTCGGGATCATCAACACGATGTTCATGGCCCTCTACGAACGCACCTTCGAGTTCGGGGTTCTGCGGGCCGTGGGCACCCGGCCGGCCCGTCTGCGGAACCTGATCGTGTTCGAAGCAGCCTCCCTGGCCGTGTACGCCGCAGCCCTCGGGATGATCCTGGGGGCGGCGGTGACCCTGATCAGCTCTTTCACGGGCCTGGATCTCACCGGGGTGGAGTTTGCCGGCACCACTTTCACCAGCCGCATCTTCCCGGTGTTCGCCCTGCGCCAATTCACCCTCTATCCCCTGCTCGTGTTCGGCTTCACCTGCCTGGTCAGCCTCTATCCGGCCGGCCATGCCAGCAGGATGTCGGTAGCCGGGGCGCTGCAGAGGGCCCTGTGAGAAAGGAGAACAACATGAGCGACCAGAACGACATAGTGCTCACCAAGGGGGTCAAGAAGGACTACCGACGGGACAGCGTGGTGGTGCACGCCGTACAGGGGGTCGACCTGGCTATAAAGAAAGGGGAGTTCACAGCCATCGTGGGTCCCTCCGGGTCGGGAAAGACCACCTTCTTGAACCTGATCTCCGGCCTGGACTCTCCTACCGAAGGGGATGTCTGGCTGAACGGAGAGCACATCTCGGAAATGAGTGGAAACGAGCTGTCGGACTTCCGCCGGGACAACATCGGCTTCATCTTCCAGGCCTACAACCTGATCCCGGTGCTGAACGTGGAGGAAAACGTGGAGTACGTGATGATGCTCCAGGGCGTTTCCGGCGGCGAGCGGCACCGCCGGGTCTCCCGCATCCTGAGTGAGGTGGGCCTGGAGGGATTCAACGACAGGTTTCCCAAGGCGATCTCCGGAGGCCAGCAGCAGAGAGTGGCCATCGCCCGGGCCATGGTGACCCGGCCTGCCCTGGTGCTGGCCGACGAGCCTACGGCCAATCTGGACTCCAAGACCAGCGAGTCCCTGCTGGACATGATGCGGGGGCTGAACTGGGACACGGGAATGACCTTCGTTTTCTCTACCCACGATCAGCGGGTGATCGACAAGGCCCGACGGGTCATCGTTTTGGAGGATGGATTGAATGTACGGGACGAGGTCAGAGAATAAAAACCCTGCGGCACAGCGCTCACGCCTGGGCCGTCTTCGGCGAGCCGGGTTGGCTGCGGGAGTCCTGCTGGCGCTCGCCTTTCCGGCTGCGGGCCTGGATGCTTCGGCGGGAGGCTCGTACAAGAGTTTCCTAAACTGGATCTACGACCCCGGCTGGGAGGGCGATTCCTTCGGCGTTTCAACCGGGATCCTGCGCTTCAAGGCCAGCATCTATCCCAATGAGTGGTCCGCCGTCGATCTGGCCTATCAGCTGTACCCGGAGATCCGTCCCGAGTCCCTCGAGCAGGACTCGACCTTCTTCAGCGGCGGAGCCGGGGAGTACCGGGTGATCGATCTTCGCCGACGCCTGCTGCCCTGGTCATCCGCCAAGGTGAACAACATCAGCCTCTCACAGGAGCTGGACCGGGCAGCGGTCAGCCTCCACCTGCCCTTCGCCGACCTTTCGGTGGGAAGGCAGGCCGTTGCCTGGGGGAGCGCCCGGATCGTCAACCCCACCGACGTGATCGTTCCAGTGCGCTTTTCCGCGCTGGAGAGCGAATACCGCAAGGGCGTGGACGCCGTACGCCTGCGCGTTCCCTTCGGGGGCATGAACGAGCTGGACGCCGGGTACGTGTTCGGAGAACAGCTGCGCTTCGACAGGAGCGCCGCCTTCGGCCGGCTGAAGCTCTACCTCCTGGAAACGGATATCAGCGTGCTGACCATGCTGTTCAGGGAAGACCTGATGGTAGGACTCGACCTGGCCCGGGCCCTGGGGGAGGCCGGAGCCTGGGTGGAAGCGGCCTACGTCATCCCGGACATCCTCAGTCTGGAAGCAGCGCAGGACGCCTGGGCCGGGGACTACCTCCGCCTGTCCGCCGGACTGGACTACACCTTCGCCAACGGCTTCTACACCTACCTGGAGTATCACCTGAACTCCGCCGGCGAGTCCGACGCCGCGGATTACCTGCAGCTGGCCGCTGAGCCGGCCTACAGCGACGGCGGCGCCTACCTGCTGGGACGGCACTACCTGGGCCTCGGGGGCACCTACCCGCTCACGCCGCTGCTTCCCGCCTCCGCCCTGGCGCTGGTGAATCTGAACGATCTTTCGCTGGTTATCACCCTCTGCCTGGAGTACAACATCAAGGAGAACGTCTACGTGGAGGCCGGCTGCGTCCTGGGCTTGGGTGAGAATCCGGTGCTCGCCGGGGGCGTACCGGTGGAATACCGCACGGAGTTCGGCGTGTATCCCAACACGATCTACACGGCGGTGAAGCTGTACTTTTAGCTCGAACCGGCGGCGGCAGCCGCCGGAATCTTTTTCCGGGAGTCCTTGGAACCCCGCAGCAGCCTTGCGAACTCCTGCCCGTCGAGAACCTCTACCTTGAGCAACTGCTCGGCAATCTTCTCGATCGACTTCCGGTTTTCTCGAAGCAGCTCCGTCACCTTTTGATATCGCTCATCGATGATTCGCGCCGTCTGCTCATCGACGTACTGCTGTGTATTTTCAGAGTACTCCCGGCTTATCGTGTAGTTGTCCTCTCCCAGAAACGGACTCTGTTTGCGGGAAGGCAGGGAGACATTGCGGAACTTTTCACTCATGCCGAAGTCGGTGATCATCCGCCGTGCGATATCTGCGGCCTTGTTCAGGTCATTGGCCGCTCCGGTTGAAATCTCACCAAACACGAGCTGTTCGGACGCTCTTCCTCCAAGCAGTACATCGATCTTACCGTACAGCTCCTCTTCGGTCATGAGAAACCGCTCCTCCGTCGGCATCTGCATCGTGTATCCCAGGGCACCGATGCCACGGGGAACGATGGAGATCTTTTCCACCGGGTCAGCTCCCGCGGTGAGAAACGCCATCAGGGCATGGCCGGTCTCGTGGTAGGCAACGATCCTGCGTTCTTTCGGATTGATCAGGCGGTTCTTCTTCTCCAAGCCGGCTACCATTTTTTCGAAGGCGTCATCGAAATCCTCCTGGATAACCCGCTGTCGCCCCGTGCGAACCGCATGTATGGCCGCTTCGTTCACCAGGTTGGCCAGGTCGGCCCCGACGAACCCAGCGGTCCGCCTGGCCACGTCCCGGAGGTTGACCGAGGCATCAAGTTTGACACCCTTGCTGTGTAACCGCAGGATCTGCTCCCGACCTGTAAGGTCCGGTTTGTCCACCACTATCTGGCGGTCGAAACGTCCCGGCCGCAGCAAGGCGGGATCCAGGACCTCAGGCCGATTCGTGGCGGCGATGATGATGACTCCAGTCCGAGCATCGAATCCATCCATCTCGACCAGAAGCTGGTTCAAAGTTTGTTCTCTCTCGTCGTTCGTTGAAATGCCGGTGCTGCGGCTCTTTCCTATGGCATCGAGCTCATCCACGAAAATGATACAAGGTGCTTTGGCTCGGGCTTGCTGAAAAAGATCGCGGACCCGAGCCGCTCCCACGCCGACAAACATTTCGACAAACTCCGATCCGCTGATGCGAAAAAAGGTTACCCCGGCTTCCCCGGCCACCGCCCGGGCAAGGAGAGTTTTCCCGGTTCCCGGTGCTCCAACCAGAAGCACCCCTTTGGGGATTCGTCCCCCGATCGCCGTATAGCGTCCCGGGTTCTTGAGAAAATCAACCACCTCGACAAGCTCGGCTTTGGATTCCTCGGCTCCGGCTACATCGCCGAAGCGCACTCCCGTATCACCCTCGGCAATCACACGGGTTTTGTTTTGCCCGAAGGTCATCACATTTTGTCCCAGAGAGCCCATGCGTCTGGACATGAATCGCCACAGCAAAAACAACACGGCAAACGGCAGAATCCAGGTCAGAAAAATGCCGAGCAGCGGATGGTTCTTGGGAAGAACCGCGTAGTACTCCACTGCCTTGGAATCGAGCAGCTGCACGAAGCTCTGATCCTGCACCGGAGTGGTTTTGTAGATTTGGCTCTGGGCAGCCGTGACTTTCTGATCCTTGCTGTTCTGCAGTTTCTGCGCTTCCTCCTTCGTGATCGTGAATCCCATATAGTAGGAAGGCGTCATCTCGACCCGTTTGATCGCCCCCTTCTGTATCTTCTCTTTGAAAGTGCTGAAATCCACGTCCGAAATATTTTGTTTAGGTGCCAGAAAATAGTTCATCACGGTGATTATCAGCAGGGTGGCGACCAGATACCCCAGCAGAGGTCCGTACTTTCCGCCCCGCAGCGGTCTGAAGGATTGCGGTTTTTTGTCTTTGCTGTCGTCCATTTTGGCCCCCTCTTACGGTTTGAGGAGCTCGAGGCTCCTATACCAAAACATAGGCGTTGGATATTTCCGGCTGCTGTCCGCAAAGTTACAGATCTGTAATTCTATACAGCGAGCCGATGATCCTGTCCCGTGCAGATTCAGCGATGGACCTGAGCAGAACTTCCTTGGGTGTGGTGGCAAATCCACTGGCCACGGCTTTGAAGAATTGATCGAGTTTTTCCTGATCCAAATAGATTATCTGCCTAACTCCTGCGACCCAGAAGAACGAGTCGCACCAGGGTGAGCACAGAGGCAAGGGCAGCGGCGACATAGGTCAGAGCAGCGGCGGTAAGCACTTTCTTGGCTGCCAGCAGCTCTTGTTCATTCAGGTAGCGATCCTGGCGCAGGATCTGCATTGCCCTGGCCGACGCGTTGATCTCCACCGGCAGGGTGATGATGGAGAAGGCTACCGCGAAGGCGAAAAGAACGATTCCCATGGTGATCAGGGGCTGCAGCGCACCGAAGATCAAACCGCCGATCACTATCATCGGCCCGAGCTTGGAGCCGAAGGAAGCGACCGGATATACAGCATTCCGAAATGCCAGTGGGAAATAGGACCGGGAATGTTGAATAGCGTGCCCGGCTTCATGGGCGGCAACTCCGACAGCCGCGGCATTGTTCCCGTTGTAGACAGGTTCAGACAGTCGCAGCGTCTTTGAACGCGGGTCGTAGTGATCGGAAAGTGCCCCGGGGATCGATTCGATCGGTATATCCTGAAGCCTGTGGTTATCGAGGATGCGCCGGGCGACCTCGACCCCGGTGATCCCACCATGGGTTTTCATCTGACTGTATTTCCGATAGGTATTCCTGACCATGGATTGGGCAATCAAGCCCAGAACAATCGCCGGAACCAACAGCCACCAAAACTGAAACAGAATTCCATAGTTCATTGAAATGATCTCCCTTCTCTGCACTGGGATCAATTTATTTCGCCTTGCTGTCACCAGTCTTTCGGGAAGATTACAGTTTCGAAAGGGAATACACGCTAGCGGAAACTAAGGGACCTTGAGGACATAGCCCACGCCTCGAACCGTGTGCAACAGCTTGGCTTGGAAGTCCTTGTCGATCTTATTTCGCAGGCGATGAACCAGCACATCCACCACGTTCGTCTGAGGATCGAAGTGGTAATCCCAGACGTGTTCCAGGATCATGGTCTTGGAGACGACATTCCCTGAGTTGCGCATCAGATACTCCAGCAGAGCAAACTCGCGGGGTTGCAGCTCGATTTCCCGATTGCCGCGAGCGACTTTTCGACTCAACAGATCCATAGACAGGTCGCCGACCTCAAGCGCATTCTGGCCTTGCCCGCGGGATGTGCGGCGCAGCAGGGCCTGCAATCTAGCCTGGAGCTCTGAAAAAGAAAAAGGCTTGGTCAGATAGTCGTCACTGCCGGTCTGGAATCCTCTGAGCTTGTCATCCAGTGATCCCCGGGCGCTCAGCACGAGAATCGGAGTGGTGTTCCCCTTGGATCGCAAACCTTCGATCACCGAGAAACCGTCCAGTCCCGGGAGCATAATATCGATGATCATCACATCGTAGGAGTTGAGCTCCGCAATCTCCAGTCCTGCCTCTCCGTCTGAAACATGATCAACGGCGAGGCCCGCCTGCTGGAGGCCTTTGCTGACAAAAGAGGCTATCTGCTGGTCATCCTCGATGATCAATACCCGCATGTGCTTCGTTCCCGTTCAACGGCCGGCGGCAGTCCGCTGCACCCTAAATCTCCCGCTCATCATAAAGGATCCCGGTACCGGCGAAAGTCGTTTTCTCGCGTCAATACTACCGCAACACATTGTCAGGGGGATTTCAGAATCATTACAAAATTGAAAGGTTGGGCGAGCTGTTCTTCCTTTCAAAAATGTAATGCTGGGGTAAGGCTGCTGAAATCAAATCGGTCTACATTTTTTGATGAAGGAGGAAACGATGAGCGTGTATGTATATCTCTCAATGATACCTGAGGCCCTGATCGCCTCCATGTTGTCGCCTTTGGAGTTTGGCACCTACCTAGCCGTCGGTACAAAAAAGCGAACCCGTGGCCAGGCGATGTTTTTCTCTGTGGGCGATCTTGGTAAAACGCCCTTTAACCTCCAAGACATAGAGAGCAGATGCGTCCCTCACCCGAACGGTGAGCCCAAGCACTCCCTGTATCTGTCGGTGTACCGCGTTTTGGAGCGGATCCCACTCAGCTCGATAGGAAATCTCTTCATGGCCACACCGGACGGCCGCGTTCTTGAACTGGAACCTTCCGGAGAAGAGCCGCAGCATTCCCGGCCGTACAATCTCTATCAGGAGATCTGTCCGGTTCACCCACGGATCGTCAGCACACTGGATCCGAAACGATTCAACCGCTACATCACCGATCCGGCTAATCCCATCCACATCCCGAAGATTTGCTTCGTGGACCTGCGTCTCGGTGAGCTGGCCTCGGACCCGGAGAACGGCAATGCCAACGATCTGCCCTACAGGGCGATCAACCATCTGCGCGATTGTTTGGTCGAGCTGCAGGACAATCCCGGCAAAGGAACCAAGACCGTGGATAGGATTCACCCCCAAGCATTCCCTTACCAGATGGTGGCAAGCGGCGTGTATCTGGGCAGTAGCGAAGATCTGATTTTCTACCCATTTCCCTCGGTCGAGAAGCTACAGTCGACCTTCTATGAATGGTGGCGTTCCGCATCGATCATGAGCGATCTGGCGACGGCTCCATGAATCCTTGGCACGACTTTAGCCCACAGAGAATTCAACCGGCTGGCTTCACCGCCATCGTGGAAATACCGAAGGGCAGCAAGAAGAAATACGAGTTGGACAAGGAAACGGGGTTGATCCGATTGGATCGGATTCTTTTCACCTCGACCCATTATCCGATGAACTACGGATTCATTCCCAGAACCCTCGCCGACGACGGGGATCCTTTGGATGTTCTCGTTCTATGTTCCGAAGTCCTGGACCCCCTCACCGAAGTGGACTGCTACCCGATCGGGGTAGTCAGGATGATCGACAACGAGCAGGTCGATGAGAAGATCATCGCTATCCCCTTCAAGGATCCGACATACAACGGGTATCAGGATATCTCGGGTCTTCCCAAGCACACGATCGACGAGGTGTCTCACTTCTTCGACGTATACAAAGCGTTGGAACATTCCAAGACTTCGGTCAAAGAGACCGGCTCCCGTGAAGAGGCGTTGAAGATCATCGCCAAATCCATTCAGCGATATTCGAATGTTTACAGGCCACGGGATGACGCTCACTAAACCGAAACAATTCCAGGTACGACACGAAATCATCCTGCTGCTGGGCGCCGATCCCCGTGGAGGTCATATGATGAGAAGGGCGCTGGAGGCGGTGGGCTATCCGGTATTGACTGCGGACAACGGGCAGCAGGCCGATGAGCTGTTCAGATCATTTGACGGCGCTATCCGAGTGGTGATCATCGATATCGCCTTCGATGGAAAAAACACGCTGGAGGTCATAGCAGCCCTGCGCAAGAGAAATCCCGCACTGAAGGTAATCGCCGCTTCCAAGGAAGTATCGCCCAGAGAACGGCATGATATCTTCATTTCCGGTGTGATCGAGCTCATCGGTAAACCGGTGGACAGAGAGCAGCTGTTGCGGGTGGTGCGCAGAATCGTGTAGAGGTAATCCTACACCAGGAAGCCGATACGATGGTGCACGGGCTCCACAATCCTTCCCTCCTTATCGACATTACTGTTTTCGGGACGACCCTTGGTTGCATCAATTTGGCCTTGTTCCAGTGGTTCAGATCCAGGAAAAGATCGGATAAGGACAAAAAAGAAAATAGGAAAGATCAGCGCTAAGCTCTTCAACAAAATCGCCCCCCCTCCACGGCGCTTTCACCGCCCTCGGGCGAGGCCTGGGGTATTCGCCCGACACGGAGTACCTCACCTCCGACATTCCATAAACTCTTATTTTCTGCTGAATAGTCTGTTCCGGTTATTCCCCCTACGGCGCTGGCAATGGTAGACTCCACCCTACGCAGGAGGTACGTCGTGTCTTTTCTATTCGCCGTGATCG
>CAZPPB010000012.1:0-45215 GCA_964588355.1 uncultured Spirochaetaceae bacterium | reverse complement strand
GTTATGGGAATGGACTTTTTCGTTGCCCCCGTCACTGCTCTCACGAAAACCGGTTCCCGCGTTCCCCCCCCATTGACCCGGCGTGGTGATGCGGGATTAAATAGTTCCATGACCGAAGTACTGGCTCAGAAAGACTCGTATCTTAAAAGTTTCGAGGCCGTGATCACGGCTGTGGGACAGGACGAGGGGACCGGAGATCGGGAGGCCGTACAGCCTTCGGCGGAGTACCGGGCGATCGCCCTGGACAGGACGGCATTCTTTCCCGGCGGAGGGGGGCAGCCTCCGGATCTCGGCTGGATCGCCGAAATCCCGGTAGTCCGCGTGAAACGACAGGGAGAATGGATCTGGCACTGGCTACAAGGGGATCCGCCGGATGGTCCGCCGGCAGAGGGTACGACCGTGCAGGGGCGGATCGACTGGCAGCGCCGCTATCGGCTGATGCGAACCCATACGGCCTTTCACATCCTCTGCGGCGTTGTCTGGCGGGACTACAAGGCCCAGGTCACCGGAGGCAATATGGAGGAACTCCACGGCCGGATGGATTTCGAGTTCGAAACCCTGCGGGGAGAGCTGGTCCACGAGATCGAGGAGAAGATCAACGCCGAGGTGGAAGCGGCCCGTCCCGTGCAGGTGCGCTTCCTTCCCAGGGAAGAGGCCTTCAAGATCCCCGATCTGATTCGAACCAAGATCAACCTTCTGCCTCCTCAGATCCAGGAGGTGCGAATCGTGGAGATCGAGGGCTTGGACCTCCAGGCCGACGGCGGCACCCATGTAGCCAACACCCGTGAGGTCGGGCAGATTTGCATCAGCGGCTACAAAAGCAAGGGACGGATCAACAAGCGGATCGAGCTGACTTTGGAATCCTGAAAGCGCTCCCTCAGGTGCCGCACGTGCCCGGATCGCTTTTTTTAGCTGCCGACGACCGGGGGGGACAGCCAGACGGCCCTATCCTCCGGCAGGCAAGCTACTTCGGCAAGCAGCGGTACCCCTGGATGCGCAGGTTGTACTGAGGATCCCGGCTCTCGAACAGGTAGTCCTGAGCCTTGTCGATATCATAGACGGACTCGTCCAGCTCGATCCGGGTGCTGCGGATTTCGCTGCCGCCGGAAGGTTCCAGGTTCGACTGATCGGCCTTCTGCTGTTCCAGTAATACCGAAGCAGCCGGGGCGCCCCGAGATCCGAGGATCAGGGATTTCGAATCGAGGTCGTCGAGGTAGTACAGCTCCGGACCCCAGGAGTAGAGATACATCGTGTAGTAGCGGTCCATACCATCTGCACCGGGAAGCAGCGCGGCGCCGTACTCGCCTTCATTCACTTCGATCGTGTAGTAGAAGCTGTAGTAGCTCCCATCCCAGGCGACGTACTCTGCGTAATACGTACCCTCGGGGTGCTGGTAGTGCACTCCCGCCAGACCGAGGGGGGGCATGGCCGGAAAGTACAGCTGCTGCGGCGCGTACACCCAATCCAGGGCCAAATACGAGGTGCCATCCTCCCCCTGCATCCCGCATCCGGAGTTGAAGGCGAAAACAATCAAACCCAGAATCACAACAGGCAGTAAAGCACTCGATCTCCTCATGGCTAACAGCTCCTCTTCGTGGCAATACAAGTATTCTGTGCTGCTGATCATTGAACACCGGAGCACCGAATGAGTGTTACCGGGAGATGTTTATTCGGTCAGTGTAATTTGTCTATATAGGCAAGCTCGTGCTCCCGGAGCCTGGCAATCAAGGTCTCCGGATGCTCTTCCACAACCAGAACATCCCTGTGGGCCGGTTTCAGGAATCCCTCTGCGACCATGTGTTCCAGAAACTCCAGCAGCTTGCCGAAATAACCGCATATATCGAGCAGCCCGAACGGCTTGAGATGGATGCCCAATTGGTACCAGGTGTAAACCTCGAAGAACTCTTCGATCGTTCCGATCCCACCCGGCAGGACGATAAAGGCATCGCTCAGATCGTACATCTTTGCCTTGCGCTCATGCATGTTTTCAACCACGTGCAGCTCGGTCAGTTGGAGAGCCTCGACCATCTCGTGGATCCGTCTGGGGATGACCCCGATCACCTCTCCACCCCGCTCCAGCACAGAACGGGCCAGCTCCCCCATCAATCCCACACTGCCCCCTCCGTAGATCAATGTCAGCTCGTTTTCGGCGAAAACGCCGCCAAGTGCTCGGACGGTCCGGCTGTACTCCCTGTTCACTCCGGAGCTCGAGCCGCAGAAGACGCAGATGCGCTGCAATTGTTTGTTCATTGCCTGCAACCATAGTACGGGTGCTGGGCAGATGTCGAGGCCGGCAGCATCGAGGTTGGGCCGCGCAGGTTCGCCAGAGGATGGGATAACAGCTCTTGTAATGTTGGAGAATGCTGATAGAATAGCGCCAGGAAGGCTTAATGGAGCGTTACGAAAAACTCTTCGAGGCGTTGGGCTGGGTCGGGTTCGCCCTGCTGAGCCCGGCAGCCCTGTACGTGTTCGGAGTCCAGTCCGTTGTCGAAATCATGGATACGAAACTCGGCTTTGCGGGCCGACTCGATTTCTGGGTCCTGCTCAGCTTTGGACTCGTTCTGTTGAGAATCTTCTTTGGGGGCGAGCATATCATCCTGCCCCTGTTCCTCGGCTATGCCGGGGGATTCTTCCTCCTCTCCCTGGTGGCCCGAATCGGATTCATGGGCTGGTTCTGGCGACCTGCTGCCCGGCAGATTTTCTTCCAGAACGACAGACTTACCTTCGCCGTCGGGGCGGCTGTGCTGTTTTTTGGATTGATCTTCAGCTACTTCCGGAGGATAAATCCGCTCGTTCAACTTCTCATCCTGGTCCTCCTGCCGATGCTCGTCCTCCTTGCCGTGAATGGGCTCACCCTGCTATAGCCTTTAGCTTCACAGGAACTATGCGCGTCGCCATTACAGCGGATCTGCACCTCAGGGAAAACAATCCGGAACGTCTCGAAAACCTCGAAGTCCTCATCCAACAGCTCCGGTCCCTGAAAATTCACCGCCTCATCATCGCCGGGGACCTGTTCGACAGCGCCGACGCGAGCTACGCCCGGCTCGACTCCCTTGCCGAGCGCTGCCCCGGGTTTCAGTTCATGATCATTCCGGGAAACCATGACCCCGACCTCCGGCAGCAGATGTTCGCCTCCGGCAACATAGAGGTGTTCGCCAAACCGACCCTGAAGCGCATCGATCAGCGTCCGTTTCTGTTCCTGCCCTACAGAGAGGGTTCCACTATGGGAGAAACGATCTGCTCTTTCCGGGATTCCGAGCGACTGCGCTCTCATCCCTGGATCCTCGTTTCTCATGGGGATTTCACCGCTCCGAGGCCAAGGGACAACGGGGCAGAGAGGGGCTACTTTCCCCTGACCCGGGAGGATCTGGCACGGTTCAAGCCCGTCAGGGTGATCCTCGGCCATATCCACGTACCCAACAGCACCTCCGCGGAGGTCGTCTATCCCGGCTCACCCTACCCGGTCACCTCGGATGAATACGGGCAGCGCCGTGTATTGATCCTGGAACCCAAATCCGCCGCGGTTACCGGGTTTGCCCTTACCCATCCGCCTGTGCGGCTGCGGCTGGAGATTTATCTGACCCCCGACGGCCGGGAGGAGCAGCAGATCCGCGGCCGTATAGAGGCTTTCCTGGCCGAACAGAAATCTTCGGAAAATCTCGTGGTTCATGCGGTCCTCAAGGGATACAGCGTTTCCCGGGGCAGGGCTAAAGCGTTCGTGGAGGTTTTCCTCGCGGAAAGAGGGATTCCCTGCGCCGGCATCGATCTGCAATCCTTGAGAGTCGATGATCGGGAGGAACTGGCAGCCCTGGCCGACGCGGTTCGGCAGCGGGTTGCCCGGCTCCAGCTCGATTACGATGAGGCGGAGGATCTGCGGCAGGCGGTGCTGGAGCAAGCCCTCGAGATCGTGTACGGAGCCTGAGAAGAGCTGTGAAAGCGGATTCGGGAAAGATCCACCTGACCAAAGTGGAGATCAACTCCGCCGGCCCGATCGTGAGCTTTCGGGCCGAGCTGGCTCCCCTGACCCTGATCTACGCCCGGAATGAACGCGGCAAAACCACTATCGTCGAAAACCTGGTGGCCTGCCTGTTTGCTCAGCGCAAAGAGGGAATGCAGCTGCGCCAGGATTTCGTCGGTGCAGCCCGGGTCATGGTGGGGGGAATCTCGGACAAGCCCACGGAATTCAGCTCCCTGAGCGGCAGGAAGAGGAAGATCGACGATCTGATCGAAACCCTCGGCTGGCCCTTTCCGCCGAGCCTGTTCGATCTGCTGGTGGTCAAGGGTGCCGAGCTGGAGATCCTCGGGCAGAAGGGAGGGCTCGACCGCAGCTACCTGAAGTCCCTCATTACCCGGGAGCGGCTCTACGATACCATTCGTGCCAGGCTTCCGAGTGAAATCGGCTACACCGAGCTCGAGGAGGGCATCCTCATACCGAAACGGCGCATCGGCGCCTACAAGAGCTACGAAGAGACCCGATCAAGACTCTCTTCCCTGGAGAAGGTCGCCGAGCAGTTCTACAACTCCCTGTCCCGCACCGAACTGTTGGCCGGCCTCTCCCGCAGAGCAGCACTGCAGCGGGAACAGGAACAGCTGCAGCTGGCTAAAAGACACGGCGCCTATCTGCTGGACCGCTCGACTCGGGAGCTGGCTGCGGAGCTGGAGCGCTTCGACGAGCAGCAGGCGGAGCGTCTGGCCGATTCGGTAAAAGAAGCGCTTCGGATCAATGCCGAGCTGACTGAAATCGAGAAAGATGAGCACCGTCGGGAGAAAACCGCGGCGGATCTGCGCTGGTTGGAGGAGGTACGCCGGCGCTATGAACAGGTCTCGGGCGGACGAAAAAATGCGCTCCAGATCGGCTCGTTTCTGACAGCCGGTTGCGCCCTGATCGGGTCGCTGGCCGTCTATTTTTTCTCCCCCAACCTCCTGCCCGTTTTCCTGATCGTCACGCTTCTGGCCTTTTCCCTGGCCCTGCTTTCCACCTTCGCAGTGCACAGAGGCGGCAACCCCGAGGCCGCCCGCCGGGAAATGAGGGAAATCAGAAACGCCTTCCAGGAACGTTTCGGCACTTCCCTTGCCACCAGTGCGGATTTAGATCTCACCAAGAGCCGTCTGGATCGGGAGATGGGAAAGGCTCAGGGGACGGAGGAGAAACGAAACGCCGCCCGGACGGCCCTCAACAGCCTGGTCGAGCAGGTCCGCGGGCTCCTGCGGGCTGCGGACAGGTCGGAGGTCCCGGAACCGCAGTGGGCCAAACTGGCGGAGGATTTGAAAAAGAGGACCCGCGGCCTGCGGATCGACTACAACCTCAACCGGGAGCGGCTCGGCGATCTGGGCATCGATGAGTCCGATTATCTGGAACAGCCGGCGGAGGCGGCGTATTCCCGCCGGAGGGAAGAGGAGATTGTCGGAGAGCTCGATCAGGTAGAGGCGGCGATCCGGGAGCAGCAGGATACCAGCCGGGAGCTGCGGGAGCAGTTGATCGAGCATGTAGGCCGGGATACTGCTCGCTCGCAGAACATCGAGCTCCTGGCCGAAGCGATCGAAGAGAAAAAACGGGAGTATCGGCGGCAGATACAAGAGGGCCTGGCCCGGATCATCGCCGGCCATGTGCTGGGGGAAGTCCTGGAAAGTTTTCTCGAGCTGGAGGATCAACAGCTGAAAGCCACGCTGAACGAACCTCAGATCACGGATCTGATCAAGATGTTCACAGCCGGACGGTATGAGGGGGTGTCCCTGGAGGAGGGCGGACTGTTCCTCGAAAACGAAACCGAGAGCTACGCCCTGGAGCAGATGAGCAGCGGCGCCCGGGAACAGGCGCTCCTGGCTTTGAGGATGGGTCTGGCCTCGGTCATTTGCGGAAGACAGAGCCTGTTCCTTATTCTGGATGACGCCTTTCAATACTCCGACTGGCAGCGGCGGGAGCAGCTGGTGGCGCAGGCCGTGCAGATCGTGCAGTCCGGCTGGCAGGTGATCTACCTTACGATGGACGATGATATTCGCGACCGCTTCCGCAGGGCCGCGGAACCCCTTGGTGAGGGGATCTTCCGTCTGATAGAGCTTTGATATTCCTACCACCCTTCGAAGGATGGAGGGGGCAGTTTCCTGTTTATTTCATCCACACGATAACCGAATCCCGGTCCTGTCACCGAGTTCAAGCTGATCGCTCCATCCTGCCGTCTATACAGCCCCGGATGAACCTTCGCCTCCGGGGCCGAAGCTGCCGGATAGAACTGGGATGCGTTGGTCTCAACCCCTATGATCGTACCTGCATGAGAAGCCAGAAGGGCGTGGGGAATCATGGCAAGCATAGGATTGGTCAAGTCTTGCACCATTAGCGTCATGCCGTGTGCCTTGGCCCAACAGAGGCTCAAGATGGCGCCGGTTTGGGTTTTACAGGTCTTGAGAGCCACGCCGGTCCACCCCAGCGATCTTCCCAGCCGGAGCACATCCCAATCAAGGGCACTTTCATCCATAAACAGGGGCTTGCGGGCGCTTATGCTATGAACATCGATGCTGTGCCGCTCCAGGTCGTAGGGGAAAGGCTGCTCGATGTAGAGAGTCATCTGATATATCCGGGGATGCTCCACCAGCAGCCTGTCGAGAACTTCGATGACATAGGCAGGATCTTCCACCGTGCAGTTGAAGTCCGCCGACAACCACAGCACCCCTCTCTGGAGGGCGATCTCACCGACCTGTACCATCCGCCGGTAGTCCCACTGAAGATCATTACCCCGGAGTTTGACTTTCAAGCAGGTCAAACCATCTGCCTCGATCCACTCCTCCAGCACGACCGGATAACCATCCCGAGGCTCAGCGCCGGTCTTATCCGTTTCCCGCAGCAGGTCCTCTCCGCCTACCAGGTGCCACGCGGCGATTCGAATCGGCGGCGGTTTCACCAGAAAATCACTCGGAAAAAACCCATGGAAGCCGATCTTCGTTCCCTCGGCGGCGGTCAGGTAGGAACTGAGATCCCGATTCATGAAAGGTTCGCAGTAGGTATCGTATGCCGAGAGGTTGTACAGGTTTCCGTAGGCATCATGCAGAGCGATATCAAAAGCGGAACAGCACACAAGAGCGGCCAACCGGGGCATTTCCTCCGCCGGTTCCTGATCAGCGGCGGTTTTCCGGTTGTGAGAATCGAGGAGGTCGGGCAGGAGATCCCGCTGGAAACTGTGGCTGATTTCCAAGGGATGTCCCAGCAGATCGCTGCTCTGCCAGGCCCGGGCCAGCGCAAGGCTGAAATCCTGGACGGATTTCAGACGCCGGGGGTAGGGAAGGGTACTTGCCCAGCACCACTGAACCATGAGCGGCGTCTCACCCCATCCCCATGAGCTCTGGCCTGCTCGATTTTCGACGAGCAGGGCAACTCGTGCACAGACAACCTCGGTCGTTACTTCCTGGCCGAATTTCAAGGGCACCCGCATGGTGACGGGAAGAAAGTAAAGGCGTACACCGTTGACACGGATATCATACCTGTTGCTCATGTTTGGTCCCGGTCCCCCAACACCGACGGGGGATGTCCGTTTCCGCCGATGATCCGCTTTATCTCCAGGGTCAGTTTGAGTCGTTCGATCAGCTTCTCCAGCGCCGGCACCGCTTTGCGGATGCGCTCCCGGGTGGAGGTCATTTCCAAAAAAGCCTGCTTTTCCTCGAGGGAAAATCCCTGGCTGCCGGCCAGGACGAAGGAAATTTCCTGCAGCTCCATGGCTCCCGAACCGTCATGGACCGACTGGGAACCCAGCAGCCTGGACAGCTCATCGTGCAGGATCAAACCCTTGAGTGCCAATTCCCTGTCCCTGTCCTCCAACTCCTCTTCTTCGTCGTCGAAGTACTCGACCCAACCCTGGAGGTACGGTTTGCTCTCGTACCGCTCGGTGATCACGAACCGTTGCTGTCCATACGTCATAATATCGAGTTTTCCATCTTCGTAGCGTTTCAATACGTCGGTGACCCGGGCCGTACAACCCATGGACTTGATCTGCGAGCCTGTATAGGCGACCATTCCAAACACCTGCTCCCTGTCGAGGCACTCCCCGATCATCTGTTTGTACCGCTCCTCGAAGATATGCAGGGGCAGGGACAGACCGGGGAGGAGCACAACTCCGAGGGGGAAAAGGGGGATCAGTGTTCTTTCCGGCATCTGCTTCTCCTACAAAAGGGCAGGTTCTAAGATAGCAGGTTTTTGCAGAAAAGGGGAATGGACCTGTTCAGCCTGCATCCGCGGCAGATCGACGGTTCATGGATGTTTCGCTGACGATCCGGTTGCGGCCCAGCTGTTTGGCCTGGTACATCAGAGAGTCTGCTCTGCGGATCAGCAGCTCGGCATTGCCGCCGCCGTACTCAGCCACGCCGCCGCTGATGGTGACCTTGAGCCGGGGCTCCGACCACTCCTGGGTTTCCACGTCCTTGCGAATGCGCTCTGCGACCAACGTTGCTTCCATGCAGTCGGTTTCAGGCAGCACGATGAAGAACTCCTCTCCCCCGTATCTACCGATCAGATCCGAATCCCGCATGGTGTATCGGAATATCTGGGCAACCCGCTGCAGCACCGAGTCCCCGATCTGATGACCGAAAAAATCGTTCACCCGCTTGAAATGATCCAGATCGAACATGATCACCGAAAGCTTCTTCCGGTAGCGCCTGGCTGCACTCACCTCCTGATCGAAACGTTCCAGGGTGTAGGTCCTGTTGTACAACCCTGTTAGCCCGTCGGTGATCGAGGTGATCTGGAGAGTGACCTTCTCCTCCCGAAGCTGTCGGTTCGCCACCTCCAGCTGGCGCGTTCGTTCATGCACCTTGTGTTCCAGGGACTGGTTCAGCGTAGTCAGTTCCTCCGACTGTGTCTGGAGCTTTGTGCTGTACTCCTCCAACCTGTACTGGAAGGAAACCAGGCGTCTGATCAAAATCACGGCCAAACCCAGAGAAAACTGGAAGAGCAGGAGATAGTTTATCTCATCGGTCCAGGGGAAGATCCCGTTGGTCACCAGTATGCTGTACAGGGCGAGCATACCGAAGATGATGAAATTCAAGCAAACCAGACGGGCCTCCACGTTGCCGGCTGTAGCGGCCTTCACGCTCAGGATTCCCAGAAATACCATCGTGCAGACCGCCACGATATCGAAAAGCAGGTAGGTATCGCAGAGCCTGACCAGGCCGGTGGCACAGCCGATCATCGTGAATCCCAACAGCCCGAGCACGACGGCTGCAGCCGCCCGGGTTATCCTTCGATAGTGCTCACCCAGGATCTCCTGCAGAAAGAGGATGACGAACAGGGGCAGGACGAAATAACTCGCCGCCTTCACATACTCGAAGAACAGCGGCGCCTGGAGAACCAGCTGCTTGATGTGGGTTTCACTGATTACCCGAACCACCAGAGCCAGGGTTATCAGACAGAGATAGAGGAAGGAGCGCTGGCGGTCCCGGAGGAAGTACAGCAGCAGGAAGATCAAGCTCAAAGTCAGAGAGATCACCGCCACGATTAAACGGATGCTGTCTCTCTTGATGATCCTGCGCATATGATCCGCCCCGGATCCGAGTATCACCTCACCCCAGAGTCCGATATCCCGATAGTCGGAGAAAACCCGAATGTAGAGCTGCTTTCCGGAAGGCTCGTCGGGCAGGGATATCAGGTGCCAGGGCCAGCCCCGGAAACGTGCGCGGCCCTGGGGTTCCAAATCCCCGTAGGCATAGATCCGTTCGCCCTCGAGGTAGACCTCGGCAGCCAGATCGATACTGTAGATGAAGATGCGAGGGTCCTGCCCGGAGAAATCGGGCAGGCGGGTCCGGAACCAGACCCGGTTCCGTTCCCGCCGGTCCGGCGGATTGCTGGGGAAGTTGATCCCGGTCCACGCTTGCCCGCTGTCCTGTTCATAGGTCCACAGCGGAACACCCCTGGCGTCGGCGGGCGAGTCTCCCCAGCGATACTCCCAATCCCGGTCGAGCTCTATGAGAGCCCGGCTCAGCGGCCGGAATCCCGCTTGAGCGAATAGATGATGTACCGGGAGTATCGAAAGTAAAACGAGGAGGAAGATAGTTAAACGACTAATACGCATCTTTCAGAATACTCGACTCAGGCAACGCCAAGATACTACTCCAAAGGCTCTTTATTTGTCATCGACAGAGCTGCGCTATCTGTGAAGTACGGGATTTTCACTGCCCGTCGAGATCCGTGATGCCGAATCGCTCGTTCAATTCGACATTTCCCCTGGGCTCGACATGCACCATGATATCGTACACATTGTCCACCCGCTGCTTTATGGTCTGTTCGACCTGTACCGCTATCTCATGTGCTTCGGTTACGGTTTTTTTACCGTCCACTTCGATATCCAGATCAATTACGTACATATTTCCCAAGCGGCGTACCCGGGTCCGATGGGGATTCACGGCACCGGAGATCTCATCCACCGCCTTGAATATGGCCGGATAAACGGTCCGGTCTCCAACCCCGTCCATCAGCTCGAGGTTCGACTCCATGAAGATCGTAAAAGCCGTCCTCATGATCCACAGGCTGATTATCAAGGCAACGATCGAATCCAGAAAGGGGAAACGAAAAACCCGGGTAAGCACCACCCCGACCAGCACTCCCGCGGAGATCAGGATGTCGTTCTGCATGTTTTTCCCATTGGCCCGAAGCATGGAGCTGTCCAGCTTCTTTCCAGAGCGACTCAACAGTACAGTCAGGGCGATCTTGCCGATGATGGAGATTCCCACTGCGTAAAGCGCCGAGATTTCCGGCACACCACCGTATTCTCCCGAGATCAAACGCCGTACCGTGGACAGGCCCAGCTGAGCACCGACGAAGAAGATGATGAAGGCGAGCGTCTTGGTGGCGATCGTCTCAGCCCGAAAGTGGCCGTAGGGGTGTTCCCTATCCGGTGGTTTAGCGATTACCCGCGCGGCAAAAAGGGTGATTCCCGAAGCGACTATATCGGTGGTGGAGTCGATTCCGTCCCCCAGCACGGCAAGGCTTCCGGCTCTCAATCCCGCTGCTATTTTCAAGGCAGCCAATACGAGATTCCCTGCGATCGCGATCCAGGAGACCAGCGCGATGCGCCCCGCTCTTTCGCTGTCTACCAATGTGTTCTCCCTACCTGTAAGTACCACACAGGCGGGAGAGCTTCAAGCCGCGATTTGCCGGATCGAGAATATCTCCCGCCGCAGGGCTCCCCGGTCCTTAGCAAATGGTGCTTGACATCTCGCCGAAGCCATGGTACAAATGGTTAGTTGGTTTATAATCCAACTAACTGCACTTGGCTTGGATGTCATCGATGGCAAAGATCAAACGCAACCGGCTGCTCAACACCTCCAGGGTGATGCGGGAGATCTGGATCAACAAACATATCAGCCGCATTCAGATCGCCAAGAACCTGGGACTGGACAAATCCACCATCAGCAGTATCGTAGCCAACCTGCTCGACCACGGCATCATCAGGGAGCACGCAGAGGGGGAGGCCGGTCCTCAGGGCGGACGCAGACCGGTGTATCTGAGTCTGAACCGCTCCTACGCCTGTGTGTTGGGCATCGAGTTCAGACCGGAATCCTACACCGCCGTGGCCGTGGATCTGCAGGGTGAGATCCTCTATTCCAAATTCGCGCGGCTCAAACTCTCCGGAAAGAATTTCAAAGAGGTCTTTCTCGATGTCACCTCCCGCATGCGCTCCGAGCTGGCCGGAATCGATTCACCCCTTCTCGGGATCGGGGTCGGCGTCTCCGGTGTCGTGGATCCCCAGAAGGGCTTGATCCGCTATTCGATTCCCCTGCAGATGGAAGGGCAGTTCGATTTCCGCGGGCAGATCGCCGAAGGCTACGATCTGCCCCTGTTTTTGGAAAACGACGCCAACGCCTGCGCCTGGGGTGAACTGGCCTTTCACCGGGTGAAGAACCTCCAGGACTTCCTCTTCCTCCTGGTGGAGTTCCGACACATCGAGGAGCGCGAGCGCTTCCATCAGAAGACTGCGGTAGGGATCGGGATCGTGATCAACGGCCGGGTCCATTACGGGCACCGCTACTCCGCCGGGGAGTTTCGCAGTACCTTCTGCACGCCCCGGAGCAGGGGTCAGTTCTCCCTCACTGAAGAGGAGGCCCACCGGATCGAAGAAGACCCCGAGGTCCTGCACCGGTTCATCCGGGAACTGTCCAAAAACGCCTCCATGATTGTCAACACCTTCAACCTCAGCCACGTTTTTTTGGGAGGCGACATCCAGCGCTACAAGAAGGAAGTGCGCGCGGTGCTCACAGAGGAAATCGAGAGAAACTGGCCCTACCCCGATGAGGTGCGCTGCAAGATCCGCTTTTCCTCTCTCGGAGACAAGTCCGTTGCCTACGGCGCCGCAGGGATGGTGCTGCATCGCCTGTTTGCCGACATAGGCATAAGCGAGAGCGTGGAACGCTTTCATCCCGGCGGACCCACGGGTGTTGAGTTGATAAACCAGACGTCCCTCGTTGGGGGATAGGAATCAAACACCCCCCTTGGAGTGGGGTGAGCCCCTTATGGGGCAAAACAATAGCAAGGAGGCTTTTTATGAAAAAAGCTGCCGCAATCCTGGCCGTGCTGCTCCTGTTGTCGGCGGCCGTCGCGTTCGCCAGAGGACAGGGCGGCGAGACAGGCGCACCAACCAAGGTCGTAGTCAAGACGATGGCCTACGGGGACCAGTCAAATCCTGAAGGTGTCAACTGGCTGCGCATCGTAGATTATTTCGAAAAGGACAATCCGAACATCGACATCGACTTCGAGCTGCTCTACGATGAGGCCTATCACCAGAAGGTCGTGGCCCGGCTGGCCGCCGGGGAGGTCCCCCATCTGGCGTACATGGGAGCGGATGCCCGCTGGGGTCTTCCCTGGCAGGAAGCGGGCCAGCAGTGGGATCACCGGCCCTATCTGGATCCCGACTATTACGACCTCAGCCTGATCCCGGAGATGGGCCCGAACGGCGAGATCTGGGAAATCCCCCTGGGAACCTCGAACATCACCACCGTTCTGTTCATGAATGAAAACCTTACCAGGTCCTTCGGTTTCTCAGCGCCCAAGACCTACGGGGACATGGCGGCCATGGCTCCCAAGGCAAAAGCCCAGGGACTGGACGTCGTGTCGATCGACGGTGCCGACGGCTGGGCCTGGGGGTCCTGTCTGATGTCCGGAGTGATCGCCCGCATTTCCGGTGATCCGCACTGGGTGTCCAAGGCCGTGGAGGGACAACACAAGTTCACCGACAGGGCGTTCGTGGACTCCCTGGCCTTCCTCGAAACCATGGTCGAAGACGGGGTTATATACTCGAAATCCGTTCTAGTCGACTACGGCGCGAACCTCTCCAACTACAGCAACGAGAAAGCCCTCTTCATGGTCCAGGGTCAGTGGATAGCCGGAAGCATCGAGAATCCGGATGTGGCAAACAACACCCTGATGATGGCCTGGCCCGAGCTGCCCGGAGAGAAACCCGCCACCGCCGGCTCCGTGGCTGCAGCAATTCAGGTTGGCTATGGTCTCACCAAAGCCGGAGGCTCAGACCCTGCGGTCCGCGATGCGGCCTTCACCTTCCTGCAGACATTCTACAGCCACGAGGAGACCACCCAGCGCCTCAGGGACGGCGCAATCGTGGCTCCCATCCTCAAACATTTCAAGGTTCCCGACGACATGCCCAGTCTGGTCAAGCAGAAAGTCGTCCTGGCTCAGTCCGCTATGAACACCGACGTGATCGATGCCTTCCTCAGCGGCGCTCCCAACGACGCGCTCAACGCCGGGATGCAGAAGATCGTCTCCGGTCAGGCAACGGCAAGGGAAATCGCCGCCGAGGTAGAATCTCTGCTTCGCAAATGATACTGTTCGATGCTGTATAGAGAAGGGGGGAGAATCCCCCCTTCTCGCATCCACGGGACAACATGATCAAGCGCGACACGAAAGCCCTGCTCACCTACTTCGGTTTTATCCTGCCCGGCCTGGTGATCTACCTGTTCATCGTAGCCTATCCAATCTTCTATTCAGCCTGGCTCAGCATCACGGACTTCAATCCGAACCGCGGCGGGGCATGGAATTTCGTGGGTTTTCTTCAATATCGAACCATGTTCGCGGATCCGTATTTCTGGCATGCCCTGAAGAACAACATGATCGTCGTGGCGGTATCGGTATTCGGACAGATACCGATCGGTTTCGCTCTGGCCTACATCCTGTTCCGCAGGCTCGTACGGGCGGGAAGCTTCTACCAGTCCATGGTATTCTTCCCCCATTTTCTTTCGACGATCGTAATCGGCACCATGTGGAAACGCCTGTTTCAGGCCGACGGTCCCGTAGCCCGGTTGATCCAGATCCTCTCCGGTGATCCGAGTGCCCAGTTTGATTTGATGCTCCGGGAAAATACGGTCATGTATCCCATCGGATTCGCCCTCATCTGGATGTACACCGGTCTGTACATGATCATCTTCCTGGCCAATCTGCAAAAGATCGACACGAACATGATCGAGGCGGCCAAGATCGACGGAGCCGCGGAGGGTCAGATATTCTTTCGGGTCATCGTCCCTCTCCTGTCCGGCACGATCCTGGTTTCTATGACTCTGGCCATCGCCGGATCGCTGCGCGGGTTCGACCTGATCTTCTCCATGACGACCCAGGGACTGCAGAGGATGAATGCGGAGGTCCTGCCCATCTTCATGTACCGCACCGCTTTCCAGGACTACAGAAATGAGATGCGTTTCGCCTACGGGGCAGCGATTTCCAATATCATCGTGGTGATAAGCGTCGCTTTGATTGTCCTGAGCAACTACATCGGCAGGAAGCTGCGGGGCGGCGAGGAGTACTGAGTTGAACGGCAATACCGGAGCTCAGCGGTCCTCCAGCGGGGTGCTGGGCAAGACTATCGCGTACATCGTATTTACGACCTGGGCGTTGATCACCGTGCTTCCTCTGATCTGGATGTTCTACTCTTCCTTCAAATCCAACAACGAGCTGATCACCAATATCTACGCGCTTCCTCACGATCTGTTTGACAACAGAGGGGATGAATACACGGTCATCCCTCCGGCCCTGAACGTGATCCTGCCCTACGATCCCGACGTGGACAAACGGGAGCGCCTGATTATCGAATCCGCCGAGATCTCCCCCGGCAGGAGATTGATGCTGCACTTCCTCCTCAAGGAGGAGCTTCCCCCGGAACTCGCCGGCCTGCAGCCCGGGGATACCTTGCGGGTGTCGCAGCTTCCACCTCGACTGCGGCTGAAGATCAGCTGGTCAACGGTCTGGTTCAATTACTCCTCCGCGTTCATCCGGGGCGGATTGGGTCTGAAGTTCGTCAACAGCGTCATCTATACCGGGATTTCCACCTTTCTCATCGCCTTTCTATCCCTCATGATAGCCTTCGCATTGAGCAAGATGCCGTTCAAGAAACTCTCGGTCATCATCCTGGCCCTGATCGGGATGGGCTATCTGCTCAGCATCCAGTCTGTGATCATCCCCCTGTTCCTCATGCTCAGCTCGGTCAAACTCACCGACACCCACCTGGGCATCATCATGGTCTACACTGCCTTCGGGCTTCCCCTGGCGGTCCTGCTGATGACGCAGTTCATGCGCGGGCTCCCCGACAGCCTGATCGAGTCGGCCTACATGGATGGCGCTTCGACGTTCCGGACCTTCGCCAGCATCATGGTTCCGATGTCCACACCGGTGATCATCACCGTAAGCATCATCAGCGCCCTGGGGATATGGAACGAGTTCCTGCTCGTATTGGTACTTGCGAGTTCCGAAGCCACCAAATCCCTCCCCGTCGGGGTGTACTCGTTCACCAGCCTCATGGGCACCCAGCTCGGCTGGCAGTTGGCCGCGCTGGTCATCGCCACGGTGCCGGCTATATTGGTTTACCTCGCATTCAACAGGCAGATAACAAAGGGCGTGGTGGCCGGAGCCCTGAAAGGATGAGGGAAACCGTGAAAATACGGGTTTTCTGCCCAGCCGTGCCCAACATCCCCTGGGAGGAACAGGGACAGGAGACAAGTCCCGTATGGCGCTACAGCGGCAACCCGGTGATCCCCCGCAACATCGTTCCCACAGCCAACAGCGTGTTCAACAGCGCGGTTGTGCCTTTCAGGGGCGGGTTTGCCGGCGTATTCCGCTGCGACGATATCTGCCGGAGGATGAATATCCACCGCGGTTTCAGCGACGACGGGATCAACTGGAAGCTGGACCACGAGCCGATTGTTTTCGAGGATGTCGAGCCCGATCTGCCCGGCTCGGACTACAAGTATGACCCTCGCGTGATCGAGATCGAGGGGCGGTTCTACCTAGTCTGGTGCAACGGCTATCACGGTCCCTCCCTGGGTGCCGGATACACCGATGACTTCCAAACGTTCTATCGGCTGGAAAACATCCTCATGCCCTACAACAGAAACGGCGTTCTCTTCCCGGAAAAGATCAACGGACGATTCGCTCTTCTACACCGTCCCAGCGACGCGGGCCACACCGCGTTCGGGGATATCTTCTACAGTGAAAGCCCCGATCTGACTTTTTGGGGCCGACATCGTCACGTGATGTCCCCGTGCGGCTGGGAGAGTCCCTGGCAGAGCACGAAGGTCGGGGCGGGCCCCGCACCGATCAAGACCTCAGAGGGCTGGCTTCTGTTCTACCACGGCGTCCTGACCAGCTGCAACGGTTTTGTCTACTCCATGGGCGCCGCCATTCTGGATCTGAAGGAACCATGGAGGGTGAAACACAGGACGAGACCCTACTTGCTTCACCCCCGGGAGATCTATGAGCAGGTCGGGGATGTGCAGAACGTGGTTTTTCCGGTAGGCGCACTGTGCGACGGGGATACGGGACGAATCGCCCTCTTCTACGGCTGCGCCGACACCTGTACCGGCATCGCCTTTACCACGGTGGATAGGATCATTCCCCACATCCAGGCGAACAGCCTGTAGACAGATGAAGTACGGCTTCTTTGATGATTCAGCCCGGGAGTACGTGATAACCGACCCCCACACCCCATTCCCCTGGATCAACTACCTGGGCTGCCGGGATTTCTTCAGCCTGATCTCCAACACCGCCGGGGGGTACTGCTTCTACCGAGACGCGCTTCTGCGGCGGATCAGCCGCTACCGCTACAACAACGTTCCCCTCGATGCCGGAGGGCGCTGCTTCTATATCCGCGAGGATGGCGCTTTCTGGTCGCCCTGCTTCAAGCCGGCGGGCGTGAAGCCGGACGCTTATGAATGCCGCCATGGTCTGGGCTACACCCGGATCTGCGGCAGCAGGAACGACCTGGCCGCGGAGCTGCTGTTCTTCGTTCCCCTGGGAGTCAATGCGGAGCTCCACAAGCTCACCCTGGAGAACCGCAGCAGCCGGGAGCGGAAGGTCCAGCTGTTTTCTTTGGTTGAGTTCTGCCTGTGGAACGCGCTGGAGGACATGACCAACTTCCAGCGCAACCTCTCCCTTGCCGAAGTGGAGGTGGAGGGATCGGTGATCTACCACAAAACCGAGTATCGGGAACGGAGGAATCACTACGCCTTCTACTCGGTCAACGAGCCGATCGCCGGCTTCGACACCGACCGGGAGCGGTTCCTGGGTCCTTACAGGGGATTCGATGCTCCCCGGGCGGTCGTGCGGGGTGAAAGCGGCAATTCGATCGCCCACGGATGGGCGCCTATCGCCTCCCACCAGCTGAGCCTCCGCCTGGCGGCCGGGGAGAGGAAGTGTCTGGTTTTCCTCCTTGGATACGGGGAAAACGATCCCGGGGACAAGTGGGAAGCCCCCGGAGTGATCCGCAAGGATCAGGCCAGGGGGATGATACGGCGCTTCCAATCGGCCGAGGCGGTGGACCGGGCCTTCGAAGAACTGACCCGCCACTGGCAGGGATCCCTGTCCCGGTTCCATCTGGCCAGCGGGGACAAACGGCTGGACCGGATGGCCAACATCTGGAATCCGTACCAGTGCCTGACCACCTTCAATCTCGGCCGCAGCGCTTCCTACTTCGAATCGGGCATCGGCCGGGGCCTGGGATTCAGGGACACCAATCAGGATCTGCTGGGCTGTGTGCATCAGATACCCGAGCGTGCCAGACGGAGGATCCTGGACGTGGCCGCCATCCAGAAACAGGACGGCAGCACCTATCACCAGTACCAGCCGCTGACCAGGAGGGGGAATGCCGCGATCGGCGGGAATTTCAACGACGATCCGCTGTGGTTGATCCTGGCCGTCAGCGCCTACCTCAAGGAGAGCGGGGATTGGGCGATCCTGGAACAAGAGGTAGCGTTCGACAACGATCCCCGGCACAGGGGAACTGTCTTCGAGCATTTGTACCGCGCTTTTCGCCACGTGATCGACAACCGGGGACCCCACGGACTGCCGCTGATCGGCAGGGCGGACTGGAACGACTGCCTGAATCTCAACTGCTGCTCCACAGATCCGGACGAATCCTTCCAGACGACGGAGAATCGAGAGGGGGGCGTCGCCGAGAGTGTGTTGATCGGGGGGATGTTCATCTACATCGGCCGGGAGTTCGAGCAGATCTGCCGGCGCTGCGGGCATCCGGCCCGGGCGCAGGAAGCGCGGCGGGCGCTCGAAGCCGTGGAGACGGCCGTGGTCGAGCACGGCTGGGACGGCAACTGGTACCTCCGGGCCTACGACCACGGCGGCGCCCGGGTCGGCAGCCGGCAAAACGAAGAAGGGCGGATCTACATCGAACCCCAGGGGTTCTGCTCGATGGCCGGGATCGGGCTGGATAAAGGGTATCCCCGCCTTGCCCTGGACGCGGTCAGGCAGTACCTGGACAGCGAGCACGGGATCGTTCTGCTCTGGCCGGCCTATTCCCGCTACCATCTGAACCTTGGAGAGATCTCCAGCTATCCCCCCGGCTACAAGGAGAACGGCGGAGTATTCTGCCACAACAATCCCTGGATCATGATCGCCGAGTGCATGCTCGGGCGGGGAGATCGGGCTTTCGAGTACTACCGCAAGATCAGCCCCGCCTATCTGGAGGAGCGCAGCGCCCTCCACAAAACCGAGCCGTACGTGTACGCTCAGATGATCGCCGGCAAGGAGTCGGCGCGGCCCGGAGAGGCAAAGAACTCCTGGTTGACCGGAACCGCCGCCTGGAATTTTATCGCCCTCTCTCAATGGATCCTCGGCATCCGCCCGGAGTACGACGGTTTGCGGATCGATCCCTGCATTCCCCCGAAGTGGGACGGTTTTAGCGTGCGGCGCACCTTCCGGGGCAGCCGCTACCGCATCGAGGTGAAGAATCCCGAACATGTATCGAAAGGGGTTGCCCGGGTCCGCTGCGACGGCATCCTGCTGGAGGAGAATTTGATCGTTCCCTCGAATGACGCCCTGGTCCACGAGGTCGAGGTTGTCATGGGAGATCCGCGATCGAGCAGAAGGAAACATCATGGAAGAGCTCGTCCTGGTTCCGAAACCGAAAAAAATCCGGCGCCGTGAAGGCGCGTATGCACCACCGGAGTTCCTGGAAAGCCGGCTGGCCGCATATACCCTCGGGACTGAAGCTCCGAAAGGTACAGAGGCACGAATCGACCCCGCTGCCCTCAGGGATGAGCAGAGCTACCGGCTGGATGTGACCCTTGATGGGGCGTCCGTGGTTGCAGGCGGAAAGCCGGGGATGTTCTACGGCCTGATGACCCTGCGCCAGCTGATCCGTCAGGCCGATACCACCGGGCGCGTACCCTGCGTTCGGATCGACGACTACCCGCAGTTCCCCGTCCGGGGGGTGATGCTGGATATCAGCCGCGACCGGGTTCCAACCATGAAGACCATCAAGGGCCTGATAGATCTGTGGGCGGAGTTGAAATACAACCAGGTCCAGCTGTATACGGAGCACACCTTTGCCTATCCCTCCCACGAGGTTGTCTGGAAGGATGCCTCCCCCATCACCCCGCAGGAGGCGGAAGATCTGGACCGCTACTGTGCGGATAGAGCAATCGAGCTGGTGCCCAACCAGAACTCCTTCGGCCACATGGAGCGCTGGCTCGAGCATGCACCGTACAGCCGCCTGGCCGAGGCTACGGCAAGCTACGTCGATCCCTGGGGACGGATTCGCCGTCGCCCAACGACCCTCAACCCGCTGGATCCGCAATCCCTGGAACTGCTCGCCGGTCTGTACGAGGAGCTGCTTGCCCACTTCAGCAGCACCATGATCAATGTCGGAGCGGACGAGCCCTTCGAGCTGGGCCAGGGCCGCAGCCGTGAGGTCTGCGAACGGATAGGTGTTGGCCGGGTATATCTGGAGTTCATGCTCGAGATCCACGGAGAGCTGTCCCGCCGGGGCCGGATCATGCAGTTCTACGGAGACATCATCCTCCATCATCCGGAGCTGATCAAAGAGCTGCCCCGGGATGTCATTGCCCTGGACTGGGGTTACGAGGCGGATCATCCCTTTGGCGAAGAAAGTCGTTTGTTCGCGCAGGCGGGCCTGGGCTACTACGTTTGCCCGGGAACCTCCTCCTGGAACACTCTGGGCGGCCGCTGGCCTACGGCCAGACAGAATATCCTCTCAGCCGCCAGGGAGGGCAGAGACAACGCAGCGGCGGGAATGCTGCTGACCGATTGGGGAGACAACGGGCACTGGCAGCAGCTTCCTGTATCCTACCCCGGCTACCTGCTCGCGGCGGCCTCCGCCTGGAATCCCGACACCGCCTCCGGGATCGACATCCGCAGCTGCCTGTCCCGCCATATCTTCCGCGATACGACCGGCAACGCCGCCGCTGCCCTGATGAAGCTGGCAGACCTGTATGACCGGAAAGTCCCCCGCCTTCGCAATTCAACGGTGCTGGCCGTTGTGCTGCTCCTGGATCTGCAGCCGTACCACGAGGAGCAACTGAAACAATTCGCAGGCTACGATTTCACCCATGAACAGGATCGGCTGGAGGAAGCCGTCGAGCTCCTGAAGAAGGCGGACATGCGGGGCGAAGATGCCCGGACCCTGAACGACGAGCTGCGCTTCACCGCCGACCTCATGGCCCACGCAGCCCGCCTCGGCCGGCAGCGCTTCGCCACCCCGGATCTATCGGTCCGCCGCATACCGGCGGGTGCCCGGGAGAAGTTGGCCGCGGAGCTGGAGGCTCTGAGCGATCGATTCCGGGAGCTTTGGCTGATCCGCTCCCGCCGCGGAGGGTTGACCGACAGCGTCGCCCGCATGTCCGCGCTGAAGGCCTCCTATCTGTGCGGATAGGCAGATCAGGCAGGGGGTTCCCATGAGTCTGCATATTCACCTGAACCACCTGGGCTACGATACCCGATCCGTGAAACGGGCGATCCTTCGCGGCCGCAGCGGCGCCGATCCCGGCAGAGAGCCCGATTTTCTGGTGAAGGACAGTGAGAAAGGAGCCGCGGTGCTGAGGGCAAAGGCGCGCTACTGCGGCCCCGTCGCGCATTGGAAAGATTGGCTGTTCTGGAGCCTGGATTTTTCCGAGCTCGCCAGGGATGGGCGCTTTGTGATCGAAATGCCCGGCGCCGCCGCGCTTCGCTCCGACACTTTCGAAATCGCAGAGAACCTGCTCGTGCGCCGTACCCTACCCGCTGTTCTGAAATATCTTCGCTCACAGCACTGCACCGGGATCCTGGATGAGGCGGACCGGGACCTCGGATTTTTCGGCCCGCCGAAGGATCGGGTCGACGTGCACGGGGGATGGTACGACGCCTCGGGAGACAGGGGCAAATACCTCAGCCATCTCTCCTACGCCAACTTCATCAATCCCCAGCAGACGCCCCTGGTGGTCTGGAGCCTGCTGGAATCCCGGGAACTGCTCGGTCGCGGATCAGGCGGTTCATCGGGCCCCACAGCGGCCGCTGCCCAGAACAGGCGGGGCGAATTGCTGGAGGAGGCCGCCTGGGGCGCGGATTTCCTGGTCCGCATGCAGGATGCGGCCGGATACTTCTATCTGACCGTGTTCGACGGGTGGACCAGGGATCCCGAGCAGCGCGAGATCTGCGCCTACCACACCCAGGCGGGGACCAGGTCGGATGACTATCAGGCCGGCTACCGCCAGGGCGGGGGGTTGGCGATCGCCGCCCTGGCTAGAATGAGCACCATCGGGGCGGCCCGGGATTTCGGACCGGAGGAGCATCTTGGCGCGGCGGTCAGGGGATTCGATCATCTCGAAGCACACAACACGGAGTACCTGGACGACGGCCGGGAGAACATCATCGACGACTACTGCGCCCTTCTGGCCGCCGTGGAGCTGTACAATGCCGCACAGGTACACGGAATCGCCGATCCGGAGCTGTTCCTGAAGGCGGCACGCGGGCGCGCCGCCGGGCTCATCGCCCGCCTGTGCGGGGACGAGCGCTGCGGCGGCTGGTGGCGCGCGGATGAGCACGGCGGGCGGCCGTTTTTTCACGCCGCCGAAGCGGGTTTGCCCGTGCTCAGCCTGCTGCGCTACTTCGATCTCGAGCCCGATCAATCCCGGCGCAGAAGCGCCCTCCGAACGGTTCGCCGGTCCCTCGAGTTCGAGCTGGCCGTTACCGCCGAGGTGAACAATCCCTTCGGCTACGCCAGACAGTACGTGTGTTCCCCCGGAGCCGCCGGGAGATCGGCGTTTTTCTTCCCCCACGCCAACGAATCGGGGTACTGGTGGCAGGGGGAGAATGCGCGCCTGGCCTCACTGGCCGCCGCCGCCAGAAAGGCCGCAGCCCTTTTCGGCGAAGATCCGCAGCTGCGCCTCCGCCTGGAATCGTACGCCCTCGATCAGCTGAACTGGATCCTGGGCTGCAATCCCTTCGATGCCTGCATGCTCCACGGTTTCGGCCGCAACAATCCCGAATACGAGGCGGGATCAACCAACGCGTACGGGGGGATCTGCAACGGCGTCACCGCAGGGTTTTCCGACGAAGAGGACATCGATTTCCTCCCCGATCCCTACGCCCGGCAGGGCGAGCACCGCTGGCGCTGGAGCGAACAGTGGCTTCCCCACGCCGCCTGGTACCTGCTGGCCGTCTGCGCAGGTTGAAAGCACTCTCACCGGAGGAGCTTTTGACTCCCCCGGGCTGTACCCTTATATTTTCCAAAGACTTCCTGCAGCCCGATGGCAGCGCAGCCCGGCAGCGTCAGGAAGTCATCTGGAGGAATCTGTGGATCTATACACCCGAGAGTTCGGCGGTCAGGGCCTGCCCGTGGTTATTCTCCACGGCCTGTTTGCCTCTTCTAAAAACTGGATCGGCACGGCCCAGGCTCTTTCCGGTTTTTCCAGGCCCTATGCTCTAGATCTGCGCAATCACGGCGACTCCCCCCACTCCGATTCCCACACCCTGGAGGATATGATCGGGGATCTGGACCGTTGGCTGAAGGCAAGGCAGCTGGAGCAGGCGGTACTCCTGGGGCACTCCATGGGCGGCCTGGTCTCCATGGGATTCGCCCTGTCCCATCCGCAGGCCGTAACGGGCTTGATCGTTGTGGACATCCTCCCCCGCGGCTATCGACCCGACTTCACCCGGGAGTTCGAAGCCCTGTCCCTGGACCTGTCGCCGTACAAGAG
Source organism: uncultured Spirochaetaceae bacterium (assembly GCA_964588355.1). Lineage (GTDB taxonomy): Bacteria > Spirochaetota > Spirochaetia > SZUA-6 > DRHE01 > JAFGQJ01. The sequence goes on along the minus strand of CAZPPB010000012.1, from coordinate 21,755 downwards.
CCGGAATGAAATCGACGAGGCCATGGCTGCCATCGTGCCGGATCTGCAGGTACGGCAGTTTCTGCAGATGAACACGGAGCGCAGGGACGGAAGCTTCCGCTGGAAACTCAACGTGCCGGCGCTCAAATCCAGTGAATTCCTCCAGGGCCCGGATTTTTCCGTGTCCCGGAACACCTACGACGGTCCGGCTGTGCTGATTGCAGGGGGTGAGTCTCCCTTTGCCCGGGCGAACGATCGCCACCAGTTCAACGAGTACTTCCCAAACGGCGTAATCGAGGTGTTGGAAGACTGCGGGCACTGGCTGCACTACATCTGCTCGGAGGAGTTTCAGAGCGTGGTGCGGAGGTTTATCGGGACGCTCTGAGCAGCTGGGGGGTTCGAGCGCGGCGCGGAGCGTGAGGCCTCCAGAGCACCTGCCAGGTAGGGGACGATCCTGTCGTTCTTGAAGCTGCCGGTGCCGTCGTAGGTGAGGGTCACGACGGGCACCCCGGTGAGCTCTTCGATCCGCCGGGCCATAGCCTCGGTAACCAGTGAGGGACAGCAGAAGGCGGGGTTGGTCTGAACGAACAGCCGCAGATCCGGGTGCTCTTTCACCAGGCGGGCTATCTTCAGCAGGTTGTCCCAGGATTCGCCGTAATGCTCCAGGCGCACGTTGTATCTGTTCAAGGTACGTTCCGGAAGGGCGTCCCGCAACGAAGCGGGCGAACTAAGGTACTGCTCATAGTAGCTGAAATACTTCCTCTCCAGTGCGTTCACCAGGGCCAGGAGGGTTCGGTACTTGACGAGAACCCAATAGCGGTGCTCCCTGCTCCATTTTTTGAACATGCCATCGGCAATGATGCGCAGGTACTCGCTGTACGGGGTGGTGACCACCTCCCCGCCGGTCTGTTCTATAAAATGGACTAAATCCTGATTCATCACGTCATTGTCCCGCACGTAGAGGTCGCCGAAAATCGCTACCTTCGGCCGCCAATGCTCTTGTCTGGGGATCGAGCCGAACATTTCCATCACCTCGCCCAGGGCATCCTCCTTCGCTCGACTGCCCAACAGCGATTCTTCAAGAATCCCCAGAGCCGCTGTTATAGTTCTTTCCGTCTCGCCGGGGTGGATCTCATACGGCCGGATGCGGCAGCCGAGGCGGCGCAGCAGTCCCCCGAACAGATAGGCGAAGTAGGCGCCCACCCCTAAGAAAGGGGAGATCTCCGAGTAGGTAAAATCCCCCACGTAGACCCCGGCTTTTTCCATGCCTTCCCCGTAATCCTCCAGAAGGGTCTTGATGTGATGGGGAAACAGATGGAAGTTGCAGGACAAGGTCGAATCCATCATCCAGAGGACCGTTTGGGCGGGATCGAGTCCGTATTTCTGAATGTAGTTCACAACACCCTGGGTGATGGCGTTGATCGGCAGGCATTGCCCCGTGTTCAGACGCGCACCAGCCTGGATGGTAAGTTCGTCTTCCTCCAGGACACGGGCGTCCGCCCCGGCGCTTCGCAGATTTGCCACGACCAGAGGAATCGTCAACCGATCCCAGTTGGGAAACAGAAGGGTCTTGCCGTTCAGCCGATACTCGAGTTTCGGGCTCAGGGGGTGGTCGGTTCCGCCGCCTGGGGCCGGTTCCGCCTTTCGGGGCCTTGCGGCTTGAAGGTGCGGTGTTCCGTGACCGTGGCGTTGAGCTGCGGGGCTGCGGCGTACAGCAGGCCGACTCTGGAGCGCACGGTGCCGCCGGAGCGCGTGGTTGCGGAACGAGTGAACCCCAGCCTCTATCCGGGTCTCGTAGCCCACGCTCGAATCATGCTCGTCGATCTGGAGGATCAGGTACGGTTTGCCGTGCTTATCGAGAATGCGCTTGAAGTACTCGATCACGAACGAATCGGGGGAGCATTTGAAGGCGGTGATCAGCACTGGATAAAGACCTTCTGTCAACACGCAGAACGCCGCGGTTTCCAGAATGCGGGCCGCGTAGTTCCACTGCACCGCATCGAGCAGGGGATCAAGATCTTTGAGGACCTGCCGGACCCTTGCCTCTTCCAAACCATCCTGGAAATGCCCGCCGGCAGAACCTCCCTGCTCATCCAGGCCTGTGAGGCTCCGCTCTGCGCTCCGAGGGGCGCTTCCCCACTCCGACAGAGGCGGAAGCATATCCTGCCAGTAGGTTTTGATCCCCAGCGCGGCAAAGATGTCGGGGATGCCCTTGTTCATCTCCCGGGCGAGCACCTGATAGGGCCGGCCGGTCAGCACCACTTCCACAGCGCCGTTTCGGCTGCGCGTTCTCCGGTATACCCCCTTCAGCTGTTCCCGGCCCTCTCTGTATACTTCGAGAGCTTCCTCATAGGCCCGACTCACCCGGGAGAACGACAGGGTGGGGCCCGCCGCTTTGCGCAGAACTCGATGCAGCTCCCGCTTGCTCCGGCTTCGAAGCCTGCGAACCGCCGGAGGGGCAGCGGCCTCCAGGCCGCCGTGATCGATCAGGGGCAGCAGGGTTTTCCGTTCCAGATCCTCAGCTCCGATCTGCGAGATTATCGAGGGGGCGAATTGGGTGTAGTAGCAGTAGTGGCGCAGGCGTCCCTTCCGCCGCTGCTCGGATGCAGCCTCCAGGTACACGGGCAGGAACAGGTAGTCGCAGGATGGAGCCAGGTGGCGGGCATGGCCGTGCAGTGCCGTGACCGGGGCACAGAACTCCGCTCCGGTAAGTTCTTTCCCGGATCTCAGCGCTTCACCGTATCCCTCACTGGTTATGACCCTCATACCCAGCTCGGCGAAAAACCGCTTCCACAGCGGCAGCTCTTCGAGCAGATGCAGAGCCGCCGGGATGCCGATGGTCGGAGAACCACCGCAGGCAGGCTCGTGCCTGGTACCCTGTTTCGGCTCGTGCCGCGGCTCCCGTTTCGGCTCGTGTTTGGGCTCCTGTTTCGACTCCCGGTCCGGCTTCTCAAACGAACGCCGATATTCCCCGAGCAGATCAAAGCCGGATTTGTTCTTGCTCACGTATCGCTTTACCTGATAGTCCCGCCCGCAGAGCAAACCGTAGGCCACTGTCTGTCCCTGAACCTCGGCGATCCGCAGACGGCAGTGATTGCTGCACAACGAGCAGGTTTCCGAGCGCACCGGTATGGATTCCCGGTACAGGTCAATCCCCCGGAACCGGGTGCTGTCGGGCGGGTCTTCCCGAAGCAACAGGGCGACACCCAGGGCTCCGGTCAGGTGACAGTACTTGGACACGAAGATCGGCCGCTTGAGCTTCTGCTCGAAGGCGGCCACCAGCGCCCGGTTTTTCGCCGTAGCTCCCTGGAAGCAGATGCGCTGCCCGATCAAACCTTCGGAGGAGACCTTGAGCAGGTAGTTCTCCCGCACGGAGAACAGCACCGCCGCCAGAATCTCGTCCACCGAGTACTTCTTGTTCAGGTAGTGGTTGATGTCCCGCTCCATGAACACGGTGCAGCGGTCGCTGGCCAGGGGCGCCCGTACACCTTCAGCCCGACCGGAGTATTCCTCCAGGGTCACCCCCAGTTTGTTGGCCTGCTCTTCGATGAAGCTGCCCGTCCCTGCGGCACAAACCGTGTTCATCTGGCTGAAGGTCACCATACCGTCGCGAAGCGTCGTGAACTTCGAATCCTGTCCGCCGATCTCGATGATCGTGTCGATCCGCGGATCCAGTTCGCGGGCGGCCCGGGCGTGAGCGGTGATCTCGTTGAGGATCAGATCGGCCCCGATCACCTCCCCGATAAATTTGCGTCCCGCTCCGGTAGTCCCCACGCAGCGAACCATCAGCTCGAAATCCCGCTTTTTCGAGAAATTCTCCACGGCTTCGAATATCCCCTGCACCGCGGAAAGGGGGCGTCCGGCGGTGCGGGTGTAGAAACCCGCCAGCACGCGTTTTCCCGCATCGATCAGGATCGCCTTGGTGCTGGTGGATCCGACGTCGATTCCCAGGATCCCTTCCACGGTCCCGAGTTCCCTCAGGCTGTCGTAAAGATCGACCTCGACCGGGAGGTCAAATCCTTCCACAGACGGGTTGAAGACAGCACGCTCACCATCAGCAAAATCCGGATAGTTCGAGAGTTTCAGCTTTAGGGGCTCGTGGTAGTAGCTGTTCGGTTCCCGCCTCGAATCGATCAATTCCTCCGGGTTCGAGTAGTACAGCTCCGAACCGATCCCGTCCCGTAGACCGTGCAGGGCGGCGCCCAGGGCGCCGTACAGGTGGGAATGATCCCCAATATCGAAGCTGCAGCCGAGGAGCCTTGCCAGGTGCGAAACCACTGCAGAGTTTCGCGACACACCGCCGGCGAAGACTGCGGGGGGGAGGAGCTTTTCCTCCGTAGATATGGTGTCTGCGATGTTGCGGGCCAGCCCCTCGCACAGTCCGTCACAGATCTCCTCCAGGGTGTATCCCGCCTGTTGGGCATGGCAGAGGTCGGTTTTCGCAAACACGGCACAGCGGGAAGCGATCTTGGGAGCGTCGCCTCGATTTCTCAGGGCGAGCTCTCCGAGCTCTGCGCTTGACTTCAGACCAAGTCGGCCGGCCTGCTGATCCAGAAAGCTTCCGGTCCCGGCGGCACAGGAGGTGCTGGCCTTGAGGTTGAGAAACAACCCTTCAGGATCGAAGCGAAGAAGCACAAACTTCTCCCCGCCGACTACCAGCAGAGATCGGATCAGGCCGTGCATTCTCCGGACCGCCTCGATGAAACACACCTGGTTATCGTAGTAACGGGCCTGCCGGAGGATCCGGGGCGTCGAGGTAGTACAGGCGATCGCCCCGATCGTGCCGGGAGTCAGTGGCTCCAGCATGGCCTTCAGGGTTTCCCGGATCATCCCTTTATGAAAGCGGTATTCGGAATGTTGGATTTCACCACAGGGAGAAAGGGTGACCAGGGAAATGCTTACCGAACCGATATCAAGACCGAACACTGATGTCTTCATAAGCACTTACCGACACCATTGTACCAAGGATCCCGAGGTAAGTTCAACACAATAGGCGCCCGAAAAATACTAAGCAAGGGGAAAATTTCTGCCGAGGTTTCTGATAAGGAATCATGAACAGGACCGAACGACAACTGATTGCCAGAGCCAAGGCCCGTTTCGGCAGGATAGCGCCCTGCAGAGGAAAAAACTTTACCCAGTGCTTCCTGCTTCAGGACGGAAAACTGCAGTTCTGGTTCAACGACTCAACGGGCAATACCCATCTGCTCTACATTGAGCAGGAAGCGCTCAACTGACCTTTGAGCTACTTCCTCCTGTCGTCCAGGTAGGATTTGATTGCCTTGTCGTTGATAAAGCCCTGCTCGATGGCAATCTCTCCGAACAGTCGATTATCCCCATCCTGCTGGAACTTCAGAACCTGATCGACCTGTTCCACGGTCATTGCCCCAATCCGCACCAGAGCTTCGCCGATTCTCTCTCCCACGATAGTGTTGGCCTCTTCGCTGTACTTCTATACGAGTTGAGTATTTATTTATCTTGGGTTTGGATCATACCTGAAAACCGGGGAAAAAGCTACATCCTTCAAAAAAGTTCTCAGCCCTTTGACTCGAATCCCTTCTCACGGTATAAAGGAGAGGAATAATCTGGCACCGCAACGGAGGGAATCATGGCAAAAGAGAAAGATGCATACCCGGTCCACTTGAAGGGGGAACTCGACAAACCGTCCGGAGCGCTCTGGTTGGTGAAGTGGTTTCTGGCTATACCGCATTGGATCGTGCTCTGCTTCCTGTTCGTGGCATTTGCGATTCTAACGATCATCGCCTTCTTCGCCATCCTGTTCACCGGCCGCTATCCGCGAGGGATGTTCGATTTCAATGTTGGGGTACTGCGTTGGGGTTGGCGGGCTTTTTTCTATGCATTCGTTCTGGGTACGGACAAATATCCGCCCTTCACCCTGGAATCCGTCGACTACCCCGCGGATCTGCAGATCGACTATCCGGAAAAATTGAAGAACGGGCTGGTGCTGGTGAAGTGGTTCCTGGCCATACCCCACTACGCGATTCTGGGCGCCCTGGTCGGCTGGGGATACAACCAGGCAGCCCACATCAAGTTTCCCTTCGGGGGTTTGATGTTGGTACTGGTGATCATCGTCGCCATTGTCCTGCTGTTCACGCGAAAATACCACAATGACATCTTCAAGCTCATCATGGGCATCCAAAGATGGTCGTACCGGGTCTGGGCCTACGTAGGCCTGATGACCGACGAGTACCCCCACTTCAGACTCTGGGAGTAGCGGGACTGCACGGGTAGCGGATCCCGATAAACAAACAACAAACGACTCGACCTCCTCAATGAGATTCCGTTTCGTAAGCCAGCAACAGCAGTTCATACGGGCCCTGTCCGCGGAGATCGGCAAGACCGCGGTGATTCTGCCTGCAGCCTTTCTCACAGAAACAGCGGTAGGGATGTTCACCCTGGGCATGGTCTTCTACATGCGGGAGGTGTTTCTTCTCTCACCCGGGCTGGTCGGCTGGACCGCCGCAGCCTGGCAGAGCTGCTACGTCCTCGGCTGTCTGACCATGCGCCCTGCCTTCGAGTCGCTCCTGCCCCGTTATTCGATGATCTTTTCCACAGCAGGCATGGGTGCGGCCGTGACTGCAATCCTGCTCTCCCAATCCGTGACTGCGACCATTGTCTTCTACGGCCTGTTTGGTTTCTGCCTGTCTTTCTTCTGGCCCCCTCTTATGAGCTGGCTGTCCCTGGGAATCGAAGGAAAACAGCTGGGCCAAGCCATGACCCGGCTGACCTTCACCGGCAACATGGGAATTATCATCAGCCCCTTTGTAGCGGGAGCTCTCAGCGAACTCTCCCCCCGCTATCCCCTGTACGCGGCGGCTGCAGTGTTTATCGCCAACTGTCTCCTTCTCATCGGGGCCGTACTGACCCTGCCCAGAATCCGGTCAGACCAACACCGCGGGCGCAGCCATCGGGAGGATCCTGAAAAAGCGGACAAGAGCACCCCGCTCCGCTTCCCCGCCTGGGTCGGCCTTTTCGTCACTTTCACCGTGCTGGGGGTGATCATCACGGTCTTCCCGATGTACGCCAGGGATGATCTGGGTCTTTCCAAAGCCGCAATCGGCGCTCTCCTTCTCTGTCGGGCTCTCTGCACCGCCGCCGGTTTCCTGTTCCTCGGCAGGATGACCTTCTGGCATTTCCGGGCGTTCCCGATGACCGCGGGTTTGGCCCTTCTGGCTGTGCTGGTTTTCGGCATCTCCCGCGCCGCTTCACTTCCCCTCCTGGCGCTGAGCCTGGCTCTGATCGGACCCCTGATCTCTCTGGGTTTCTCCTACAGCTTCTTCCACGGCGCCTCCGGAGCGTCCCGGCGAGCCACCCGCATGGCCATCCACGAAGCCCTGCTGGCCTCCGGCCTCATCGCCGGATCCGCTGCAGGCGGCCAGGTCTATCAGCACTACTCCATGAACGCGGTGAGTGTTTTCTGCGCTGCTCTGATAGCTCTGGCGATCGTAATGCAGGTATTTATGACGCGCCGCTGGCGAGGCGGCGTGCCGCAGGGATAGAGCCTCCGGCGGCTTGAGCATATTGCGGTGAATAATCCGATTGTCAAGGCGAACAGCCGCCTCTACAGGCCTGGAGGATTGTGTGCTATGATCCACAGGCGGCCATGAAAGAAAAGCCATCCACATCCCCCGCCCCACCACTAGAAGGCTACGAAGACTGGCAGTCCCTGTACAGCGATATATTCGACGCCGTGCAGGACGGGCTCAGCCTCATCGATGCCGAGCTGAGCGGACACGCGAGAGAGGAAATCGCCGGCAAGCACTTCTCGAAACTCCCCACCCTCGTGGCCAAGGAAATACCCCGCTACGTGAAAATGTTCCTGTCCCTGCTTTCCGGCAAGATCCCCCCGATCATCCCCTTCCAGTACATAACCAAATCGGGGCAGCACCGCTGGGCCGAAGCCCGGGTCAGCCGGGTCGAGGTGGAAGGAAAGACATTGGGACTGCTGGGACAGCTTCGGGACGTCACCGACCGCCTGGAAAAGGCACGGGATTGGGACTGTCCACGGTATACGGTATCGTTAAACAGTCCGAGGGCTTCATCTGGGTGGATAGCCGAGTGGGCAGGGGAACGACCGTCCATATCCTGTTTCCCGTGGCCGGGGAGAAAAGCGCCGGCTCGAAAACTCCGGCGGAAGAAGAGGAGATGAAGGGTGGAAACGAGACCATTCTTATCATCGAAGACGATGAGGCAGTGCGGAAGATGGTGACAAGGATTCTCAAGCGGCTGGGATATACGGTTTTACAGGCGGGAAGCGGACAGGATGCCCTGAAGCTGCTCGAAGCCCAAGACAGAGTAGACCTGGTGATCACCGATGTGGTGATGCCCACGATGAGCGGTCCCGATCTGGTGACCAAGATCACAGAACAGAATCCCGGAATACCGACTCTCTACATGTCCGGGTACCCGGATGAGGCGATCGCCCATCACGGGGTCATCGAGGAGGGGATCACCTTTCTGGAAAAAGCCTTCTCCCCGCAAACACTCACCAGACTGGTGCGCCAACTGCTCGACGGCGGTTGAACCGGCCATCCGGAATCAGCCGGAGCAGCAAGGTTGGAACAAGGAGCGCCTATGCCTGATCGGAATCAGCGCCCGGATGCCGGGCACATGCGGTCGATAGCCGCCAACATCTCCAGGGTTTTCGTGGGCAAGGAAGCCCAGATCCATACGCTCCTGGTAGCCTTCAGCGCGGGACTCCACGTTCTGATAGAGGACGTTCCGGGGGTGGGCAAGACTACCCTGGCCCGCTGTCTGGCGGCTACCGCGGGATTGGATTTCGGCCGCATCCAGTTCACCCCCGATCTTCTGCCCGGAGACATCACGGGCATGACGATCTGGAGCCCGGAGAAGCGGGAGTTTGTCTACAAACAGGGGGCCCTGATGCACCAGTTCGTCCTGGCCGACGAGATCAACCGGGCCAGCCCCCGCACCCAGTCGAGTCTTCTGGAGGTGATGCAGGAGGGTTCGGTGACGGTGGACGGAACGACCCACAGGCTGCCCCAGCCGTTTTTCGTGATCGCCACCCAGAACCCGACCAGCTTCCTCGGAGCCTTCCCCCTGCCGGAAGGAGAGCTCGACCGCTTCGGGGTGTCCCTTTCCCTCGGCTACCCGGATGGGCAGAATGAGGTGGAGATCCTCTCCCGTTTCCAGGACAGGGATCCCCTGCAGGATTTGGAGGCGGTAAGCACACCGCAAACGGTGCTGGGGATCCGGGAAAGCATCCGGCGGATCCACGTTGCCGAAGGGATAAAGCGCTTCATCGCCGACATCGCATCTGCGACGCGAACCAGCGCCCGTTTGAAGCTCGGCATGAGCCCCCGGGCCTCTCAGCACCTCATGCTGGCCGCCCAGGGGGAGGCCCTGTTCCGGGCCCGGGATTTCGTAATTCCCGAAGATGTAGTGGCCCTGGCCCCCGCTGTGCTGGCCCACCGCCTGATCCTCTCCGGGGAAGCACGGATGGAGGGCATCCATCCCGGGGAGGTCGTCTCCCGGGTACTCGGAAAGGTGAAGATCCCCACCGGGTTGAATGAACGCTGAATCGCTCATCAGCTTCCGCACCGGCAGGATCGGGCTGTACCTGCTGGCCCTGTTCGTCGTATATCTGGCGGGCAGTTACGTGGCGCCTTTTTTTCTCTACCTCTTCTTTGTCCTGCTTCTGCTTCCGATCCTGTCACTGTCATACCTGCTGCTGACCTTCCTGCGGTTGAAGTACTACCAGGATTTCAGCAACGAACACCCGGCCAAGGGCGAATCCGTAGGCTATCGCCTGATCCTGGCCAATGAAACCTTTTTGCCGCTGCATCGTCTGGTGGTGGGTTTCAAGACGATCCATCCCTTCATGGAAACGGTCCTTCCCCGGTTCACCACCTACATCCGCGCCGGGGACCGGTTGGAGAGGGTGTATGAGATCCACTGTCCCTTTCGGGGGATCTACACGGTAGGTCTGGAATCCCTGGCCGCAGAGGATCCGCTCCACTTCCTCGTGCTCCGCCGCCGGGTCTGGTTCAGAACCTTCTACGTCTATCCGAGGGTACTGCCCCTGCAGCGATTTTCCACGGGAACGGAGCGCAGCGAGCGCCTGACCCAGGGCGCCTCCACCGGAGCGGTCGCCGACTTCGCCCTGTTCAGTCAGCTTCGAACCTACCGCGCCGGTGAATCCCTTCACCACCTGGCCTGGAAGAAGTTCGCTTCCACCGGCACCCCCTACATCAAGGTCTACGACACCTCGGCGGAACCGGGGGTGACCATCTACTTCGATCTGAGACCGACTGAAAACCCCGGTCTGAAGGCCTTAGAGACAGAGGACGTGTCGGTGGATATTCTCGTGGCCCTGGTGAAGTATTACCTCGATCGAAGGGTGCCGATAGCGGTCCGCGCCCCGGGGCGAACCGTGTACTCCTTTCGGGGGGCCAATCAGGCCGGCTTCCGGCGGTTCTATCTGTCTACGATGGAGCTGCTGTTCCAGCCTACAATGTCACCGGCCGCCCTGTATCGGCTGGACAAACAGGCAGGCGGCTACCAGAGCAGCTCCGCAATCATCATCTCCCACCTGTTCGACCCGGAGATCTTTTCCGCGGTGGATGGATCCCTGGCTGCAGACGCCCCGGTTGCCCTGATCCTGAATCGCAGCGGGTACGCGGAGGGGGAACGAAAAGCCGTTGTTCCCTACCTCTATTCGCTCGGTGAGCGGGGAGCAGACATTCGCTTCGTCGACGGGCCCGAGAATATCGTGCAGAGCCTGGAAAGGGATGAGCTGAGTCGTGAAAAATAAGATTCCCCTGTGGGTGCGGATCATCCTGGCCGTGATCGCCGCCGTGCTTTTTCCCGGGATCCTGAAACTCCTCCTCCGGGCCGAGCTGTCCTGGCCCCTGCTGGCTGCGCTCGTGCTCGGCAAAATTGTCCTGTATGTGGCGTCGATCCGCCTGCGCGGATTTTCCGCCAGAGCCTTTCGCCTCCTCTCGAGCTTGTACACGGTCGGTTTCGCCGCCGTCGTGCTCACGGGGATCCTGATCAGTCCCTATTCGGCCTACGGGATCTGGTTTGAATCGATTCGCGACGGCGAGCCGCGGGGGTTGGTGTCCAACGTGATGGTGCTGCTGGCCGCCGTATTTTCCTCCGCCCTGGCCCGCCGTTTCCTGGATTCGGAAATCCTCCTTCCCCTCTACGGCCAGCTGCTGGTTGCAGCCGGGGTGCTGGCCCTCATCTACCAGACCCGCCTGTTCTACGTTCTTCTTCTCAGCCTGCTCGCCCTCGGCTCGATGGTCGTATCGGTGCGTTTCGTCCGGCCGGGCAACCGCCTCAGGAATCTGACGACCCTTCTCCTGCTGTTTCTGGCCGTGATGGCCGCCTCCCGGCTTCCTCTGCTCCTGGCCGAGCCCAGGGGAAGCCGAATCGTGGCCGACCGGCTGCACCCGGGTTTGCGAAAGACAGTCGTTGCCCTCTTCCCCCGTTTCCCTCTGTTGTACGGGATCCCCGGATTCGGCTACGGATTCGAAACCGACAGGTTGGGAGGCACACCGACGCTCTCAGAAGCCCCTATATTCGAGGTCCAGGGCCGTCCGGGCCAGCGTTTGTATCTGCGAACCGGGGCCTACTCTACCTACGACGGCCAGTCCTGGAGCAAACTTACGGAACCTGAGGAAAGCTCGGGGCGTCCTGAAGACCTGAAGCCGGATGGCTTTGTGCAGATCTCGGTTTTCGACCCGGGGGAGGTTCCCCCATCGTCGCTTCGGATCACGGTTCTGGCAGAATACTTCACCCTCCTGCCCTTCACCTTGGACACGAGGGTGATCTATCTGCCGCCTGAGCAGATCGATGGGATCTCGGGTAACTTCGAGCAAGGCTATCGGCTCGACAGTCCCCTGCGTTCGCAGCAGAGCATCTACTTGAGCTACGCACGTAACAGCCAGCAGAGCGGGGGTCGGAGCGGAGCACCGATCCGGGATTTTTCCGCCGCACAGAGCAGTGCCTATCTGCAGCTGCCGAGCTCGCCCAGCCCGGAACTTCGCCGGCTGGCCGCGAAGCTGGCGGACGCTGCGGGCAACACCCGGGGGACCTTGAGAAACATAGAGAGATATCTGGGGCAGAACTATAGCTACAACCTGGAAGCCGACCGGACTCCGCCGGGGGCGGATTTCGTCGATACCTTTCTGTTTCAGAGCAAAGAGGGCTACTGCGTGCATTTCGCCTCGGCCTTTACCGCGCTGGCTCGGCTGAACGGGATCCCCGCGCGGTACGCCACCGGCTATCTTGCGACCCTGCCGTATGGGTCGGTTCCCTTCGATCGGATGCAGGAACCTGGCCGGGCCATCGTAACGGGATTGTCCGCTCATGCCTGGCCCGAGGTGTGGCTGGAGGATCGGGGCTGGAGCGCCTGGGAAGCGACCACCGCGGTCAACCCGTCATACTACGCCGAAATCGCAGAGCAGTGGATATACGAATACGATCGGGAGGTAAATCGGCTGACCAACCGTCAGCTGCGGGCGATCCTGGGGCGGGAGCCCGCCTCCCGGCAAACAAAAGCGTGGAGTTCGTGGAGTTTCAACCGGCGGATCCTGTTCCTGTCGATCCCCGTTCTGGCCGTCCTGATGATTGCCGTTTGGGCGATCCGGCGCTACGGCGTCCTTCTGCTGGCGTCGCTGCAGCCCGATCGATCCTCGGCGATGAAACTCACAGCAAAAATCGCCGCCAGCTTCCATCGCCGGGGCGTTGCCTGGCCGTGGGAGAGCGGCTGGGTGCGGTGGGCTAAACAGATCGGCGCTGCCGCGCCCCGGCCCGCGCCCCGGTTCCAGACCAGGTGCCTGCGCCTGCTGAAGGTGATCCAGACACTGATGTACAGCGATCACAGGTTTCGTGAACGGGATCTAAAATATATGCGATCGTTCTACCTGAGTTACTGCGCCGGGGGCGGAATCGGCCGGCTCGAGATCGTGAGATCGCGCATCACTCCCGGTTGACCAGAAAGATCCCCAGAGCAACCATCCCGGCCCCCATGGCCAGACCGATCGAGATTCCCTCTCCGAGCAGCAGGTAGCTGGCCAGCAGTCCCCAGAGGGGTGCGGTAAAAAACAGGACGGTGAGCCGGCTGGCCGAGTGGCGTTTGAGGATGGAAAACCAGGTCAGGAAACAGAACACTCCCACCACCACACCCTGATAGAGCACGGCGGCTACGACAGCCGGGGCAAACTGGAAGGCGCTCCCGCCCTCGAACAGGGCATGCAGAGCGAAGAACAGCGGAACCCCTACGATCATCTGCCAAACAAGGATCCGCGGTGCTTCGATAGTTTGAACGTAGCGCTTGACCAGCACGGTCAGCAAACCCAGCAGCAAACCGCTGCCCAGACAGAGCAGATCCCCGGTGGTGCTTCCCCCGGCTCCGATCGACAGCCTCTCCCAGAATACCACCACGATGCCGGCGAAAGCGCAGATCACCCCGAAAAGCCTGTACCACGACAGCCGGTCTCCGGGAACGATGAAGTGGGCCAGAAAGGCCACGAATACCGGATAGGTGTGCAGAATCACAGTCGCCCGGCCGGCCAGCGTCAGCCGTGTTCCCCAGTTGAGGATTGCGATCTGGATTGTAAAGATCAAACCGATCAGTAGGAGAGGGATCATCTCACCGCCTCGGGGTCTGAGACTGATGCGCCTCATCCGAGCCCAGATTGCAATCAACGGCAGGGCTATACTGAAGCGGATACCCGCGGCGGCTAGCGGGGGGATGCCGCGCAGACCGATCTTGATCGCCACGACGTTGCCGCCCCAGAGGACAGCCAGGAGGAGGACGAACAGAGTGGTCCGAACGGGAATAGAATCCTTGATCAAAATCAGCCCCCCGCCGATTCTACCGAATCTCACTGTGCCGTGTCAAAAACAATTCGATCGCTTGTCTTCTATTAAACAAATCCCTACACTACCGGCACGCTATGCGCCGGAGCGTGGTTGTTGTATCCATAGATGGATTGTCCTCGGTGGACCTGCCGCATCTGGAAGCGCTGCCCCACTTCCGAGAGCTGTTGGGACGCGGTTCCTGCTGCAGGGCGATGCGGGGCATCTACCCCACCCAGACCTATCCCCTTCACGCCAGTCTGATTACCGGCTGCTACCCGCACCTGCACGGGATCCATGCCAACACTCTCTTCCAGCCGGGTCGAGTCTGCCCGGATTGGCACTGGTACCGCCGTTTCCTCCGGGTTCCTGCGCTGGACGATGCAGCACGGCAGCGGGGCTTGAAGACCGCCTCCCTGCTCTGGCCGGGAGCCGCCCGCTCGCACAACCATTACGTGATCCCCGAGATTAAAACCACCCGGCCCGGCCAGTGCTTTCCCTGGCTGCTGTTCACAGGCGGAACTCCTCTTTTTATCCTGCATATGGGGTACCGCTACCGGGCATTGCTCAAGAGCTTGAAATACTACCACCTCGACAACTTCACAACCGCTGTCGCCTCCCACCTGATCCGAAAGCGAAAAACCAACCTGCTCCTGCTTCATCTCCTCGATCTGGACGGAACCCGCCACCGCCGCGGATTTCGAGCCCCCGAGACCCTGAAAGTCCTGGAAGATCACGACCGTCGGTTGGGCACGCTCCTGGCCGCCTCCAGGGACTCAGGGGTGTTCGAAAACACCACCTTTGTGGTGTTCGGGGACCACGCCTATATCGACGTCCATACCCGTATCCGCATCAACGCAGCGTTTCGGAGGGCGGGGCTGCTCGAGTTCAGCACGAAGGGTACGGCCTTCCGGCACTCCGCCGGAGACCGGCGTGGCCCGCGACCAACGGCCGGCCCGGACTCGTGCAGAGGATCAAAATTGACCCGCTGGGAGGCTTGGGCCAACTGCTGTGAAGGGTCGGCCCAGGTGGGCCTTAGGGATCCGGCGGATCGGTCTACCCACGGCAAGCTTGCGGCGGTGTTCAACGAGCTCCAGGACAGCGGCGTCGTGGAAACCGTGTACCCTCGAGATCAGATCGAGAAGCTGAAACTCGGAGGGCCTGGCGACTACGTGCTGGAAGCCAAGGCGGGCTGCTACTTCGTGCCGGATATCGAAGGGGATGTCCTTGACCCGGCTGAGGACAGACACCGGGCGGTTCACGGCTATCATCCGGACCGCCCCGGTTACAGCTCCCCTCTCATTGCCGCGGGCTCGGGCATCTGCAGGGGCGTGGAACTGGAGAGCCTGCGCATCGTAGATCTGGGTCCCACCCTGGCGGCCCTGCTTGAAGTGCAGCTGCCCGCGGCAGAAGGCCGGGTTTTAGGGGAGATATTGGATTTCGGATAATCCGCTTCGCTCCAGCTCACCTCCGGAGTTGCGGAGGAAAGCCCAGAGGGCTATAAAGGTGAAACAGGAGGACCTTCATGAAAGTCAGCGACAGGGAGTATCGCAAACGCATTCGGGCCTGGACCATGTACGACTGGGCCAATTCCGCCTTTGTCACCACCGTGGCCGCCGCGGTTCTGCCCGTGTACTACAGCCAGGTCGCCGCCTCCACCCTCCCCAGCCCGGCGGTGGCCACGGCCTACTGGAGCGCGGGTGTGAGCATCTCTCTGATCATAGTGGCGATAATCGCTCCCGTGCTGGGCACGATCTCCGATGTGATGCGGGGAAAGAAAAAGCTCCTGTCGATCTTTGCCGGCATGGGCGTCGTGGCCACGGGACTGCTCGTGCTGGTGAAAAGCGGAAACTGGCTGCTCGCCTCCCTCCTGTTCATCTTCGGCCGCGTCGGATTCGCCGGCGCCAATGTGTTCTACGATGCCCTCCTGCCCCACGTAGCCCGGATCGAAGATCAGGACAAGGTATCCTCCAGGGGATACGCCATGGGCTACCTGGGGGGCGGACTCCTGCTGGGGGTGAACGTCGTTATGATCCAGCTGCTCCCCGGTACCTGGGGACCTCGGTTGTCCTTCCTCACCGTGGCCCTCTGGTGGGCCCTGTTCTCCATTCCCCTGCTGAAAAGTATTCCAGAACCACAGACCTTGACCGCCCGGCTGGAAAAGGCTCAGGGCGTGCTGTCGGTCAGCATCAGACGGATCAAGGATACCCTCCGGGACATCCGCCAGTACAGGGAGCTGTTCAAAATGCTTCTGGCAGCTCTGATCTACCTGGACGGCATCGGGACAATCATCGGCGTAGCCGCCATCTACGGAGCGGAGCTGGGATTCGGAACCCTTGAGCTGATCCTGGCCCTGCTCCTGGTCCAGTTCGTGGGCATCCCCTTCAGCCTGATCTTCGGCCGCCTCCCAAGCAGGGACACCCGGCATCGGCACATCGTGATGGCCTTCATCGTGTTCAACATCATCCTGCTTCCGGTGCTCGGGATCGGGGGCAAGCGCCTGCTGCCGGAGAGCATCAGCGGAGCACCTCTTCCCGCCTACACCTCCACCGACGGCGCAGTCGGGGAAGGGGCCTATTCCGCTGCCGATGAGGCGTTCTCCTACCGGGGCAGCTGGACCGAGCGGATCGTAGAGGCGCAGACTATCCGCAGCAAGGAAGACAGATCCTACCGGATGGCTGATCAGCAGGGAGCCCGCCTGGATTTTCCCTTCAACGGCCGGAAACTGACCATCACCTACGGGAAGGGACCGGATCACGGCATCTGGGAGGTGCAGATCGACGGCCGTCCCCTGGAGGATGAGGACGGTCAGCCGGTAAGGATCGACGCCTACAACGCCAGACTCCGGTACGAGAACACCATTACGATTCTTGTTCCCACCGCCGGGCCGCACGTTCTCAGCCTGGTCAATCGGGGGCAGAAGAACGAGCGCAGCTCCGGCAACATGTTGAGCGTGGCGGAAGTGAAGGTGCTGCCGCCTCTGCGGCGCAGCAATCTCGGTCTGGTCATCGGCATGATCTTCGCCCTGGAGGTGATCTGCCTGCTGTTGGCCCTCCTGCTCGGGAAGGTCCTCTTCTCCCGGCTGGCGGACAAGATGGATACGAAGCGCAGCCTGCTGTTGGCCCTGCTCGTCTATTCGGTGATCGCCGTCTGGGGGTTCTTCCTCGATTCAGTGATCGAGTTCTGGTGCCTGGCCTGGCTGGTGGCCTGTGTCCAGGGAGGAAGCCAGGCCCTGACCCGCAGCCTGTTTTCCACCCTGGTGCCTGCGCCCAAGAGCGGAGAGTTCTTCGGCCTGTTCGGGATCATGGAGAAAGCGGCTACCTTCATCGGTCCCCTGCTGTTCGCCGCCGCCGGCGCCATCTTCGGATCCAGCCGCCCGGCGGTACTCAGTCTGATCGTGTTCTTCATAGTAGGCATGATCCTGCTGCTGCGGGTGGATGTAGAGACGGGCCGCCTGATTGCCCGGGCAGAGGAGAGTGAGCTGGAGAAGCGGCTGGATTAGATCAGCGGATCAGATCCTCCCGCTTCAGATCCTCCCTGTTCAGAACCAGGATGTCCCGGGTAGAAGTGTTGATGTAGATCCTGTCGCCGAACAGGAAGAAGGCGCTGTCCTTATCAACGGGCTGCTCGGACTGACTGATAAGCTGCAGGGCTTCGTCGAAACGGCCGAGGTGGTACTCACCCCCCGATTCAAATACCGCGTAGATCGAGCTGGCCTGCAGCAGCACGTAGCTCTCCGGATAGATCTCCTCCCAGCTCCGAGTGGTTTCCTTCAGGGTGAGCGGTTCCAGGAGCATCAGCCGAGCCGCAGAGGCGGCGCTGCTCTCATGGCCGACCACGAGGATCGAGCTCTTAAAGAAGTAGAAGGTCCGCCCCCGGATGTGGCTGACCGGAGAGCTCAACTGCACCTCCGAAGCCACCGGATCCAGGATGTGCAGCGTGCCGGTGATCGTACCGTCGGAGGCGCGAGGCCGGGCCTTGAGGTAGTACAGCTGATCGGAGAAGACGAAGGTTCCCGCTTCCGGCTGAGGCGGCCGCGCGTCCTGGGCGCGTTCATCGGCGATGATCTGCTCCCGTTCCTCGGCGATCTCCTCCTCCTTGGTCTCGATCGCGGCCCTGGTTTCCTCGACCGCCGCCTCCCGTCCCTGCACCTCCCTTTCCCGTTCGGCGACTTCCGTCTCCAGGCGCTCTTTCTCCTCCCGGGTTCGGGCCTCCTCCAGATCTTCCCTGCTTTCGGCCAGCTGCGCTTCGGCTTCTTCCAGCTCGGCTTTCTGCTCCTCCAGCTGGTCCATCTTCTCTTCGACTTCCCGTTCCTTGATCTCCACCATATCCTTGCGGTCTTCCAGGCCCATGTCTTCCTGCTGACGCATCTCCTCGATGACCTTCTGTTCTGTCAATTCGGTAGTGCTCAACGAACCCAGTACCCCCTTGTCGGCCTCCGCCGTCAGGGGAATGAGCATCCTGGTCGCCCCGGGCCATTCGAAGTACTTGGTCGAAAGCCCCGCGTTCTGCCGGGTCAGGAAAGAGAGAACCAGAGATTTGTACTTGTCCGAGAGGTACTCCAGCTGTCCTCTGTGCACGGCGTTGTAGATCGTGGCGAAACGGGACAGGGTGCGGGCATCTTCGGCGGAGTAGTCGAAGGCTCCTTCCAGGTATCCGGCCAGGATCCGGCGGACATTGTCGATGTGATCGACCTTGGCATCCCGGTCGATGGAAAAGATGTCCGCATCGAATTTTCCCGTTTCCGTCGGGTCTACCGCTCGGATTACCGAGTATTTTAGCAGGAAGGAAGCTCGATCTTTGTTCTGGTCTATAACACTGGCCAGATACCAGCCCAGACCTTTGATCTCATCCGCGGTGTCGATGCGATCGTACGGCCCTTCGTAGTTTATGAATACGATTTCCCGATCTACGCTCCGTAGTTCTTCCTCGGCCACCTCCTGAGCATGTAATCCCAGGACCGACAGGAATACCAGGATCGCCAACATCGCTTTTTTCATACCGTAACTCCTCTCACCGTCTCCACCCCCCGGAAAGACCATGCAGATAACCGGAGGCGCGTTCCCTCACGCTCGGCGATGCATCCCGCTGCGCCAGCACGGCCAGGGCGCGGTAATTGTCCGGATGAACTGCCGCCTCCGAACTCATGATAATCCGATAGAGGGCGCGGGCACAGGCCAGATGATAACGTTCCTGCCCGGTTTCCCCCACCTTATACAGTATAGCACGGGCCAGTTCGCCGTCCGGATCGAAACCTATGGTTGCCAGAGAGTCGACAGCCGCCACTTTGATCCCACTATCTTCATCGGCGGCCATCACCTGTAACAACACCGCTCTGGCTCCTTCGGATCCCAGCTCCCCGAGCAGACGACAAGCCTCCATCCTGAGCTGCGGATCCCCTGAAGCTGCTGGAGCCCTCGTGGAGCTGCGGTATATTACCCCCTCCCCGGCCAGATAGCCGAGCACCTCTTCCAGAACCGCCAGGTGAACGTCCAGATAGCGCCGTCCCTCAAAGTGCGCCTCGATATCCCGCAGTGCCATCCGCTTCAGCTCCGGCGAATCGGAGTAGGCCAGCTCCCGCAGCAGTACCGCAGCGGGGCTGTCCAGGTCTGTCAGCGCTTTTGCCCGGCCGGTGTGCTGGCCATCGTGATACGCCTGGGGCCAGGGGCTTTCAGACAGGCCGGCGGAACCGGCGGACAATGCATAGAGAATCCAGTCCTCCGCGCCAACCAGCACGATCCCGTCCCTGCCGATGGTGGGCATACCCACGGGCTGCTTTGCCCGGAACCGCCAGAGGATCAGCCCGCTGCCCGAAACAGCGGCGATCTGGGTGGAATCCGTGCAGACGTAGGCCGTGCCGTCGTCCCCGAGCACCGCCGGGAAGGGGATGGGAGCGTGGAGGGGACTGCTCCAGATCAGCCGTCCCCCCGGGCTGATCGCATACAGTCTTCCGTTGGCCGCCCCGGCGATGATCGCTCCGTCGCTGCGAAGCACCGGATCCGCTGTATCGGCCGGGATCGCATAGCTCCACAGCAACACCCCCTGGGGTGAAATCCGATGGATCCCCGCGGCGCCTACGTAGAGGAAACCTTCGTGATCGATCGCCGGCGTGCCCACCCCGGCGGGAAGCTCGATCTCCCACTTGTTGCTGCCGTCGCGGTTCACAGCCAGGAGGCGCCTGTCCGTGGTGCCGACGTAGATCGTCCCATCCTCACCGATCGAGGGACTGGAGCTCAGCTCCGCCCGCACCTGATAACGCCAGCGTTCCTCCCCGGTGTAGCTGAGACAGTAGATCATTCCGCTTGTCGTGGCCAGCACGATCGATCCGTCCGATCCCAGGGCAGGGTTCAGGCATCCGCCGGTTCGGGGAGAGAACATCCAGCGCAGACGCCCGTTGGCTCCGGTGGCCAGGAGGATCCCGCTCTGGGTACCGAGCAGGACCGTGCCGTCATAGGTCACCACCGGCCCGGCGGAAAGTTTCCGACCCACCGGGTAGCGCCAGCGCTCTGCGCCCAGGGCCGACAGAGCGTAGAGGGTCCTGTCATCGGAGAGGATGTAGATCGTTCCCCGATGGTCGACCGCCGGTTTGGCTGTCACCCGTCCGCCCGTGACGTAGCGCCAGGCCAGCTCGTAGGGCTGCTCCTCTGCCCAGGCTGCGGCCAGCCCCAGTAACGTGAAGAAAACCAGAATGAAGGCGAAAACTCTCATGGCAGATTGCTCATGCGCGATTGCTTGTGTCCGATCGCTTTCCTCCGTACCTGCACCCATGATACGCTGCGGCCTCCACGCTTTTCAAGGCGAGGGCCGAGGTGAGGGGGATGACCGTCTTGACGGCCTCAGGCGCCTTGAGGTACTGTCAGCAGGTATACCGGTCGTGATGAAGAGCAAACACAAACGAGCTAAATCCCTCAACATTGGCTTCGTCTCCACCCGATTCAAAGGCCTGGACGGAGTATCCCTTGAGTCGAGCAAGTGGGCGGAGATCTTCGAGGAATTTCACCACAGCTGTTTCTGGTTCGCCGGAGAACTGGACAAGGACCCGCAGACCAGCATGCTGGTGCCCGAGGCTTTCTTCCAGCACCCGGACAACATCGCCCTGTCCCGGGAGCTGTTCGGCGTGCAAACCCGCGCCCGGACCGTAACCGATCGTATCTACAAAGAGAAAGAGTATCTCAAAGAGAAGATCTACGACTTTCTCGAGCAGTTCCACATTGATCTTCTGGTAGCCGAGAACGTGCTGGCCATTCCCATGCACATCCCTCTGGGGGTGGCACTGACCGAGGTGATTGCAGAGACGGGCATCCCGGCGATCGGCCATCATCACGATTTCTACTGGGAGCGGCCCCGGTTCCTGCTCAACGCCATCCCCGACATCCTGGACATGGCCTTTCCCCCCGACCTGCCCTCCATGAAGCACGTTGTGATCAATACGGTGGCCCAGAAGGATCTGGCCGCCAAAAACGGGATCTCCTCCCATCTGATCTACAACGTAATCGACTTCGAGCGATCCAAGACGGGCATCGACGAGTACAACAAGAACCTGCGAGCCGACATGGGCTTCAGCGACCAGGATGTCCTGGTACTGCAGCCGACCCGCGTCGTGTCGCGCAAAGGCATCGAGCAGGCACTCTACCTGGTGGAACGCCTGCGAGTGCCAAATTTGAAGCTCCTCATCTCTCATTCCCCGGGAGACGAGGGGGAGGATTACTTCACCTGGATCAAAGACACGGCCCAGCGTCAAAAGGCACCGGTTCATTTCATCTTCAACCGCCTCTACGAATCCCGCACCCGAACGGCGGATGGCCGCAAGGTCTATACCCTGTGGGATGTCTACCCCCACACCGACCTGATCACCTACCCGAGCCTGTACGAGGGGTTCGGCAACGCCTTCCTGGAGGCCATCCTGTTCAAGAAGCCGCTGCTGGTGAACC
>CAZPPB010000011.1:0-45581 GCA_964588355.1 uncultured Spirochaetaceae bacterium | reverse complement strand
GTCTGATCCTTTCCGCGGACGGCGAACTGCTTTACTTCGGCAGCGCCGGGGCCGGAGTGTTTCAACGGAAACGCTATAGGCGATAGGGCGAATGCTAGAGTTTATCCAGGGACTGGAGCTTCATGATGTCCGAAAAAGAGGCCTTGAGCTTGAGCCGGCGCCGTCTAAACGCCTCCGCCCCGCTGATCTCCCCGCCGGTCATGGCCAACAGGGTCTGTGAATCCATCTGGTAGCTGACCTCCGGCTGCTCCAGAGGCGCGGACAGGGGCTCCGGCGCCTGAGCAACCCCGTCGACCATGCGGATGAGGAAGTACTCGTCGAAGTCGCTGATGTAGTACTGCAGCGCCTTGTTCCAGCCCCTGAAATTCTGGACGACCTGGGGGTGGCCGTACCTCGACCGCTGCTCTTCCAGCAGCTGCAGCAGCTGTTCCCGGGACATGGCCGGGGCGGCAGGAGTCGCCGGATCGGTACCTCTACCCCGCCCGTTTCCCCCCAGCCTGTCCAGACCGGCAGCCAGCCCGCCGCCCACGCGACGAACCAGCCGAATCGGCGGCGGAATCCGCCGGGCCCGGCGGGCCAACAGCCCTCTGCTCTCCAACTCTTCGGCAACCTCCCCCAGGTCCAGCTCCGCCAGGCCCCGGCGGGTCTGGAGCCCGGTCTTCACGTCCCAGCCCCGCAGCTCGTAGTACTGTTCCCGAAGGCGCAGAAAATCTCTCATCTCCAACCGCTTACCCAGACGGGAGACGATCTGCCCGTTGGCGCCTGGCACGAGGCACTCGGGATCGGCCACGTGCCCCTCCAGGGGCTGTTCGTGGAACTCCTCGGGCAGGAGGTCATCCCGGCGTGCCTGATGCCCCTCCCGCAGCAGGATCGCCCGCTGCAGCTCGAAGATGCGGGCGCCGATGCGGTTTAGATCCTCCACTGCGTGGTCGATCCCGGTGGCCGCGCTGAGGATGCGGCTCTCGATCCCGGGATCCCCGATATGATCCTCCGAATTGGGCAGGTCGATGACCGGATACATCCAGTCGCAGGTGATCAGGCTCTCCTTGGCGTACTGTCGATCCTGGATTAGCCTGGCCGCCCTGGCTTTGCCCTTCAGGGTCGTGAAATCCCCGGCCTGTTCACCGCCCCAGAAGCGGCCTGCGATGCCTCGAAGGACCTCCGTCGAGATATGCGCTCCCTCAACCCCTTTGGCCCAGCTGGACCATTGGGCCAGCACCAGCCCCGCTTCGTGGAGCTGCTGGATCGGCTCCCGGGACTCGAAGGGATAGAGCATGGTATTTACGGTGCAGTACCGCGGATCGTAGGGGTCGTTGTGGCGAAACAGATCCCGGGCAGCCGGGCCTCTCTCCCGGGCGGCGTTCCAGGCTCCCTTGGCCAACAACGTTCCGAATCCCTTCCCCGAAATCATCCTGTCGAGCAGCGCTTCGATAAACTCCAGGCTGCCCACCTTGGCGAGGGGAAGCCCGGATTCAGCTTCCGTTATCACCCCTTCTGCGTGGCAGCGCAGCAGCCACTCGATGATGGTCTGCACCTCCCAGGTATCGATACCCAGCCGGTCACAGAGCCGGTTCGCGTGGAAGGGCACGTCGTTCTCCTGCCCGTAGTAGCCCCAGGCGTGAGGCATATAGAAGAAACGGGACTGGCACATGAACTTCCCGCTGGTGCCGTCATCCGCCGTGTACTTGACCCGCAGGCAGTTGGCCGGGCAACCGTAGCAGGGAAGCTTGCGGGTCTTCGGACCGTGGGCCATGAAGTCGATGCCCCAGACCTTGACGTTTCCCCGGCCGTGTCCGCGAAGCTCCCGGGCGATCTCCCTCAAGGCGGCCGGACGGGCCGTTTCCACGACCCGATTCTCCCCGCGGACCACTACGGCCTTGAGGTTTTTAGAACCCATGACCGCGCCCATGCCGCCGCTGCAACTGGCATCGCCGTCGGCTAACAGCGTCGCGGAGGGCAGCACCTTCTCTCCGGCAGGACCGATGGTCAGGACCTTGGAGTTCCCAACTTCACCCTGTTTCAGGCTCTCGATGGTTTCGGTGGTACTCCTGCCCCACAGATCATCCGCGTCCCGGAGGCTGATCCGTCCGTCGAGAATCGAGAGGACCGCGGGCCGATCCGCCTTGCCCTGCAGGATCAACCCGTCGTAGCCGGCGAACTTCAGCTCCGCCCCGAAGCTGCCCCCGAGGTTCCCGTAGCAGAAGCGCTGCCCCTGAGGCAGAGGGGATTTCGCAAAAGCGCCCCAACGGGATCCTCCGACGGCCGGAACACCGGCCAGAGGACCGAGGGCCAGGATCAGGCGGTTGTCCGGCTCCAGGGCGCCGGTCTCCGGGGCTACTTCGTTCCAGTAGATTGCGGCGGCCAGGCCCCGGCCGCCCAGGAATCGCTCGGCGTACTGCTCTGTGTCTATCCGCTCGCTCGCCCCGGTGGACAGGTCGACCCGCAGGATCGTGCCGGCATAACTCTTTGGTGTCCGCAACTGAAAACCTCCACGCTGAATCAGGGTTGCTGCGGTTACTATCCGGTATTTTACCTCGGATGACAAGGCATAAGGGTAGTCTTCAGAGGGGGATTAGTCTGGAGTCGGGAGCGAACCTACAGACGCCGGATCAGCCGCTGCGCCTCCGCCAGGATTTCGTCCTTATCGTCTCCGCGTATGATCGCGTATTTAAAGGTCTCTACAGCCGCCTCGAGCACGTGCTCCCGGCGGACATCCTTGTCGAACACCCCGAGAACGTAGGTGCGATACATTTTCTTGGTGAAGTCGGGACAGAGCCTGCCCGTTGCGGTCCAGTGAGCCCGGATCACATTGGCTTCTATCGGCTCCCTGGGCAGATAGCTCACCGCCATGTCGGCACCCAGGGCCGTGTTCACCTGGGGCAAACGCACCCCGGCTCTCTCCGCGGCTTCGGGGAGGATGCGGTCCAGCTCCTCCTGCAGGTACACGGCGTAGCGTTTCAGCATGTCCTCCACCGCGTCGAAG
Source organism: uncultured Spirochaetaceae bacterium (assembly GCA_964588355.1). Classification (GTDB taxonomy): domain Bacteria; phylum Spirochaetota; class Spirochaetia; order SZUA-6; family DRHE01; genus JAFGQJ01. The sequence goes on along the minus strand of CAZPPB010000011.1, from coordinate 42,598 downwards.
CGGGCGGCCCGTTCATCCGGCTTGTCTTCGGAAACGCCCATGTAGAGAACGTACTTCTTGGGGATATCCCTGGAGCGCACTTCCGCCTCCTTCAAAGCCGCCCGCCTGTTGCTCACCCAGCGCGGGGCGTTCCGCCCGGGATCGTGGTCCTTATCCCAGAGGATCTGGCCTTCTTCGCTGCACTCCGCCGCCCCTGCGGTCACACAACCGCTGAGCAGTACGCCCGCCAATACGGCGAGCACGACCAAAAACAAGGTGATAATCGTCGATCGCTTCATGCCGTGCCTCCTGCCCCTACTATAGCACACCTTGCTCAGCGAATCACGCGGCTGCGCGCGATGCGCCGGGAGCGGCCAGGCGGTTGTCTATCCGACCACTTTACCGGTATGATCCGGAGAGCTCGAAAAAGAGCTCCCGCTATGGCAGATAGACGTAGTGAAGAAGACACAGCTCCCACCACCCCCCGACAGAGACCGCTGCCGGACATGTTCGAAGGTCCGGTGCTCAGGCTCCTGGCGCGCCTGGCCTCCCCAATCTTCTTCGGGATGCTCTTCCAGCTGCTGTACAACATAACCGACACCATCTGGGTGAGCCGTATAGACCTGGCCGATCCTTCCTACGTCGGCGGGACCGGAATCGTCTTCCCCTTCCTCTTCATGGCAATCGCCCTCAGTCAGGGTATCGTGGTGGGAACCAGCTCCCTGGTGGCACGGGGTATCGGAGAGGAAAACAGGAAGGTTCTCGACAAAACTGCGGAGAGCGGTCTGGCTGTCGGTGTGGGCGTGGCCGTGGCCATAGCCATACCCACCTATATATTCGCCGGCGACATCCTGCTGCTGCTCGGGGCTCAGGGGGACTACCTGGTCCACGGCCTGGAGTATCTGCGCTTCATCGTGCCTGCGGGGATACTGCTGTTCGTGTCCAGCACCTTCATGGGCATCCTCCAGGGCGAGGGCATGATGAAATACGTGATGATCGCCATGATCATCGGCACGGCAGGCAATATCATCCTGGATCCGATTTTCATCTTCACCCTGAAGCTCGGGGTACGGGGGGCGGCCCTGGCCACAACGATGGCTCAAGGCCTGGCCGTCTCCTTTATCCTCAGCGTGTTCATCCGCCGCAAGACCCAGGTCCAGGTCCACTGGAGACTGGCCGATATAGACGGAGGAACGATCAGGAAGATCCTGGCCGTAGGCCTGCCTCAATCCGCCGGAATGATCCTGATGGCTCTGAGCTTTTTATTCTTCAACAGGGTGGTTGTCGCGATCGATCCCCTGGCACTCACCGCCTTCGCCCTCTGCGGGCGTCTGGATCAGGCCGTACTGATGCCGATCTTCGCCATCGGCGCCGCCCTGATTACCATGATCGGCCAGAACGCCGGTCGGGGAAATTTCGAACGGGTGCGGGAGATCTGGTGGAAGAGCCTGCTCACGGCCATGGGACTGGTTGTCCTGGCCGCCGCGGCGATGTTTGCCCTGGCGCCGAGGATTTATCCGTTCTTCAGCGACATCGATCAGGTGGTGCGCTACGCCGTGCTGCAGACCCGGGTCGTCGAGTTCACTTTCGTGTTCGCCGTTATCGGCATCCTCTCCCGCTCCTTCTTTCAGGCCATCGGCTACCCACTGCCGGCGCTGCTCATCACTACCTCCAGGCTCCTGCTGCTGGCCGTGCCGGCCATGATCCTCTACGTCTACGTCTTTGACCTGAAGATCTACGGGGTGTGGCTGGGTATCATAACCGGTAATGTTCTGGCAGCCGGGATGAGCGCGCTGTGGACATCCGTTACTCTGCGGCGCATGCAGAAGGGAACGCTCCGGGCAGCCAAGACCTGATCAGCTGCTGTCCCCCGCAAGGATTATCAGCAGCACTCCCGGAAGATCCATCGCCGCTAGTCGATAGAACCTCGTTCTACGTAGGCGTAGGCGCTGTGATTGTGGATGCTTTCGAAGTTTTCCGCCTCCACGCTGAACCAGCGGAAGTCCCCGGTCGCCTCGAGCTTCTGGGTAACCTCCCGTACCACGTCTTCGACGAAGCGGGGGCGTTTGAAGGCCTGCTCGGTGATGTACTTCTCATCTTCCCGCTTGAGCAGGGTATACACCTCGCTGGAGCCGGAGCTCTCCACGATGCTGATGATATCCTCGATCCAGAAGAACTTCTCGAACAGCAATTTCAGACGCACGACCCCCCTTTGATTGTGGGCGCCTATTTCACTGATCTCCTGGGAGCAGGGGCAGACCGTGGCGATGGGAACCTTGATACCCACGTAGAAATGCTCGTACTGGTCGCTGACCTCACCCATGTACTCGCAGAGGTACTCCATCATGCTGCGTTCACCGGAGACCGGCGCCTGTTTCTCGATAAAATAGGGGAAGAACACCTCCGCGTAAGCCCTGCTGGCTTCCAGGAACGCCCGAACCTTACCCAGCATCTCGAGGAAGTTGTTCATCGAGATGTCGACGTAGTACTCGTTAACCACATCGATGAAACGGCTCATATGGGTGCCTTTGAAATCGTGGGGAAGATCGGCGTACATGTTGATCGTAGCCACGGTGGCTTGAGTTTGATTGTTCTTGTCCAGCACCACGATCGGATACTTGACGTTCTTCACACCGACTTTTTGGATTTCGATATGCCGCGGGTCGTGCCGGTTTTGGACGTCCTTCATACTTTTTGCAGCTATACTTCCACAGCGGATTGATCGAAAGAGTACTGGACGTTCTGAAATTGCCCGCGGAACTCCTTTGCTTCATCCCCGACGTACTTGCCGTCGATCAGGCATTTCTTGAACAGCTGCGCTATGACCTCCATCTCCGGCTCTTTCATGCCGAAACGGGTCATCTCCTGGACGCCCAGACGAATACCGGCGGGATTGGCCACGTTCTCCAGGGATTCATGGGGCAGCAGGTTCATATTGAGGATGATGTTGTTGTCCTTCAGGTGCCTGGCCACTTCATCCCCGCCGCCGAACCGGGTCACATCCGCGGCCAGCTGATGGCTCTCCGTGTAGCCGAACTCGCGCCCCTGGACCTCGATTCCCGCCTCGTGCATCTTCCTGCCCAGGTGTTTGGCGTTGGCGATCACCTGCCTGGCGTACTCCTGACCGAACTCCATCATCTCGTACACGGTAATCGCCAGGGAAACGAGGGTATCCAGATGATGGTTGGAGGAGGAACCGGGGAAAGCGCCCTTGTCGATTTTGCGCCACTCGTTTTCCCCGGCGTTGCTCAGGATGATCCCCCTCTGGGACCCGAAGAAGGTCTTGTGCACGCTGCCGGTGATCAGGAGGGCTCCTTCTTTCAAGGGATTCTGGAATTGTCCTCCGGCGATCAAACCCAACACGTGGGCGCCGTCGTAGAGCATGCTGATATTCCGCTGACTGCAGATATCCACCAGCTCCGCAATCGGTTCGGGAAACAGGAACAGGCTCTTGCCGAAGATCAGGACTTTCGGAGAGATGGCCTTGATCAGCTCCACGGTTCTCTCCACGTCGATATGGTAGCCGTCAGGGGTCAGCGGGAAGTCTACGATGTTGGTCGTATACTTGCCCACCGATCCGGCCCGATGATGGCTGATATGCCCGCCCCCCGGGGTGGAGTTGACCATGACCACGTCTCCGGGGTGAATGAAGCGGCTGAACACCGCGTCATTGGCTATGGTCCCGCTGATCGGCCGAACATCGACCTGCCGGCAGTGAAACAGGGTCTTCATATGCTTCTTGAGCCGGCTCTCCACCTCGTCGATGAGCTCCGTGCCCTGATAGTAGCGTTCGCCCGGGTGCCCCTCAGCGTAGCGATGGGCGAAATCCGACCCCAAAGAGCCGCGCGCCCGGTTGCTGAGCACGTTCTCGCTGGCGATGAGGTTCAAGGTGCTGCCGCGCCACTGATTCTGTTTTTCGACTATCTCTTCGATCTGGGAAACGTTTCGCTCGTACATGATGATCTCTACAATATCCCTAGCTGCGAAGGTGGTCAATAAGACCAGCTCTGCTTGTCATCGTTCGTGCTCCTCGTCGAACTTCCTGATCTTCTCCAGTATCCCCTCCCTGGCCTCCTCGTAGATCTGTCGGATCATCGGATCCCGGAAGTTGAATACCCTCTCTTCGAAGCTCGTCGACTGCAGCCGGTCGAACAGCCGGGCCTTGGCCTCCGCAATGCTCTTGCCGTAGATATGGTAGGAATCGGCCTGCCAGTTCAGCCGCCCCAATTCCACGGAGCTGCCGCTGCGACGGGCGATCTCATCGGCGATGACCTGGCGGTTGAACTGGATGAATCCGAACATGTTCATGAAGTTGGCCCCCCAGGCGTCGTTGGAGCGGAAGCGGACGTTGCAGTTCAGCCAGGCGGTGCCCTGCTCATCGAAGACCAGACGGTACCAGATGGACTGCAGGCAGGGCGGATCGTAGCAGTCGAAATCGATGTTCGGCATCCAGGTGATCATCTGGGCCTGCCGGGTGTGGGGCTGCTCGACCAGCTTGCCGATCACCTGCTCGATCTGATCGACACTGAAGGATCCCGCCTGCACGGACTGTCCGCCCCGGGCTTCCCGCCAGCTGCCGTAGCTGTTCAGGCGCTGGTGATAGGTGTACTCCCAGCGGGTGTCCTCCGGATCGTTCATGTTCTTGACCCAGTGGTCCTTGGCGCCGCGAAGCTCGAGAACGTACTCATGGAGATCCTCGATCCCGCCGGGGAAGGCCTTGTGGATCATGGGGTCCGCCCAGGGATCCAGCACGGTGATGTTCATCGTGGCGTCGATGCTAAGGGGATCTGCGGGCTGGTCGTACTGGGTGGCGATCCGGGTTCCCCTCTCGTTCAGCAAAACCAATGCCCGCTCGTAGGCCTCGGCCAAAGTGCGCCCCTCTACAAACAGCACCGGGATGTTTTTCATCGTTCTCTCACCTCTAGTGGCGGAAGCTGCGCTGCCCGGTGAACACCATGGCCACGCCCGCCTCATTGCAAGCCTCGATGACCTCGAAGTCCCGCTCCGAGCCTCCCGGCTGGATAACGGCGCTGATCCCCTCCCGGATCCCCACGTCCACGCCGTCCCGGAAGGGAAAGAAGGCATCGGAAACCATGCAGGCACCCTTCAAGCCCCCCCGCTGCTCCTTCACCGCCTCGTCGATCTCCCGCCTCTGCCGGTCCTCATCGAGAAGATTGTAGGGCTTGCCGTGCCGCTGCCAGCAGATGCGGTCGGCCAGCTTGCGGTAGGCCTTGTCCCGGGCGATCTCCGCCACCCCGACCCGGTCCTGCTCTCCCGTACCGATACCCACGGTCATCCCGTCCTTCACGTAGATGACCGAGTTGCTGGTGATGCCCGACTCGACCAGCCAGCCGAACAGCAGGTCCCGGGCCTCCGCGCCGGTCGGCTCCCGATTTATCCGGTACTGCCGGCCCTGGTAGTCCGTCTCGGCGGGAAGAAAATCCTCGACAGCCAGCGTGCGGGGCGCGTAGGACCACTGGGCCACGATCCCGCCGTCGATCAGGGTCTTGAAGTCCACCGCCCGGGTACCCACGAACTCCTGGAGGCGTTGGATGTTGCCGATGCGCATCACCCTCAGGTTCTTGCGCCGAGCCAGAATATCCAGGACCCCGTCGGCGAAAGCGGGTGCGGCCACCACCTCGCAGTACTGCTCTGCGATCAGCTCCGCGGTCTCCCTGTCCAGCTCCCGGTTTACCGCAATCGCGCCGCCAAAGGCGGCGAGCCGGTCGGCCATGTAGGCCCTCTGGTAGGATTCGGCAAGGCTGCCGCCCAGGGCCACGCCGCAGGGATTGTTGTGCTTCACGATCACCGTGCAGGGGCCGTCCCGGAAGTAGCGCAGGATGTTGAGGGCGCTGTCCACATCGGTGATGTTGATCTTGCCCGGATGCTTGCCTGACTGCAGCAGCTCGGGCTCGGAGGCCAGGAAGCATCCCGGCTGGATGCTTTGAACCTCCCCCAGCACGAGATTTCCCGAGACCAGTTTGTACAATGCCGCCTCCTGATCGGGATTCTCTCCGTAGCGCAGGCCCCTGTCCTGCCCCTCGATACGCCAGGTCACCCGTTGGAATTGAAGGCATTGGCGCCGCTCCCCTTGAGAGAAACAGATCTCGAGTGAGTCCGGGAAGTGATCCCGGGTGATGCTGCGATAGGCGGATTTCAGACTTTCGCCGCTCACGGCAGCACCTCCGGGTAGCTGCTGCGAACCGCCTCGGGGGCGCACGATCCCAGGTAGGCGGCTATCGCCGTGTCGTACTCCGACGTGTAGTCGAAGGTCTTCCGAGCCAGGCGGAAGCGGGTTTCCAAGGACAGGCAGCCGCGGTTTTGCTCCAGCTCGGCGATGATTGCCCGGTAGTCCCCCGGATCCACGACCGCCGCGACCCGCAGGAAGTTCTTGGCCGCCGCCCGGATCATGCAGGGACCGCCGATGTCGATATTGGCCCGGGCCCGCTCCGGGGTAACGTCGCGTCGAGCCACCGTGTCCTGGAAGGGATAGAGGTTGACAACCACCATGTCGATGGCCACGGCCCCCGTCCTGTCCAGATCCTGCCGGTGAGCCGGGTTGTAGGTCTCGCTCAACAGTCCCAGGTAGATCTTGAAATCCAGGGTCTTGACCAGTCCGCCCTGCATCTCCGGCTGCCCCGTGTACTCGCTCACCGCCGCCAGCCGATTCACCTTGGCGTCGCCGAGGATGTCGGCGATCGCCCGGTAGGTGCCCCCCGTGGAGTACAGGACGATTTCGGGGTTGATCCGCAGCAGCTGCGGAACGAGGCTGTACAGGCCCTCCTTGTCGTAGACACTTACCAGCACCCGCTCGATTTTCACATTGTCGTCGATTTTTTCTACGAAGTTCATGGGTGCATATGTAAAGTATTATCAGCCTTGTGTAAAGGTGCCTCGCTGCTAACCCGGCTCGATCCCCCGCTCCTTCTCCATCGCCTTGATCTTCTCCTGCAATTCCTGGTAGCGCTGCTCGTTCAGGGGGTAGAAGGCGAGCAGGACCGCGGCGGCTACGAAGAACACCCCGGCTACCGGTCCGAACATGAGGCGAATGCCCAGCCGGGCCAGGGGAGTCTGGGCAACCTCGGGGATATAGCCGGTAACCTGGAGGATTAGCCCGACCAGCGGCAGCGCCAGCAGACCCTGGGCGGCCTTGCTGAACAGGGTCCATACACCGTAGTAGCCGCCCTCCATACGTTCCCCGGTCCGCAGATAGCCGTATTCCACCGTGTCGGGGATCATGGCCCAGGGCATGGGGTAATGGGTGGACAGGCCGATTCCGGCTACGAACATCATCACGAAGACGAAAATCGTGCCGAGCTGGTGCCCCAGGGCAAAGACCAGCATGCAGGCCGCTGCCATGATCAGCACCCCGACCGCGTAGGTCGTTTTCTTGCCGACCCGCTTGGAAATCCGCACGGCCACGGGTATGAAGATCATGGCCGTGACCAGCAGGATCAGAAGGGCGATCGTGGTCAGATTTTCCTTTTGTTGGATGTACTTGAAGTAATAGATCATCGTGGCGCTGACTATGGAAACGCCGACCATGCACATCATGTATGCCAGAAGGATAAAGATAAAGGGTTTGGTCTTGAAAACGGATATATAGGACTTGAGGAAATTGGTTTTCGGTTTGGATACTTCGGTCAACTTCGGTTCCCGCACCGTGAAAAAGGTAACCAGGGTAGCCCCCATCATTATTGCGCCGAAAACGATGCCCATCACGGAAAATCCTATATTCTTGTTGGGAAGGGAGTTGATCAGGGGCAGCGCCGCCCCGGCGCCGATCAGCGTGCCGATGACCATGAAAACGGCCCGATACCCGTTGAGGCTGCTGCGTTCGTGATAGTCCTTGGTCAACTCCGGCGTGAGGGAGGAGTAGGGCACGTTGACCACGGTGAAGGCGGTGCTGAGAAAACAGTAGGCCGCTACGGCCCACACGAATAGGGCGGCGGGTTTGCTCAGCTGGGGATTGGTGAAGAGGATAATCATGGCGATGAACCAGATGAAGGAGCCGAACAGCAGATAGGGTCGCCGCCGGCCCCAGCGGCTTCGCGTTCTGTCGGAGATGAAGCCCATCAGCGGGTCTGTGACCGCATCCCAGACCTTGCCGATGCCGAAGGCGATTCCCGCAATCCCCGCAGCAAGGCCAACCGTGTCGGTGAAATAGTTCAGCAGCCAGAAGGCTACCACGGTGAAGTAGAGGTTGCCCCCGATATCCCCGATCCCGAAACCGAGCTTGACCTTTACCGGGAGTTTCTGATTCTCGTTCATAGGTCCGATCCTCCTTCGCACCCAGAATGCCTTATTCTCATCCCTCTTCAGAGCGCGGTCAAGCGGATGTTTGCCTTTGGTGCTCAATCAGGTGAGCCGCCCACCTCGGGCGCCTGCTCATTCCAGCCGGATGTTCAGCTTGGTGGTGTGGTCCTTGAAGAAGCGAAAGCCCCCGCCCTCCCCGATAATGCGGAAAACCGCCTCCGGATCATCGACCCGTATTCCCGAGAGGCAGTGGACCGCAAGACCCCGGAAGGCTTCGGCAAGCAGGGGGGTGGAGGGGCCGAGAATCGCCACCTCCCTGCAGCCGGCGGCCAGCCGGAGCAGATCGTCGATCGTGTTGTTGATGATCGAGGTGCCCGTGATGATCGCAACCTGGCTTGCGGGCAGCAGCTGCTCGACTCTTTCTGCCGGTTCGGCCCCCGGTTTTGCGACCTGATCCACGGTGTTTACCTCGACGCCAAGGTTGCCCAGCCGCTCCAGCACCGGCAGGAAGCAGCCGACCATGCAGATGCGGTCCCCCTCCCGGATGTCCAGGTGATCGAGGATATCTCCCCCGCGCGCGTTCGGATCGGCAAGCGAATCCGCTATTACGGCGTTGGCTGCGGCCATACCCAGGGCAGAGCTTACCAGCTCCTGCGAAGCGAGATGCTCGATCAGCTGATCCGCATTTCTCCCGGCCAGATTCCCCTGACCGCTCAATCCGGCTCCGCAGGGCTGACCGGAACGCTCCGCGGGGAAGGTGAACCCCACCCCCGTGCTGCCGCTTTCCAGCTGAACGGCACAGTAGATCAGCCCGATCTGGGCCCGCTGTACCCGCCTGTCTGCCCCCTGCTCCATGACAAGAGCGCGGATGTTTTCTGCTACAGTCATCTGGCGGACCCCCTGTTCCTGTTGATTTCGCCCAGCCTGTCGATCAAAGGCCGGATCGTGGGGAACAATGAGCGATAGACCTCCCTGTATATCCGCTCATAGATCTCACTGTTCTCCGAATCCGGAACCCATCGTTCACCCGGTGTCGCCATGGCCGCCGCGGCCTTTCTGCAGTCCGCAAACCAGCCGGCGCCCGTGGCTGCCAGCATTCCGGCACCCAGTGCCGTAGCCTCCGGGTTGGTCAGACTCACCACGGGTCGACCGCCGACATCAGCAAATATCTGACACCAAAGCGGACTGCGGCTGCCGCCGCCAACCACCCGGTATTCCTCGAAATCCTCCACCCCGCTGTTCAGCACATGTTCCACCGCCAGGCGCTGCTCGAAGGCGATTCCCTCCAGGATGGCTCGGTAGAAATGCTCCTGGCCGTGGGCTCCGCTCCAGCCGATCATCGAGCCCGAGGCATTGGGATCCCAGAACGGATTCAACGCGCTGAGCCAATAGGGAACCAGGAGCAGGCCCTCTGATCCAGCTGGAACTCCGCGGGCGCGCCCTTCCAGCAGCTGTTCTACACTGGAGCTGGACTCGGAATCGTTTAAACCCGAGGCGAACTTTTCGGCGAACCAGGCGATGGTGAAGACTCCGCCCTTTATCACGGTTTCCAGATAGTAGCTGTCCGGCACCGCAGCGTAAAGGGTGCGATAAGACAGGTCGGTGCGGTACTCGCTGCTGTACAATCCACCGATCACGGCTGTTCCCAGGTTGAGGTAGGCGGCATCAGCGCCGGTAATATCGGCTCCAAGCCCGGCACACTGCCCGTCCCCGGCGCCCGCGATCACCGGCAGGCCCTCGGGAAGCCCTGTCCGGGACGCCGCGGAGGCGGTAACCGAGCCAATGATCTCCCCGGGTTTGGTGAGTTCCGGGAACTGATCCTGCCGAAATCCGAACTCCTCGATGAGCTCCAACGCCCAACCTCCCGAGCGCATGTCTATGAGTCCCAAAGGATCGGCACAGGCCAGGCTTGTTCGGTACTTTCCGGTCAATCTCTGCACCAAAAAGGCGTGGGCTTCGAGAAATTTTCTGCTCTTGACGAAGATCTGCGGCTCAACCTGGGCGATCCACAGCAGCTTGGGCAGAGCAGGTACCTTGCTAAGGGGCTTTCCCGTAATCCTGTGCAGGCGCTCGGGCTCAAGGGTTCGGGCAATGAACTCCAGCTGACTTCGGCAGCGCTCGTCCAACCACAGGATCGCCGGCCTCAAAGGGGCTCCTTCCCCGTCCAAGGCCACGACTGTCTCCCGTTGATTGCTGATACACAACGCCTCGACTCGGGAGGGAGAAATATCCCGAAACAGCTCATCCAGGGCGCTGCAGAGACTCGCCCACCAGAGATCGGCGTCCTGCTCGTACCATCCGGGTCGGGGATTACTGGTCGGATGCCCTGCCCGCCCCTCTGCCAGAGCCCGACCGGTTCGATCCCAGGCGACGGCCTTGCAGGAGGTGGTGCTGCTGTCCACACCGATTACGGTTCTTCTTGCCACGATGTGCCTTGAGGGGCTATTGTACTACAGTTCCAATGATGAAAAAAGGATCGTCAAAATCTCCCATGACGGGTGTTTTTCAGCTGCGCAACACGATCCAGGAATACGCCTGGGGCTCCCGGAGCGCCATCCCCGAGCTTCTGGGCCGACCCTCCCCTGCGGGCAAGCCCCAGGCCGAGCTGTGGATGGGGGCGCATCCCAAGGCCCCATCACTGGTGCTTCTGCCGGAGGGGAAGCTCATCCCCCTGCCCGAGCTGATCGCCAGGGACCCGGAGGGCACCCTTGGGCCGGTGGTGGCAGAGAGGTTTGGCGGCGGCCTGCCCTTTCTGTTCAAGGTGCTGGCCGCGGCCCAGCCGCTTTCCATCCAGGCCCATCCCAACCTCGAGCAGGCGCGGGCCGGTTTCCGCCGGGAGAACGAGCAGGGGATCCCGCTGGATGCTTTCCAGCGCAACTACCGGGACGACAACCACAAACCGGAGGTGATCTCCGCACTCACCCCCTTCTGGGCCCTGAACGGCTTTCGCCCTGTAACTGAGATGCTGGAGCTGCTGAACTCGGTCGGATTCTCCAGCATCGGACAGCTGATCGCCACCTTCGCTGAAAATCCGAGCGGTGACGGTTTGAAAGCCTTCTTCGCCTCTCTGATGCGCCTGGACGGGGAGGCGAGAGAGCAGGCCATCCGGGAAGCGCTGGCCTGGGCGGGCGGGTCGGCGGGCGATGCTGGGGGTAACGACGGCGCAAGGGGCGACCGGACGGCTCTAAGCCGGACCGCACAGCCTGCTGAGACAAGCCGGGCTGAGGTAGCAGGCTGGCTCCAGCGCCTGGCGGAGATGTACCCAGGGGACATCGGGGTGCTCTCTCCGCTGCTGCTCAATCTCCTGCTCCTGCAGCCGGGAGACACGATGTTCCTGGAGGCGGGGGTGCTCCACGCCTACCTCGACGGCATGGCAGTCGAGCTGATGGCCAACTCGGACAATGTGATTCGCGGGGGTTTGACCCCGAAGCACATGGATGTGGATGAGCTGCTGTCCATCCTGCGTTTCGAAGGGCGTTCTGTTCGGCTGGCTGATTCCACCGAAACGGTTCCCGGTCAGCGGGTGTTCAACACGCCCGCCCGGGAGTTCCGTCTGTCCGAGATACATACCACCCCAAATCGGCCGTACCGCAATCCCGGAAGCGGCAGCATCGAGCTGATGATCATCCTCGAGGGGGAAGGCCGGATCGAGACGAGCGATTCCCTGGCTGTCGGCAAAGGGGATTCCCTGCTGATTCCCGCCTCCGCAGGCCCCTACACCGTCCACGGATCCCTTCACATCTACAGGGCCGACGTCCCACTCCGGGCGGGCCGTACCTGGTAGGCCGCTGTCACAGCGGGTTCTGCTGATCATTTCCGATCCCACAGTCAAGGGGAAATCGTGTATAATGGCGTTGTGAAACCGGTTCGCGACTGGGCCGAAACGATCAGGAAATCCACGGAGAAAGCCTTCTACGGCAAGGAAGAGGCGGTCGAGAAGCTGCTCATAGCCCTGCTATGCCGGGGCCACGTCCTGATCGAGGATGTCCCCGGGGTGGGCAAAACCATCGCTGCCAGGGCGCTGGGTCAGAGCCTGGGGGGCAGCTTTAAACGCATCCAGTGCACCCCCGATCTGCTTCCCACCGACGTTCTGGGGGTCACGGTGTACAATCCCAAGAGCGGGGATTTTACCTTCCGGGAGGGACCGATCCTCAGCAATGTGCTGCTGGTGGACGAGATCAACCGGGCGACCCCCCGCACCCAGTCGGCTCTGCTCGAGGCCATGGCGGAGAACCAGATCAGCGTAGACGGCCGGCGCATCGCTCTGCCGGAACCTTTCTTTCTCATGGCTACGGAGAATCCCGTGGAGTTCGAAGGAACTTTTCCACTGCCGGAAGCGCAGAAGGACAGGTTCTTCCTCTCCCTCAAGATAGGGTATCCGGACCGCAGCTCGGAGGAGCAGATCCTGGAAAGCCAGAGACGAACGACCCATCCGGTCTCGGATGTGGAGGCGGTCACGGAGCTGAAAACGGTGCTGGAGATGCAGAAGCGGGTGGTGGAGGTGCACGTCAGTCCGGCGCTGCGCAGCTACATCCTCGATATCACGGAGCAGACCCGCAGTGAGCCGCGCCTGCGCTTGGGGGTTTCCCCCCGAGGTTCCCTGGCATTGTACAAGGGGGCCCAGGCTCTGGCTGCTGTTCGCGGCCGGGACTACGCAACGCCTGAGGATATCAAGGATCTGTTCATCCCGGTCTGCGCCAAGCGGGTAATCGTGCGCTCGGAGCATCTGGTCAAGGGAATCACCGCGGAGGAGCTTCTCTCCCAGGCGATCGATCGGGTGGAGGTTCCGGTCCTCAAGGGTGTGTGAGTGAAGGCGATCCATCTGCCGGTTCTCGCGTTTCTCCTGGTTCTGGTGCTCTTCTTCCCCCTGCGGATCCTGCAGTTCGTGGCCCTCCTGTACATCGGGGTCATCGGGCTTTCCTACCTGTACTCCCGCATCGTTCGCCGCTTCGTAACGGTGCGCAGAAAAGACCGGGTCCTGAGGACCCATCGCTTCGAGCCTCTGGAGATCACCCTGATCCTGGAGAACCGCAGTTTCCTGCCGGCGGCCTATCTCAACGTCATCGACCAGCAGAACACCTTCTTCGCCTCCGAACCGGGAAACTTCATCGTCAAACTTGGACCCGGGGAACGCAAGACCCTGAGCTACTCGATCGAGAGCCAGCACCGCGGGCAGTACACGGTGGGACCGGCTCTGATCCAGGGCAGTGATCCTCTGGGGTTTTTCCCCTTCCGAATCCAAGCCTCCGAGACCCAGACCCTGATCGTCTATCCGGAGGTCCTGCCGCTGTCCCTGCACAATTCCGAGGGCCTGCCGGCGGGCAACATTCGGGTGGAAAACCCCGTGTATGAAGACATGACCCGCTACCGGACGCTGCGGGAGTACCTGCCCGGGGACAGCCTGCGGCGGGTGAACTGGAAGGCTTCGGCCAAAACAGGGCAGCTGTTCGTGATGGACTACCTTCCCCGGCTCCACGCCCCGGTCCTGATCCTTCTCAACCTGAACAGCCAGGACTACCCGATGCGTTTCCGCTACCACCGCATCGAGCGGGCCGCCGCCCTGGCCGCTTCCCTGGTCGTGCACTTCCTCTCTCTGCGCCAGGAGATCGGTCTGATCGCCTCGGCGCGCATCCAAGGCGAGGAGACGATGCCGGCTGCAGAGATCCGGGGGTCACACGGGCACGCTACCACCCTGCTGGAGCTGCTGGGGAAAATGGAGCCGGCCCCGGGCGGACCGGATTTCAGCGAGCTTCTGTTCACCTCCGGCATCGAGCTGCCGGTGCGCACCCGGGTGGAGGTGATCACCCCGGTGCTAAAGCCCCTGGACCTCAACCGCCTGAGACGGCTCAGGGAAAACAGCTGCACCGTGGAGCTGTTTGTTCTGGGCGAAGAGCTCCAGTCAGCCGGAGAGCTCCGCGGGCAGGAGTTCCCGATCTATTCCGTACAGGATTTCGGCAGTGAGCTCATCCATCGGTAAGCGCTACCTGCTGCTGCTCCGGTCGCTGGCCCATCCGCTGCTGTCGATCTTCCTGCCGCTGCTGTTCCTGCTGAGCACCGATCAGCTGCTGCGGGTGCTCTTCCCCGGCGTATCCTGGTTTCCCCGGCATCTGGCGCCCCTGCTGCTGGCAGCGGGCATAGAGGAGGCGGGGATGGGCAACCTGCTGTTCCGGGAAAGGGCCTCTTTTCCGGCCCGGCTGCGCGAACTGGTGCTGCTGCTGGCACTGGTCTTCGGATATCTGTTCCTCCTCCTGGGCTTGAGATCGGAGCGGGGATTGCATCTATCCCCACTGTTGATCTATCCGCTGACAGCGACCGCGCTGCAGTGGCTGTTTTCCCACGGCATTCATTCCGGATTGAGGGAGCGGGAACTCCTGCTCGGTTCCCTGGCGGGGAAACGGGGGGCGGCGCTCCGACACTCGATGCGGGACTCCTCCTACCAGGCAGGGCTGACCATTAGGGTGCTGCGAAACATCAAGGCCGGGGCGATCATCTTCCAGGTTCAGATCATCGCTGCCCTGATCGTCGCGGCGGTGCTGGAGCGCCGCCCGCCGTTCGGGGGCGCTCTGGTGGTTTCCCTCCATACCGTGGGGGGGCTGCTGGCAATAGGAGTGCTTCACGGCTTCGAAGAGCAGCAGCTGCTTCTGGGAAGCGGCCTTCCCCTGCCCCACGCCCTGGAGAGAAGGCGGGTGCTGTTCTGCATCTCGATCCTGGCGATCACCGCCGCCGTGATCATAGTGGGGGCCCGCAACGCCTCTCTCCTGCCCCTCTCCGCTCTGATCGCCCTGCTCAGGAAGCTGGCCTCTCTGTTTCGCTTTCCAGCAAGGCCCGGGTTCACCGAAACCCTGCAGAATGCCCTGATCGAAAGACAGCGCCTCTACCAGGCTATGCGCCTTTCCCAGCCGGTGCCTCCTGTAAGCCCTCTCGGCCTGCTCCTGGCGCAGGCCATGCGAAGGCTGTTTCGCACGCTTCTGGGCACCGGCCTGTTTCTCTTTCTCGTTTATCCCCTACTGTGCCGGGATTTCATCGACCGGCTGCGGGAATTGAGACCCTTTGCGGCTCTCCGGAGGCGGCTGCAGGTGCTGCTCGGAATCGCCGTCCGATTCTGGCTGCGCATCCTTCGCTGGCTGCGCCGGCTGCGGTTATCCCGCCGGCGGACCGCCCTGACCGTGGAAGATGAGCGGGAAGCTGCGAAGAGGCCGGGTCAGGGCAGGGTCGACAACCGAGCGCTTTCGGTGCGGAAGCGGGTGCAGATGAGCCGGGTTCAGCGGGCATTCCTGGCCCTGATCCGGTGGGGTGAGCGGCTGGGGGTTCCCTACGTTTTTTTCCTCACCCCTCTGGAATATTCCCAGCGGCTGACAGAGGCGGTTCCCGCCGGCCGCGGACAGCTGGCCTATGTCGTGGAGGTGTTCGAAGAGGTGATGTTCTCGACCCACGTGGTGGCCGCCGCCACGATCGCCCGATATGTCCGCACGATCCGCAGCTTGAGCCGTCTCACTGCCCGGGCGGCAGGGGAGGCAGGGAGGAGCCGCTGAACTCCCCGGCCAGCAGATCCACGTCAAGGCTGATGTTGTGATAGGCCACGGTAAGGTACTGGGCCACCTCCATATCGTTCAGCCAGGCCACGTACTTCTCCGCGTCCTCCGTGTTCATGGGGGAGAGGTAGCAGAGCTTGCCGATCATCTTCTTAAAGTACTTCATGTCATCCTCCCGTCTATAGGACCCTGGTGCCGGGGCCCACCGCCGCATCCGGGCGCACCAGCACCACGTCTCCTTCCTCCGGGATCGCCCCCAGCACGAGGACCTGGGAGGAAAAACCGGCGATCTTTCTGGGAGGGAAGTTGGTCACGGCCAGGACCTGGCTGCCGACCAGCCCCTCAGGGTCGTAGCGCCGGGTAATTTGGGCACTGGAGGTCAGTACCCCCAGCTCCCCGAAATCGATCCACATCTTGATGGCGGGTTTGCGGGCCTGGATAAAATCTTCTGCCTTGATTACCCTGCCGGCGCGAATCTCGATCTTGCTGAACTCATCGTAGGTTGCCATGGCGTTCCTTTCGTGCTTGCCGCGCTTACCGGCAATTCTAGTGACCCGTCAGCCGATGCCAGCGTTTGACCAGGCCGGAGGTCTCCTCCCGCCCCTCGGGGTGATAGCCCGACACCAGAATCAGGCGGGCCTTGTGGCGTCCGCACAGAGCCGCCAGCCTCTCCAGGTAGCTGTCCCCGTCTTCGCCTTCCAACAGGGGCAGATGTCCGAAGTAAACGGTGCCGCTGCGCCCGCAGAACGAAAAAATTTCCTCCAGATCGTACATCTCCGGATTTCCCAGGTTCAGGGTGGAGATCTCCTCCATCTGGCAGACCATCTTCAGGAAACCGGGGTGGTGCCCGCAGTAGTGCAGGAACAGCCGCCCGAAGGGCCCGGCCGCCCTCCGGATGAATGGCAGGCAGAAGGTGCGGATCATGTCGGCGGAGATCAGGGTGGCGCTGTCCTCGGAGATGCGGGCTCCGGTATCGGGAAACCAGACCCCAATCGGCATGCCGTGCCCGTGCACCATGGAAATGCTGCGCTCCCCGAGCAGGTCCTTGAACAGCCTGGTGGCTGTCACAAACAGCTGGAGGCTCTGCTCCTGGATCGTCAGGACCTGCTCGGTCCGATCGCTCAGTAGGTAGAGCAGTTCCGTCCCGACTATCAGGTGGGAGAGATCGAAGATCCCCTGGGTGTCCGGGACGTAGGGGTACACCCCCGCCGGGATCCGTCCCTCCCCTTGTCGCCGCTCGAGCAGCCGGTAAAACCGCTGGGAGAAAAGCATCTCGTTATTGAGCAGATCCTGCGGGTCCCGGGGTATTTCGAGCTTCTCGTACTGCTCCGGGCTCAGATGGTCGGCCAGCCAGGGGTGTAGCTCCGGCTGCAGCTCGATCGGCAGGCCCAGCCCGCTGGGCAGGAGGGTGGTTCCCAGATCGGAGCGCATCGTGGGAATGCCGTCGTCGATCATCTCCAGATGCGGTTCGATCTCGAGAAGACGCTCTTCCAGGTGCTTCTCCACATCCCGATGCTGCTCGATCAGGTCGTGGCGCAGGTAAGGCCTGCCTTTGGCCAAATGGGGGTCAGTGAACAGGATGGGACAGGCCCCCCCCCTTTTCCAGAACTCTTCGAAGAAGCGGAACTTCTCGCGGATGACGTCCTGCATACATCAAATGACCCGAACCTTGACCACTACCTTGCGCGCGGGCCCCGGGCCATCCCAGGCGCAGTTGGGCTTGTGGCCGTCCTCCGGGTGGAACACGGCGAAACTGCCCGGGGTCAGCTGCAGGCGCGCCCGAGGGTCGCCGGCCAGAAAAATGATGTCCTTCCCATCATTATATTCACCCGCAGGCGCCAGCTCCTCGAGAGGAGCCCAGTAGATGATTTCCCGCCCGGAGAGGATGAACTGGATGTCGATGTATTTTCGATGCGCTTCGAAGCTCCGTGCGCTCTCCGGCTCGGTATCGTAGCTCATGAGCAGGGCGTAGATCTCATCGCCTTCGATCTCGTGCCTGCCGTCCTCCAGGACAGCGAAATCCGTGTTTGCCAGATAGTCCAAGGCCCTCTCGATGCCGGAACCGATCTCCCTGCAGCGTCCGCGATTTGCGATGATGTCCAGGATCATTCCTTTCCTCCTATAGCTCGTGCGGCCGGCACTGTTTCCAGCCGGATTCGATCATGACGGCAAGCTCCGCTGCGACTGTTGCGTAGTCGGCAAGCTCGGCCCGATTTTCAGTTTCCAAGGGATCTTCCTGATAATCGAACAGCTCCCTGTACAGCAGCTCTCCCCGCTCGTCCAAGTACACGGTGTAGCGGTAGCGCTCGGTACGGACGGTATGGGCCACCTCATAGACCTGCAGGCGATCGTGCCACATGTGCCTGCGGTGACTGAAAACCGCCCGCTTCCAGGCTTTTCCCGGGTCGTTGAGCAGCGGCAGGAAGCTGTCCCCTTCCAACCACGGCGGTTTGTCCAAGCCGCAGAGATCACAGAGCGTGGGATACAGATCTACATGCTCGGTCAGCCCAGCGATCTTCGTGCCGGCGTCCCTCGTCTCGCCGGATCGGCCGCCGTTGCTCGCGGCCCCGCCCCGAGCACTATCCGGCAGGCGAATCAGAAGGGGCACGGCCAGGGAGGTGTCCCAGAGGTTGTGCTTGCCCCAGTAGCCGTGCTCGCCATCGTGGAAGCCGTGGTCGCTCGTCAATACGACCAGCGTGTCCTTGTACAGGCCGCGGGCGCGAAGGGCCTCCAGGATCCTTCCGACCAGGGCGTCGATGTAGCTGATGCCGGCGCAGTGACCGTGGAGCAGCTCGAGGGATTGCTGCTCGTCAGCGTGCCAGGGCTGCTCATATCCGGTCTGGGTGTAGTACTGCACCGGCTCCGAGTCCCCCTCCGCCCACTCGGGGCTACCCGCCGGCGGTTCCCGGTTCTCCGGCAGCTGCAGACGGCTGCGGTCGTACAGCTCCCAGTACTTCCGCGGGCAGTTGAAGGGCAGGTGTCCGGCGGTGAAGCCGACGGCCAGGAAGAAGGGATCCCGCCGGTCGTAGCCGTCGATCCACTTCACAGCCTCTTCGGCGGCCTGCCCGTCGAAGCAGGCCTGATCGTCGACATCCCCGGCCTCCGCAGCGGGACCCCGGAACCTGCGCAGGTTTTCGGGACGCAGCAGTTCGGCCTCATCCAGCCCCCGAGCTCGCAGTCGGGCCAAGCGCTCCTCGATCAGCCGCAGCGAATCCTCGTTGAACCAGGGATTGGGGGAGGCCTCTTGGGCTATGCGGATCCACCTGTGTTCTTCCGCCGGCAGACTCGATCTGAAGAAGCCGTCACTCCAGGAGGGAGGATCGTCCACGTCGTGGAAGACCAATCCGCTGCCGAAAGTGCGGTAGCCCCGGCGGCGAAACAGCTCGGGAAGAGAGCGGAAACCCTCTCCCCGTCGTTTGCGAAAGTCGGGGAAAAACGGCTGGTTGTTGTAGCGCTCCGTCGACGGAGGGCGAAGTCCGCAGAAGATGTTGGCCCGGGAGGGACCGCAGAGGGGCCAGTGACTGAAGTGGTTTTCGAAACGCAGCGATTCGCAGGCCAGGGCGTCTATCCGCGGGCTGATGACATTCTCATTCCCGAAACAGCCGTAGCGCCGTCCGATATCGTGCATGATGAAAAATAAGACATTGGGCTTCGACCCGTTCACAGCGATCCCCTTACCTGCTCGCAGAGCTCTCTTGTCCTTTCAATCAGCTGCTCCGCCGTCCTCTCATGGGCCTCATCGAATGGCAGGATCGGCTCCCGCACCCGGGAGGTTGCATAGATCCCCTGTTTGTGCAGAAGCCGCTTAAAGAAATGGACCGATATGTCCAGGTGCTGATTGGCAAAGGCCAGCACGGGCAGCAGCTGCTCGAACAAAGCGCGGGCCTGATCCCGGCTCCCCGAGTGATACAGTCCGAAGATCCGGGTGTACAGCTCGTGCATCCCCGTGGGCATGAAGGCGTGAACACCCCGATCCAAAGCTTCGATGATCTGCATCACCGCCCAGCCCCCGGAAACGTGAAGCCGTCCCTCAGTGATCGCCAAAACCTCGGAGTACTTCACTCCCGCCGGCACCACCTCCACCTTGAGGCAGCGGAAGCTCTCCACCTCGTCGAACAGGCGGGCGATCAGGGAGATCGGAAGTCCGTAACCCTGAAAATCCCAATCCTGGAGCATCAGGAACTCCGGGCCCAGGGCGTCCAGCTCCCGAACCTCCCGCTCGTATCGATCCTCGTCCTGGAAGGGGATGGCGGCCAGGATGCCGTCGCAGCCGAGCTCGATCAGGACAGCTGCGTTCCGCTTCCTTTCCTCCGCGGTGCCTGCGGAGGCGCCGCCTACCACTGCAGCCCGCCCTTGGTTTTCCTCCAGCACCGCCTCTAGGATCTGCCGCCGCTCCTCGGAAGAGAGCTTGTCCACCTCACTGGCCATGGCCGGAACCAGAAACCCGGCTACACCGGCTTCCAGGGCGTAGCGGACGTTCTTCCGCAGTGAGGGCAGATCCACCGTATCATCGTCCGTGAAGGGGGTGTTCAGTACGGTGATGATGCCGCGCAGTTCCAGCAACTTTTTTTCCATGAAACCTCGGCTGTTCGATCCTCGGTTTTCATATCATAACACCGGGCGGGGATTATACAAGGTGCGCCGGACGTGACTTGAAGCAAGGCTCCTCCATCCATTACAGTGGGGGGACAACAGGCGCTTGAGGTATGAGACGAATGAAGAATCTTCGGGGGGTGCTGGTCCCGATCATCACCCCCATGTTCGATGACGGTACCCTGGACCTGGAGGGAACCCGGCGGCTGGCCGAGACCTTCCTCTCCCTGCCCTCGTGCAGCGGCCTGTTCGCCCTGGGCGCAACCAGCGAGTTCATGCACCTTCCCTTTGATGAGCGCAAGTCCCTGATCGAGTTGTTCGGGGCCGTGGGCAGAAACGGAAAAGTGATAATGGTCAACACCGGCGGCCTGCCCCTGGATCAGGTCACGGAGCTGACCCGCCTGGTCGTTTCCGCGGGGCTGGACGGCGTAGCCGTGGTGGTGCCCGCGGATGTGCCGACCGAACAAAAGGAGGTGGAACGGTACTTCGCCTCCATCGCCGAAGCCGGTGCTCCCTTTGCCGTGTACTGGTCCCCGGTTGCCAGCCGGCACCGGCCTTCCCTCGCCCTGGTTGAACGGCTGATGCGGATGAAGAACTTCGTCGGGCTCAAAGACAGCTCCCGGGACATGGTGACCTTCACCGACATCTGCGCGCACTATGGAACTGAGATCAGCGCTTTCCAGGGCGTGGAAATGCTGCACCTGGCCTCCCTGGCCGTGGGCAGTGTCGGGGTGGTCGGAGGCGGCTTGAACCTCTACCCGCGGCTGCTGGCGGAGATTACCGCAGCCTTCGAGCAGCGGAATTTCGACAAAGCCCGGAAGTTGCAGCGGCGGGTAAACGAGAGCTGGGATTACATCGCCCGGGGCAAAGGCTTCCGCAGCCTGTGCAAGCACTACTGGAAGGACCGGGGCGTGATCCGGGGAACGTTCTGCCGGGAGGGGGCGAACCTCTGTCCTTCGGCGGAGCAGATCAACAAGCTGAGAGAGCTCGCGGCGCTGTGAAGTACGCGTCCTGAGAAAGGCGCCCGGAAGGAGGCATTATGAAGATCTACGGGGCCGGTTCGCTCGAAGACATCAAACGCTGCAGCCAGCTGGGCGCTGTCGGAATCCTCACCAACCCACAGGGTTTCCAGCAGTACTTCGAAGGCAGGATGACCCTATCCGATATCACCCGGGCGATCGTGGAAATCACGGAGCTGCCGGTGTTCATCCAGATCCACGGAGAAAACTCCCAGGCTCTGGTAGACAGGGCGCGCAGCCTCCACGAGATTTCTCCGCGGGTGGGCTTCAAGATCATCGCCGACGAAAAGGGATTCCAGGCCATGGCGGCGCTTCAGAAGCAGAAGATCGACTGCATCGCCACCACCCTGTTCAGTCTCTCCCAGGCGGCGGTGGCGGCCAGCGTGGGCGCCTTCGGCATCTGCCCCTTCGTGTCCCGGGGCCAGTACATCGGCCTGAACATGTTTAAGATCCTTTCCCAGATCCGTGACGGCTACGATCGGCTGGCTGATCCTCCGCAGATCATCGCGGTCAGCCTGAAGAACCTGGCCGACGTGGAGCTGGCCCTGTCGGCAGGGGTCGATGCCGTTGGCATGCGCTATCCCCTGCTCAAGCAGATGATGGAACACCCCTTGAGCCAAAAAGCCGAGCTGCTGTTTGCCAAGAACTGGGCCCGGGTCAAGGGTGAGGACATCTCCTACCTGAGCCACGCCCTGGGACTGGAGGGCAGCGCAGAGGATTCGGTTCACTGAACACCATGGCAGGGGCGAGGGTAATCGGATTCGGAACCGCTGCCGTGGACTATCGGATCCGCACGGCCGATCTGGGCGAGGGCTACACCGAAAAGCTGCTGGCTCGGGAGGTCGATGTGCTCGGCGGCGGAGCCATCGCCAACTGCCTGGTCCAGGTCGCCCGTCTGGGAGGAAGTTCAGTCTGGCTGGGAAAACTGGGCAAGGACAGGTTGGCCGAAACCATCATCGGCCAGCTCGAGTGCGAAGGAATCGACTGCTCCCGGGTGCTCTACGATTCAACTCTGAGCTCCCCCTTCAACCTGGCCATCTACGCCGGGGCGCAGCGCAGACGGGTGGGGGGCTATCTGCTGCCCAACAGCCTGGCCTGCTTGAGCGAAACCGAGGTTTCCGCTCTGGCCGCAGCCGTACAGCCGGGGGACTGGGCCGTGGCAGAGATCGGTGAACTGCCCCTGGAATCCGTGACCCTGTTCTGCAGGCAGGCAAGGGATAGGGGCGCCAGGTTGGCCGTGGATGTAGACCTGGATCCGCTGAGGCAGGGCGGGGCGGACAGGCGGCTGGTGCAGGAGATCTTCCGTATGCAGGACCTGATCATGGCCAATCACCGGGCTCTGCAGAGCATGTACGGCGACGCTGCTGCCGAAGAGCTGGCACTGCGTGTGGGCCGGATCTTCCGCGCCCAAACCGTGGTCAGCGCAGGCGCCGAGGGCTGTCACTTTTCGGACTCCGGCGGCTGTGCAGAGCATCTGCCCGCCGTTGCGGTAGAGGTCGTGGATCCTGTCGGGGCCGGGGACGCCTTTCACGGGGGCCTGCTCTACGCCCTGGCCTCCGGCCGGAACTTTGCACAGGCCCTGGAGATCGCCCGACGCTGCGCCGCCCTCAACTGCCTGACCTTCGGGGCCCGGGAAGGCATGCCCAGCCGCGGCGATCTGGAACGTTTCAACCCGTAAAACCCCAGGCCGAACACGATCGACCTGAAAGGAGGTACGCACCGGTGTCAACGAATCATGAACAGGAGCGACTGCTCGCGGAGCTGAAGACCGCGATCCTGGAGTATGCCGAAGGTCAGGCCGAGGCAACTACCAGACAGATCATTGCGGCCGGGATCGATCCTCTACGGGTCATGAACCGGACCATCGCGGAAGCGGCCCGCGAGCTGGGGGACAAATTCGAGAGCGGGGAGATCTTCCTCCCCCACCTGGTGATGGCCGGGGATGCGATGGCTCGGGTCTCCGAGCTCCTCGAGTCCGCCCTGGAACCAGGCTCGGAACAGCGGACGGGCGGAAAAACCGTAGTCATAGGCACGGTGCAGAGCGACATTCACAGCATCGGCAAGGATATAGTGGCCATGCTGCTCAAGGCCAACGGCTTCAAGATCGTGGACCTGGGGGTGGATGTTCCGAGCGAACAGTTCGTGCGTCAGGCCAAGGCCGAGTCGGCGGACATCATCGCCCTGTCCTCCCTTCTGACCACGACCATGCCCTTCCAGCGGGAGATCATCGAGATCCTGGAGCAGTTGGGGGAACGGGACAAATACAAGGTGCTTATCGGGGGCGGGCCGGTCACCGGCGGCTATGCGGATGAGATCGGATCCGACGGCTACGGCAGGGACGCGGTTGAGGCCGTGGAGACCGCCAAACGCCTCTGCGGCGGCAGCGACGCCTCGGAACCTTCGGGAGGGGGGCCTTGAACCCCTCGTTTCACGAGATCCTGCTGCGCAGCAAACAGGGGCCTCTGGTCGAAGAGAAAGAGTTCGACATGTCCCTGTTCAGGAAGACCCAGGAGCTGCAGAAGAAGTACCAGATCCGCTATGACCCGCAGCGGCCCCTGGACCTGGAGGGAGCCGCGGCCGACCGGATCTATCAGGCGGGAGTCGACCTGTACCTGAGCCAGGGAACCTACTGCAGCACCACCCACCGGGTGATCCGGGTCAGCGAGGATGAGCTTTCCGCCGCCCTTGCGGACTGCCCCGAGGCCATCGAGCTGGGCCAGGGAGAAGACCGGGTCAGAATGGTACACCGGGATGTCGAGGGAGTTCAGGAGCCGGTGGTCGTGGCGGGCATCCAGACCGCCCCCTTCAGCGACGAGCGGATGATGGCCACGATCTACGAGGGCTGCGCCCGGGACGCTTGCGTGGACGGTATCTGGGGCGGAATCCTCCTCAAGATAGAGGGAGAGTACGAGGTGGTGGCCGGCACCCCCTCGGAGATCTACCAGTACCGCAAGACCGTGGAGATCCTGCGCCGGGCCGTAGCCGCCGCGGGCCGGCCGGGGATGATCACCATCAACAACGCCCCCACCTGCAGCGCCACCATTGCCATGTTCGACGAGCAGACCGGCCTGCGCCGCTCGGACTACATGGAATCGACGGGCATGTCGGAGATGAAAGTGGCCTACGACGATCTGAACCGCAGCGCCTTTGCCCTGGCCCACGGCGTACCGATCCACGGCACCCACAGCTCGGTTATCGGGGGTTTTTCGGGAAATCCCGAAGGGGCGGCGATCACGGCGGTGGCGGCCAGCCTGGGCCTGGTGTGCGTGCACAAGGCGGTGTGCTTCCGCTGCGGCACGGTGGATGCCCGCATCAAGAGCCGGGTCACCCGCAAGCAGCTGTGGGTGGCGGGCACAGCCATCCAGGCCCTGAGCCGCAACACCCGCCTGATCGTGGACGGGACCATCGGTGACCACCCGGCCGCCGGGCCGGGGACCAAACAGTACCTGTACGAAAGCGCCGCCGGGCACATCGTCTCAACGGTCATGGGTGCCCACTCCACCGAGGGGACCCGCAAGTTCGTGGTGGGCAGCACCTGCAACTACGGCACTCCCCTGGAATCCCGCTGGATGGGGGAGGTCTGCAAGGCCGCGGCGGGCATGGATCGGCCCACGGCGGATCGTATCGTCCGCTACCTGCTCGACAAGTACGAGGTCCATCTCAGTGATGCTCCAGAGGGAGAGACCTACGAGGCGCTCTACGATCAAAAGACGAACACTCCCCTGCCCCGCTACCGGAAGCTGTACGAAGAGGTCAGGGAGGAGTTGAAAGGTCAGGGCCTGCCCCTGAGCTGAACAATCGATGGTCGCTTGTGCTTTCCGGGGACGATCGGTTCTATCCCCCGTCGAAGGCCTGCAGGATTTTGGCCGCCTCCTTCATCTGTTCGTCGGTCAGGCTCTGGGTCTTCTGGCGCATCCAGCGGCTGCCCCGGCCTGCCAGCTCGGCAGCTGCCTTGGCCGCCGCAATCGGATTGCCGCAGAGGCGGATGATGCCGTACAGCTCGTTGATCCGGGCCTGGCACTCCCTGACGGTCTGCCAGTCCCCCTCCCGGGCGGCCCGGTAGATCTGAACGTACGGTTCGATGCGGGCATTGCCCAAACCGGTCACGATACCGTGGCAGCCGATCATCAGGGAGGGCCCGTCCAGGTAATCCTCCCCCTGGATCCAGACAAACCCTGCCGGACTGCTGCCCAGCACGCCCCGGCTGAATCCGATGAAGTTACCCGTGGAATCTTTTATTCCTGCTATATTCTCTTCCTCCGCCAACTCCAGGACGGTTTCCAGGGCGATAGGATTGTGGGTGTTTCCCGGAATATTATAGACGATCAGGGGGGCGGGAGCCGCAGCGGCGACCCGTCGGTAGTGTTCCAGGATGTCCTCCTGCCGCATGGACAGGTAGTAAGGGGTCACGGCAACCACGTAGTCGGGTTCGCTCGCTTCCAGCGCGCGCATCTGCTCGAGCACCGCTGCGGTAGAGGGCTGGATATAGGCGGCGCAGAGGAACTGCTTGCCTTCGGTCACCCCCCGCACCACCTTGAACAATTCACGCTTTTCATCCGTGCTCAGGTAGGCACCTTCGGCCGTGGTACCGCCCACGAAAAACCCGTGCACCCCCCCTTCCGACAGATAGACGGCCTGCTTCTCCAGCAGACCATAGTCGATCTTTCCCTTCTCGTTCATCGGAGTGATGATCGCCGGGATCACACCTTTGAGCTGTTCGTTGTTTTTGGTTGGCATTTTCTCCACCTCTCAATCTCGGTCCTATTCCTGCTATTTCAGCGCATTGACCAGTCGTTTTTTCGGATCCGGGAGCGCCTGACCTCCCCGGGCGTCATTGCTCAACTCCTGGGCGAACATCCACTCCAACAGTTTCTCTGAAAGACCCAGCCGGACTTTGCCGTACTCCGGGTCTTCCCAGAGGTTGTCGAGCTCCTGCGGATCCTCCCGCATATCGTAGAGCTCACCGAATTGCTCCCCATGGTACACATTGAGCTTGAAGCGATCGTCCCGGAACATCGTGCAGTGGATCGGCGGGTCCCAGGCAACCCCCTGATCGTTGATCCCGCTGTTGCGGTAGCAGCAGACCGCGTGCTGGTGCCCGCTTCCCCCTGCGGCAACGGGGATCAGGTCCATGGCCTCGGGCATCCATCGTGTGATCTCCTCCGTTGGAAATCCGGCCGCTGCCAGGGCCGTGGCGGCAAGATCGTGGATCTGGGCCAATTCACCGGTGCGTTTCCCCGCCGGGATTCGCCCGGGCCAGCGCAGGATCAGGGGGATCTTCACGGAGGGGTCGTAGAAGAAGGCTCCCTTGACCAGCAGTTCCTGATCCCCCAGCATGTCCCCGTGGTCGCTGGTCATGATCACCAGGGTGTTTTCGGCCTGGCCTGATTCCTCCAGGGCCTGAAGAACCCTTCCCACCTCCAGATCGAACAGGGCGATTGAGGCGAAATAGCCCAGACGCATCTTGTGAAAATCCTCCCGGTTGAACTTGTCGAACCCGCCGAGATACGAGTGGTTGCGCTCCATCAGGATCCCCTGCGGCCGTCTTTCCCCCTCGCGCCGCGCTACCGGGCCGGGAATGCGCTTCTCATCCACGAATTCCAGCATCTCCAGGGGATAATCCTCGTAGGGGTTGTGAGGGTCGAACACGCTCATCTTGCAGAAAAACGGCCTGTCCTTCGGGGCGCTGCGGATGTAGTCGATGGTGCGCTCAGCAGCCCAGTGGGTCAGGTGTAATTCCCGGGGATGATGAAGGAGCCTGCGCCCCTCGATCTTCAATCGCCGGTAAAAATCCGGGTTCCGCTCTTTGAGCCAGGGAGCGTAGCTGTTCAGGGGCGAGTCCATCGCCAGCATGGCCTCCATGCACCACTCGTAGACATCGAAACCGTCATTCGGGTGGCGCCGCGACTCTTCGAAGATCCTTCCGCTCACGTGCATCTTGCCGAACAGGGCGGTGTGATAGCCCCTCTGTTGGAGGCGCCTGGTGAAACAGATCTCCTCCTCCGGCAGGATGTCGTGGAGCTTGTACACGCCGTGGCCCGGCAGCTGCTTGCCGGTGAACAGGCTGGCCCGGCTGGGCGTGCAGACCGGATTGGTGGTGTAGTAGTTGTCGAAGACCACCCCCTGGGAGGCGAGCCTGTCCAGATTCGGGGTCTTGACCCAGTCCGCGCCGTAGCAGCCTAGAGAATCGTAGCGCTGCTGATCGGTCATCAGGATCAGGATATTCGGCTGTTCTGCAGCCGCTGATTTTGCCGTCACTTTTGCCCTCCCTTCTCGATATCCGCACAGATGTCGAGCAGCGCCTGAACCCTTTCATCCGGAGTGGAGGCCTGGATGTCCGCCATCACCAGATCACAGGGACCGAGGTCGTTGTAGATCTTCTCCATGTCCTTTCGGATCTCCTCCAGGCTGTCTTCCTGGAGCTTGACGGGTGAGTAGAGCACCGCCCGATACGTGCCGGGGAAGGTCTCCCGCACCCGGCGCATGTCGCTCATCATGCCCATATCGAGGTAGCCGAGCTTGGGCAGCTCGGAGAGCACCTCGATGTAGGGGGTGACGTCCCAGTTGCACGTGTGCACTCCGAAGCGCTCGAAGCTCTGGGCGATGCGGATATCGAAGGGACGAACGAACTCGGCGTAGGCAGCCGGCGAGATCATGTTCATCACGCAGTTGCTCACGCTGAACTGATCGATGGCGAACCCTGATGCTCTCTGCCTTTCCTGGATCCTGCGGGCAAGGCCGATCATCACGTCGGTGATTACCGTGAAGAAGCGCCAGACCAGCTCGGGCTTGTCGTGCATGTCGAGGAAGATCTCCTGACCCCTCAGGTTGAAGGCATTGTTCAACACCCCCTGCCAATTGATATAACCGTGGATCGTCCCCCACTTCTGCTCGATGATGTCCATCTGCCGGAAGATGTCCTCCACCACCGGGCTCCGCAGAACCTTGTCGGACTCCAGCCTCTCGATCTCCTCCAGGGAGAGCTTGCTCTTGGGGTCCAGAGCCGGCCAGCGCTCCTCGCCGTAGATCAGGGGGACCCCGAAGGCATGGGGAATGGGGTAGGCCCCGTAGACCCCGGAGATCGTCGCCAGATCCCGATCGTCCAGTGGATTCCAGTAGGGCACTGCGGGAAAGGCGCGGATCAGCTCCGCCTTCATCGCTTCCAGCGTACCGTAGCGGTACACCGGATCCCTGTGCCACTGGTCGGTGAACGTCACCTCGCAGCGCCGGGCGTACCAGGCCGGCTCGAAGCCAAGGGACACCCGGAACCGCGGCTCCGTGCCGTCCGCCGGTTCCCGCCGGGCCGGCCCGGCTATTGGTATGTGGTTGCGCAGCTTCAAAACGCTCATTTCACGCTTCTATCAGTTGCCCGTTCTCGTAGATCCCGTAGGTGTCGGCTGCCTCCCGCAGGGCAGCGAGATTTTCCCGCGGCGCACCCCGGGGTACTACGCACCCCGAGCACAAAATATATCCCCCCTGTGCTCCGGCCTGCCGCATGCAGGCCACCGATTCTTCGATGATCTTCCCGGGCGTCCCGTCCAGGAAGGTCAGGGTGTTGACCCCGCCCATCAGGGATACCGCATCCCCCACCCGTTCCCTGATCTGGGCCGGAGTGAATTTCCCCAGCGGGTCCAGCGGTCCGATGCAGTCCAAGCCGGTTTGCACCAGATCCTCCGCAATGGGTAGGATGTTGCCGCAGATGTGGCAGTAGATCCGCACCTCCTCATCATAGGCGTGCAGGGCGTCGCAGACCGCCTTCATGTGGGGAAATACGAACCGCCGCCAATGCTCGGGAGAGATGACGCTCATGTTTCCCACCGAGTCGTTCAGGCGCAGGATCTTCAATCCCAGGTCGATGTTGAACTTACCCTTCTCTATGGCCATGGCCGCGCCCTTTTCCATGACGGCGTGCACCAGGTCGGGTTCCTCGATCAGGTCTAAGAGGGCCCGGTTCATTCCCCGCAGGCAGACCAGGAAGGCCATGGTGGCCGAGGAGCAGTCTCCCAATACCGCCACCTCCTCCCCAAGCTCTTCGATCACCTGTAGCTGCCGCTGCCCGCAGCCCTGCTCCACGTAGAACTCCTTGGGCGGCACGGCGATCCGCCTGGCGCCATCCAGATCCCGGACGAAGGGCGCCTCCGCCGACCAGTAGTGGTGGTAGCCCATGAAGCGCGGATCCCCGATGTCGAAATGACTCGGATCCAGCAGATGGGTTCCCAGGCCGCCGGGCATGTCGATCTCTCCCAGAATCTCGCCCTGATCGTCGATCTCGAAGACGCGGTCCCCCTGCTCCCTGATACGGCGGCGGGGGAAGTGGAACTGGCGCACCGCGTCCACCCGGCAGGCCCGACCGGCCCGGGCGATCACCCGCAGTGCGGTCAGGGGATCGGCCACTACTTCGGCCAGGGGTGTGTCGGTGAGCCGGGCACCCAGGTCTACCCAGATCTTGGGCACCACCGGCACCCGGTCCGGCACCCCCCCGTCGATGGCCCTACAGATTCTTTGCCTAGCCGTCACTGCCGTGCTTTCTAATCGATCCCCACACTTAAAATCCGAATGTCCTGGGAATGAACAGGACAATATCCGGCACGTAGGTGATCAGCAGCAGAACCGCGATCATCACCAGAACCATGGGTATTGCCTGCTTGATCACTTTGCCCAGCGGACAGTCTGAGATGCCCGACACTATGAACAGGAGCATACCCATCGGCGGGGTCGATAGGCCGATCATCATATTCAGCACCACGACGACTCCGAAATGCACCAGATCGATCCCCAGGCTGATGACCAGGGGCAGAACCATAGGAATGAAGACCACAGTTATCGTGGAAGTGTCGATGAACATCCCAAGAAGCAGGAACAGTATATTGATCACCAGCAGCAACACGTACTTGTTGTCCGTGATCCCCAGCATGAAGCCGGCAATGGCGTCGGGAATGTGCTCCCTGGCCACGATAAAGCTGAAGGTGAAGGCCGCCCCCACGATGATGGACAGGGTGCCGGTGGTCCGCATCGACTGCACAATGACCTTCCAGAGTGCCTTGGGTCCCATGGCCCGGTACACGAACACCGAAATCAGAATGGCCCAGAAGGCGGCCAAAGCGCCCGCCTCGGTCGGGGTGACGACCCCGGAATAGATGCCGCCCAGCAGGATCACGGGTGTCAGGAGAGCGGGAAAGGCCTTGATCGTATAGGCGACAAACTGCCGCAGTGTATACTTCGCTCCGTAGGGGTAGTTGCGGATCTTCGAGATAATCGCGATGTAGCCCATCAGGGCGAGGCCGATCAGCAGGCCCGGGACCATACCGCCGAGAAAGAGGTTGCCGATCGAAGCCCCGGAGAGCATGGCGTAAAAGACCATCGGAATCGACGGGGGAAATATCGGTCCGATGGTTGCCGAGGAAGAGGTTACCGCAGCGCTGAAATCATCCGGATAGCCGTGCTGCCGCATCCCCTCGATCTCCATGATCCCCAATCCCGAGGCATCGGCAACCGCTGAGCCGGTCATTCCGGAGAAGATGATCGAGGCCACCACGTTCACGTGCCCCATCCCCCCCCGGAAGCGGCCGACCAGTCCGTTGGCGAAGCTGAAGACCATCTCGGTGACTCTGCCGGTGTTCATCACGTTGGCGGTAAAAACAAACAGGGGGACCGCCATGATGATGTACTTGGCGAATAGATTGGTGAGCACCTTCTCCGCCACCAGACTGATATCGATCCCGGCAACCAGACAGTAGAAGGTGGAGGTCATGAGCATACCGAGGGCGATCGGAATCCGCAAAATAAAAATAGAGATGAAACCAAGCAAAAATACGAGCAGCGCCCAGTTCATCGCACCTCTCCTTTGGCGAGCTTACGGATGTCCGTGTACAGATCGTAGCCGACCCGCCCTATGATCAGAGCCAGGAAGATCAGGTACGGCCCGAAGGCGATATCAAACGGGATTTTCAGGGCAACCGATTTGTCGATGCGCATGAATTTGACGAAATCAAAGGTGGGATACAGGGCAATCGAGAATGCGGTGAAAATCAGAAAATTGCCGATCAATCTGAAGATCAGCTGACCAAGGGGGCTCATTCGATCATAGACCAGGCTGAAGACCACATGCGCGTTGTAACGTTTGGCAAAACAGGCCCCCAATACGGCCGTCCAGATGAAGGCGAAGATCGACAGCTCGTACGGCCAGATCAGCGGCCTGTTCAGCACATAGCGAAAGAAGATCTGCACCACAAAAACGACGAACAAGGTAAGGAAGGCAAGGCTGGAGACATACTTTTCGGGAATGTCGATCAGCAGCTGTCCCACCCTGCGCCAGGCAGACGATTTTTCGGCGGACATACTCACTCCTCGGTTTTTGAGAATCTAATAGCAGTGGACCCCGTCCCGTATCCGGGGGACGGGGTCCTCAGTGTTCTTTGTCGGCTTCTCCTCGCCCGGAGCAGAAGCTACGGAGCCATCTCCTGAATCGTCTTGAACAGATCCATGTCCCATTCCGCCGTGATCTTGGCGTCGTTGAGATACTTGTTCTGGGCGAACTCGACCCAGGGCTCCATATCCGGTTCTATGATGGTCATTCCCTGTTCCTTGAAGAACGCGACCAGCTCGGACTCCTGCTGCAGGTTCAACTCATCGCAGGTCTGGCGGGCTACCTCGAGCGCCTGCATCACCTTGTCCTGCAGCTCCGGCCCGAGAGACTGCCATTTCTGTTCATTGATGCAAGGCATGACCGGGTTTACGAAATGATTGGTCAGGATGATGTATTTAGTGACTTCATAGAACTTGGCGTTCTTGTCCGTAGGCAGAGGATTATCCTGCCCGTCGATCGTACCCGTTTTCAAGCCCATGTAGACCTCGGTAAAGCTGAGGGGAGTGGGACTGGCACCGAGACAAGAGCCCATGTACTGCCAGGTGGCGGTGCCGGGCATTCTCAGCTTGACGCCCTTCATGTCGGCGGGGGTTTGCACAACCCTGCCGATATCCCGGAGGTTGAGCTGGCGGGTGCCCAGGTAGAAAGCGCCCAACGGCCGCTCGTTGGTCTTCTTGGCGAAATCATCGTAGAGCGGTTTGGCCACATCACCATTGAAGAATTTGGTCATGTGTTCGTAGTTCGTGAACACGTAGGGCATGGCGAACATCGACCATTTGGGATCATGGGGGGCAAACCAGTTCGGGCCGCCGTACACCATGTCCGCGGTGCCTCTCTTGACCGCAGCCTGTGCTGCTTCCTGGTTGAACAGCTGGCCGGAGTGGTACAGCTCTACCTCGATTTGTCCGTCGGTGATCCGCTCCAGCTCGAACTTGAACTTGTACATCGCCTTGGTGTGCGCATCATCCGGTACGCTCACCGACGTCCAGACGAGCTTGAACTGTTTGGGCGGGGCCTCCGGGGCTGGTCCGGCCGGTTCCGGCTTTTCGCCGCCGCCACCGCCGGCAAAGGCAAAGGGAACCACCATGGCGAATGCCAGGAGCAGGATTAGGATTTTGCTTTTCATGAAAGCACCTCCTTAAAAATGTTTTTTATATTCTACCGTCCACCAACGGTGGGCCGGTAAAATAATCTATCTGAAAACTCTATGTCTCTCGGTAACCGAGCCTCCGGGAGATCTCGGCGGTCCTGCTCATAAGCAGTTCCCCTACCCCTTCATCCCGTTCCGGAGTCATGCGCTGAGAGGGTCCGGAAACGCTGATCGAAGCCATAACCTGGGATTCGTGGTTGTGAATCGGCGCGCCGATACAGCGAACCCCCTCCTCGTGCTCTGCATTGTCCACCGCGTAGCCGCTGCGGCGGATTCGAGCCAGCTCTCTGTCGAGGCTTTCGCGATCCGTTATGGTGTTGTCCGTGAACCGCGGCAGCCCCATAGCTCTGACCATCTGGCTGACCTGCTTTTCCGAAAAATAGGCCAGGATCGCCTTGCCCACTGCCGTGCAGTGCAGGGGCGCCCGTACGCCGATGACCGAATAGGTACGCAGCTGTTTGGAGGACTCGAAGCACTCGACGTACAGCACCTGCCAGCCGTCCAGGACCGTAAGGTGCACGGTTTCATCGAGTTCTTCGTTCAGGGAGCGCAGGAAAGGCGTGGCGATCCGCCGCAGCTCAAGATTCGCCCGGGCCATGTTCCCCAGCTCGAAGAGTCTGAGACCCAGGCTGTAGTGGCTGCGTTCGCCGTCCTTCTCCACCAGCCCGTCGTTGTGAAGCGTGGATAGAATGTCATGGACGCTGCTTTTCGGCAGTTTGAGCAGCTGGCTGATCCGGGTAACACCCAGCCTCTGTTCCTGCCCCAGGACTTCGAGTATGCGGATGGCGTTGTGCACCGGCTTGACTACTGCAGGCATATACGTTTGAAATCAGAGAACAACGTTCGTACTCTCGAACACGGTTCGCTGCTGCGATCATCATAGCATGTCCGGGTATGGGTGTCAAGCACCCGAGTTGAATCATGTAAAATCCGGTTTGTACGTTCTGGGAGCCGAAGTAGTGTCCATGAGCAACGCGATCTCCCGGGATGCAAATCTCACACCGATCGTCCCGCCCCGGAAACCCTTCACTGCCAACAACAGCAACGGTGAAACCATCGCCTCCTTGGGCATCACCGGCCACACCCAGGAGATCACCGACGAAAGAATGCCGGGAATGCTCAAGGATACCCTAAAGACAGCTAATAGTATTTCTTCAGCCCTCGGCTATCGAGCCTGAGCACGATCACGACAGATCCAGGGACACTATGTAGCGGTCCAGCTCCTCCCGCTGCTGCTGCTCCTTGGCCCGCAGGTCCTCGATATTTGTCAGAGCTTCTTCCAGCAGATCCTCCTGCTGGTCCAGCAGGCCCACGTAGCGCTTGTACAGATCCGAGGTCTTCTCCAGCCGGGCCATGTTCTCCCGGATGCGGCTCTGCTCCCGGTGGATCGTGTTGACCTTACGCTCCTCCTCCTGCCGCTGACTCACCGCTCGGGCCAGGGCGGACTTGCGCTCAGCCAGGCCCTCCAGGGCCTGCTTGACCCGCCGGTCTACGTTGCGGGCGCTGAGGAAGTAGGTGATCTGGCTGTCGTTGATGTTGCTGAGCATCACGGTCCTGTCGATCTGCCGCTCCTGGGCCACCAGCAGCTCCTCGATCCCCCCTGCGGGAACCTCCACCAAAAACCTGTAGTTGCTGCGGGTGGTCTCCTCCGCCTCGGCCGGGGCGACCAGGTCCCAGTCCGTCCTAAGGGGGTGCTCGATCAGCACGGAGCGGGAGCGCTCGTCGGAGTTCTTGAGCTTGTACGTGGATTCGGTGCGCTGGGACAGGGTGCTGATCAGGGTTCCCTTGAGGATGCGCACCGAGAGCAGGGTTTCCGGAACGCTGCGGGCGCTCACCGCCACCTCCGTGTCCAGGTCGATGGCGAAGCTGATCAGCCGTTCGGCCCCGGCCGGCAGGTTGTCGATGCGGGCGTCCCCGGCGTAGCTTCCCTGCTCGAACACGGTCAGGGGTCCGCCCATCAGATCGAAACCGGTGGTGTTCTTGATCTTCAAGCCGTGAAGGGGGTGTTTGGCCTGAACCCTCTGGTTGTAGATAGAAACCCGCCTGCCCTCCACGGTCTGAGTCACGATCGGTAGCATGGCCGATTCCTGCCGGGGCACGGTCACAGGATGACGAATCAGGTAGCGGAAGAAGTTGCCCGCCTCCGCTGTCTGGGCTGCAGTGGCCACTCCCTGGCTTAGATCCAGATCATCCCGCAATGCTTCCTCTTCGTACGTGGCGCCGGCCTCGGACGCGGCGGCCCGGGACTCGGACATACGCTGTTTGGCCATGGGAGCCTCCGGGGGTGCTGCGGCCAGGCCCAGGTCCTCCTCGTATCGCTGGGGTGCGATGGAGGAGTAGGTCTCCACCTGCACAGTGGGCCGGGGCACGTACAGAGGCCGGTACAGGTCCATGATGAAGGAAATGGGGCGTCCCGACACCAGGCTCAGGGAAACATCCCGCCAATCCTCATCCGTCGTGTTCTCCACGATGGCCCAGCCCTGCAGATAGTGCTCCTCTCCCTCCCCCAGGACCAGGCGGTAGCTTGTCTTCCACAGCGGGGCTTCCAGCAGGTAGCCCACCCTCACCCGCCGGCTCCCCTCCCCGGAAAAACCGAGGGTGACCCGCTTCTTCTCCGCGCTGCGGCTCTCGGCAAGGAGAGACAGAGCCTGATTCAGCTCCGTCTGCAGCTGGGGATTGAGAAAGCGGAAGGATCGCACCTCGGCCAGATCGACGCTTTGCATACCGGAGTCGGTGAGCAGATTGAGGAAGGTATCGGCGGTGCTCTCACCGGTGGCCTTGGACTCCACACCCACGATCGTTCCGCTGATCCGCTTAGAGGTGGTGAGCTCCACCTCCTCTCCCCGCGCCTGGGTCAGGATCTGGGCCACACCCGGATTGCCGGTCAGGTCGATGGCGAAGCTCTGCAGGGTTCGGGTCAGGGGATCCCGGGAGGAATAGGTCACCTCCGTGACCCGACCGCCGTCCAGATCCTGCACCACCAGGCTCTTGAGCAGATCGTTGATGTCCTTGGTCTTGAAGTACAGATCCAGGTCGGTGGTTCCGCTGACCGTTCCCTCCCTCTGGAAGTAGCCCACCCCGCTCGAGAACAGCACCACCTTGGAGAGGGGAAGGGGCTCGGAACTAACGGCGCTGGTTTGAGCGCTTTCCTCCCTCTGGCCCAGAGCGAAAAGGTGCCCTGCGGCAAACTGCAGTATAATGAGCGCGATAAAGATACCGGTTCTGATTTTCATGCATCCAACACTACAGCGCCTCGGGGCGGATTTCAAGGGCGCCATCTGCCCGCACGCCGGGAGGCGCCGCAGCACCGGACCGCCGAGCCCCGCCATCTATCCGCCCGCCGCGGTCCGCCCACGCCCCGCTTGATTTTTCTCTCCCCCCCGGGCATGGTATGCAGACGAATCATGCAACGAAAAGCCAAGCTGATCTTGTTCGCCGCAGCGGTCTTCCTCTTCTGGTTCTCTCAGTACGTGTTCTTGCCGACGCTGCCCGAATACCTGCGGGGCAAGTTGGGAAGCCTGGCGGTGGTCGGTGCGGTACTGGCCATGTACGGGCTGGGGATGGTCGTGGTGCGTCTGCCCCTGGGGATCCTGATCGACGCGCTGGGACGTGAGAAGCTGTTCCTCGTTGGCGGCTTTTTGGTCAGTGCCCTTGGAGCGCTGGCTCTGGGTATCACCGGGAAGATTCCCGCCCTCTACGCCGGGCGTTTCTTTACCGGTCTGGCACAGGGGATATGGGTCCCTCTGGTGGTGATATTCAGCGGCTTCTATCCGCCCGAGCAAACCGTCCGGGCGGCCGCGATTTTGACCCTGGTCACCGCGGCGGCCAGGATCATCGCAACGGCTTTGAACGGGTACCTGAACGAGTGGGGCGGACCCGTCCTCGCCTTCTACGTATCCACCGCTACCGCCGTCCTGGCGGCACTTTTCGTGCTGCCCGTCCCGGTCAACAGCTCCCCTGCCGGAGCACCGAAGCTCCGGCCATTGCTGCGGCTGTTCCTTCGCAAAGACGTGCTGCTTCCCTCCGTCATGGGAGCGATCAACCAGTACGCCCTCTTCGGGATATCCCTGGGTTTCCTGCCGGTTCTGGCCGTACGGCTCGGAGCCGGGGACGTCGCCCTGGGTTACCTGGCCATGGTGAATCTGCTGTTCTTTTTACTGGGGAACCTGACGGCCACCTCGTCCGGCTCCCGCCTCAAATCAGAATGGCTGGTGCTGGGATCATACGTGCTGTTTGCCCTGGCGATCGCCGCCGCCGCACTGTCCAGAAGCATCCTTCTGTTGTTCGTTATCCAAGGCTGCATAGGCACGGCACACGGAATCGGCTATCCCGTGTTGATGGGCATGAGCATCCGGGACGTCCCGGCCCCTAGTCGCAGCAGCGCCATGGGGCTGCACCAGTCGGTCTACGCCGCGGGGATCTTCATCGGACCCTGGGCCAGCGGTGCCCTGGCCGAAGCCCTGGGGATTCGCCCGATGTTCGCCGTAACCGCGGCCATGGTTCTGGTGCTGGGTAGCGGGGCAGCTATTCTACTGTCCCGGCGTCCTTCCTCTGCTATGGAGCATCCGGCAGCGAGGTGAGCAAAGCGCCCAGAGAGAGGTACCAACGCTTGAGATCGCTGTCCGCCGTCGGAATTCCGATGATATCCAGATGATCCGTGGATTCGAGCAGTCCCATATAGTTCCACACTCCCGGTACCGGCCTTCCGCTGAACCGCTGAATCCTGTCTGCGGATCCCAGGGTCGGTCCGTCCATCGAGTTGGTGTTGACGATCCCGTCGTTCTGCCACCAGGAGCTGTCGATCGGCAGATCCGTGTCCCCTTCCCTGGAGTATGAACCGATAAATCGGGCGATGGAAGCCATATGTGCCGCTACCCCGATTTCCGGTACCTGAGTCCCGGTCAGGGGATCCCGATAGGTCGCCTCGGTTGCCCAGGAGAAGTAGTAAACAGAAGGCTGAGCCCGCACCCAGCCGTTGAGGTCCATGGCTCCTTCGGGGCAACCGTCCCAGTAGGCCGTATCGTTGGAATGGGACCAGATGTCGCTGCGTAAGACCCTGTCCCGGTACGAGTAGAAATCCTCCCCGGGCTTTCGAGCCAACCCCCATTGATCGAGCTTGAAATCGTAGTACAGTTCGGGGGAGCTGGAGCTGATCGAGATCAGCAAGGTGAAGGCCGGTTTGATCATAGACTGATCCCAGTCATGCCGGTAGGCATAGGTCGTGCCGTCGTGGGGGGAGGAGATCGTGGTCAGGCTGCACACCCAGGATCGGCCTCCCCGGAACAGCGGATGATCCCCCTGGCCCGGCACCGGGGAACCCTGCTCCAGAAGCTGAATCAGAGCTCTGCCGGTCGGTCCGCCAAGGCTGTGACCTACGATGTGGACCTTATTTATCTCACCTGTTTCCGGATCTTCCTCGCCCCACTCGGGGTAGAGGCCGGGATAGCTCCTGCCGTAGCGCTCATGCCCGAACAGCAGCGAATGGGCTTCCCCGTAGTCGACCCGCCCGCCCTTGATGCAGGCGTACAGTTCGCAGGCCCGATCCCAAACACTGGATATCGGTCCTACAGAGGCGGTGTGGGTCTCATAACCCGCCTCGCGCAGCTGCTCCTGCAGATCGACAAAGCCCCCCCAGTACTTGAAGCCGAACAGCTCCTCCCGGCCGAAGCCAAGCAAACCATGCACCAGAACGATGGGATAGTCATTAGCTCTCCCCGCCCTGCCGGGGATCTCGCGAACCGCAGCGCCGCTGCCGCAGGCTGTCACGAGGGAAACGGAAAGAAGCAGGATTGCCATTCTGAGATAGCCCATTGTTTCTGAGTATATACAAACAAGCGCCTTGATTTCACTGCCTCGGACACACTAAATTTACAGTATGGCTCCGGCCGGCTGCAAAAAGATCAACGAATATCTCTGGGAAATCCCGCGATCCTACAAACAGGGAATGCAGGTTCCGGTGCGCATCTATGCCGGCAAACAGCTGCTGGACGCGATGGACCCGGCAGTATTCGAGCAGGCCGCCAACGTGGCTGCGCTGCCGGGGATCGTGGGCTACTCCTACTGCATGCCCGACGGCCACAGCGGCTACGGCTTTCCCATCGGCGGCATGGCCGCCTTCGACTCCGAAAAGGGGGTTATCTCTCCCGGCGGCATCGGCTTCGACATAAACTGCGGCATGCGCCTGGTGGCCACCTCTCTGAGCTGGGAAGAGGTCAAGCCTCAAATACAACTCCTGGTGGACCGCCTGTTCAACAGCATTCCCGCCGGGGTCGGGGGAAAAGGATCGCTGCAACTGTCCCGCAGCGAGTTTCGAACCCTCTGCGAGAAGGGCATGAAGTGGTGCCTGAAGAAGGGATTCGCCATTCAGGAAGATCTGGACCGAACCGAGGAAAACGGCTGCATCAAAGATGCGGACGCCTCCAAGGTAAGCGAGAAAGCCGTCGAGCGGGGGTGCAGGCAGATCGGCACCCTCGGATCGGGCAACCACTACCTGGAGATCCAGGTGGCCAGGCCGGAGAACATCCTGGACCGGGAACTGGCCGCGGCCTTCGGGATCGACCGCCCGAATCAGGTGGTCCTGATGTTCCACTGCGGAAGCAGGGGCTTCGGGCATCAGATCGCCACGGATTATCTGCAGGGATTCCTGCGGGTGATGCAGTCCAAATACGGCATTCCGATCCGGGACAGAGAGCTGGCCTGCGCTCCCTTCACCTCGGAGGAGGGTCAGGATTACTTCAAAGCCATGAACTGCGCCATCAACATGTCCTTCGTCAATCGCCAGGTGATCCTCCACCGGATCCGGGAGGTGTTCTCCGAAATCTTCCGCAAAGATCCCCTGGACCTGGGGCTGCACCAGATCTACGATGTGACTCACAACACAGCCAAGGTGGAGCGTCACACCTGGGAAGGGAAACAGCGAAATCTGTTGATACACCGCAAGGGCGCCACCCGGGCCTTCGCTCCCGGCATGAGGGGCATTCCGAAGGAGTACCGGGCAGCCGGGCAGCCGGTGATCATCGGCGGCAGTATGGAGACCGGATCCTACCTGCTGGCCGGAGTTGAAAGCGGACGGCAGAGCTTCTTCACCACGGCCCACGGAAGCGGACGCACCATGGGACGCCGTCAGGCCAAAAAGCAGTTTCGGGGACAGGATCTGGAAAAACGCCTGCGGGATCAGGGCATCTACATACGCAGCGCCTCCTACGCCGGACTGGCAGAGGAAGCCGGAGCCGCCTACAAGGATATCGACCAGGTGGTCCAAACGACCGCGGCTGCCGGCTTGAGCCGGCCGGTGGTGAAACTGGTTCCGGTGGGCAACGTGAAAGGATAGCGGGGGCGGTGATGCCGTATCGCTACCTGGACGATCTGACCGTTGCCGACGTGGCCTTCGAGGCTCGAGGCACCACCCTGGTAGAGCTGTTCACAACCGCCTGGCAGGCAAGCCTGCAGGTGATGATCGAGAACCCAACCGACATCGCCGGAGCTGAAAGCAGAAGCATCGCCCTTGAAGAACCGAACCTGGATCTGCTCCTGCACAACTTTCTTCAGGAACTGATCTACTACAAGGACGCGGAGGGTCTGCTGTTGAGAATCGAAGAGTGCCGGATCCACTGGCGCGAAGCGGACGGGGAACCGGCCAAACTGAGGGCCCGGGCCGCCGGTCAAACGATCGATCCGAAGATCCACCACCTGGGTACGGACGTGAAAGCCGTCACGTTCTACAATTTCAGTTTGGTCCGGGACGATCGGGGCTGGAAAGCGACTGTGGTTCTGGATGTCTGACGGCCGCTCCAGGTACGTGATGCCAGGCCGGCCGTTTTCTGCGTTTGACAATCGAACGAATTGCCTGTAAAAATAGGTATGCCAGAACCGCTTGAGATCATCCCGGTCGCGAGCAGGCGCCAGCTCAAGACTTTTATCAGATTACCCTGGAAGATCTACAAGGGAGACCCCAACTGGGTTCCGCCCCTCCTTGTCGAACAGAGAACGACCCTGGACACGAAAAAGAACCCCTTCTTCCTGCACAGCAGGGTCCAGAACTACCTGGCTTACCGGGACGGCACACCGGTCGGCCGGATTTCGGCTATTGTCGACGACAACTACAACGAGTTCCAGAAGGCAACAAGCGGATTCTTCGGATTCTTCGAATCTATCGACGACAAAACCGTGTCGCGGGCCCTGTTTTCCGCTGCAGGGAAGTGGATCCGCGAGCAGGGGATGAACCGGATGCTCGGTCCCACAAACCCCTCTACAAACACCGTTTTGGGCCTGCTGATCGACGCCTTCGACAAGCCGGCGGTTCTGCAGATGCCCTACAACCCCTCTTACTACGTGGGGCTTGTCGAAGATTTCGGACTGACCAAGGCCCACGACCTGTACGCCTACTACATGGAGGATATCGTCCCCATCTCCGATAAGATCCAGCGGGTGGCCGAGCTGGTCCGCAAGCGCAAGAAGGTGACGGTACGGCCCGTCAATATGAAGAAACTTAAAGACGAAATCAAGCTGGTCAAGATCGTCTACAACGATGCCTGGGAACGGAACTGGGGTTTCGTCCCCTGGACCGACAAGGAGCTGGAGCATCTCGGGGACGACCTCAAGATGGCCGCCATTCCCGATTTGGTGCTGTTCGCTTACGTGGACGGCGAGCTG
The DNA here is from genome assembly GCA_964588355.1 of uncultured Spirochaetaceae bacterium. Taxonomy (GTDB): domain Bacteria; phylum Spirochaetota; class Spirochaetia; order SZUA-6; family DRHE01; genus JAFGQJ01. Next base: position 1,051 of record CAZPPB010000011.1, on the reverse strand, counting down.
GCCGGCTGGTCACTGGCTCTTCCCAATCTCAATCAGGCGTTGAAGCGCGTCAACGGCCGCCTCTTCCCCTTCGGTATATTGAAACTGCTCTGGTATTCCCGCAAGATCGATATGCTGCGGGTGTTGGCCCTCGGAATCTGTAAAAAGTTCCAGGGGATGGGGCTGGACGCTGTTCTCTACTACGAAACCTATACCCGCGGCAACAAGCACGGATTTCATCGCGGAGAGTTCTCCTGGATCCTGGAGGACAACCATCCGATGCGCAACGCCATGGAAAACTGGGGCGCCCGGATCTACAAGACCTACCGGCTGTACGCCAAAGATCTCTAGAGCTGCGCTACCAATCCCGGACCGGTACCTCCAGGAGCATACGGATATCGACGAGCTGTCCGATGTGGTAGGAGTTGTGGTCGATGATCAGGATCGCCTCCCGCAGCAGATTCTGTCCGCTGCCGTGGGTGAAGGGAGCGAATAGATCGTTGTCCGGATCTTTCACCAGATCGATAATTGCCCCAAGATCCGACCGGAACGCCGCGATCGTCTCCAGCCACTGCTCTTCGCTCTCCGCAGCCCGGTCTTTAGGCCAGTACCCGGAGGGGTACTCCGGGGAAAGGTACGCGGGATTTCGGCAGAACTCCAGGATATCCCGCTGGGCAATCTGCAGGTGGTAGACCAGCTGCCAGGCCGTGTGGGCCAGGTTCGGCACCTGTTTCCCAGTCAGATCGAAAGGCAATCCCTCCACCGCGGCATCGAAATCGATGTGGGCTCCATGGCCTGACAGGTGGAAGGAAAGCTGTTCCCTCAATTTCAAGATTTCGTCCATCCCGGCCTCCTCGATCTTTAGTATGACACGGGCAGCGGGGGAAAGCAAATCGACCCGCTGAGAGCCTGAGGGGTTGTTTCCCGTGCATCGTATCACTATTATGGGGCTCGTGGATCGAGTAGATATAGTAATCATCGGTGCCGGAGTCGTAGGGCTGGCCGTTGCCGAGCGCCTCTCCCGCACAAAGAGGGGTCAGGAGATCGTGGTGCTGGAACGCCACGACGGCTT
>CAZPPB010000010.1:0-48303 GCA_964588355.1 uncultured Spirochaetaceae bacterium | reverse complement strand
ATTCGGTGTTCACCACCGGGAAGAACAGCAGGGTGCTGAGCTGGAAGAAGATGCGGATGGGAGCTTTCACATTCTGGATCAGCGCATAGGGCGTGCCGATCCCGATGTCCGCCTGGCCGTTGACGACCGCCTGGGCGGCAACATCTTCGGACTTGAAGGAAATCATCTCCACGTCGATTCCCCTTTCCTTCACCTTTTCCAGCGCGATCAACAGGTGCAGGGTTTCTACTGTTTCGATATCACCAAGCGCCAGGTTGATCTTTGTGACCTCTCCAGTCGCCGTCTCCGTCTCACCGCCGGCAAACACCGGCATGACTGCCAAAATCAGTCCGAGTAACGCCATGATCGATACCAGTCGCGTTACATTCCGTGTAGGTCGAAGATTCCTCTTCATATTGACCTCCTCTATTTTTGTTTTCTCCGCTGACAGCGGAGCTCATTTGTGCTTATGAAGGATTAGCCCGTCGTATTCCTCACCATCGATGAAAGCCTCCACCACGACCGGTCCCTCCGCGGCAAAGGCTTGCTTCAAAGCCGCCTCGTAGTCTGACAGGTTTCCCGCCGAAACCACCGGCACTCCGAATATGTTGGCCGCAGAGGTGTACTGCTGCCCGTGAAGGAAGGTTCCATATCTCGGGTACCCTTTGCGTTCCTGCTTGATCCGGATCAGCTCCAGGCGCCGGTCCACCAGTACCAGGAAGACGATGTGAAGCCCCAGCCGCAGGGCGGTAGCCATCTCCCCGGCCATCATCAGAAATCCCCCGTCTCCGGTGACGCAAACCACGGGACGATCGGGCCGGCAGAGCTTGGCTCCGATTGCCGCCGGTACGCCATAGCCCATCGAGGACCAGCCATTGGTCATGATCTGCAGGTTCGGTCCAGGGGTGCGCCACTGCTGGCCGATCAGGTGGGTGTGGGCTCCGACATCACAGGTCATTACCCCATCTTCGGGCAGCATTTTGCGCAGTATATCCAAGGCGGCTACCGGACCAAACCGATCCCCCTTGGGGGTCAGCTGTTGAAACATGCGGGTACGTCGCTGCGCCAGAGCCTCGAAGTCCCAGTCCTTTTCTTTTGGTTCCGATTCAGCCAGGGCCTCAAGAGCCGGTGTTATCTCACCCACCACTTCCAGAGCAACCGTGTATCGCTTCCGGTCCACATCGGCTGCCACCGTATCGACATGAATGAGAGGAACGTCGGGCAGCCAATCTTCATAATTGAATTCGATCGGATCGTACCCGATGCCGACAACCAGATCCGCCTGCCGGTTCGTTTCCGCCACGATGTCACTCAGGGCGTGGAAAAGCACCCCCGCGTAGGCCGGATGATCCTCCGGGACCAGTCCTTTGGCCATGGGCGTCAGCACCACAGGAACTTTGTGCTTTTCGGCGATTTTGCAGATCCAGCTTCCGGCTTTGCTGCGGACCGCGGTCAGCCCCACCGCAAGCAGCGGACGACTGGCTTTAGCGAACAAATCCACGAGCGCGGCTATGGAATCCGGATCCGGGGGATTGACTTTCCCGACAACGGGGGCTTCGAAGCCTTTCTCTTGTGCCGGTTTGTCCCCGATATCCGCCGGGAGCCCGATGTGGACCGAACCGGGCACTCCGGAGGTCGCCACCTCCACGGCTTTGCAAAGGGTTTCTTCCACCCGATCTTGCGAGAGTCGGGTGGTCCATTTGGTAATCGGCTGAAACAGAGCCTGGTGATCGATGGCCATCTGGGTCGTGCGTCCCAGCATGGAATCCGGGGGTTCGGTGGTAAAGGCGATCAAAGGTGATCGGTCCAAAAGCGCCCCGCCCACGCCGGTGCTCAGATTGGTCGCCCCGGGACCCAGGGTTCCGTAGCAAACCCCGGGTATACCCGTAAGCCTGCCGCAGACCTCGGCCATGAAGCCGGCGCCGGCCTCGTTGCTGACCAGGACGAACTCCAATCCCGCTCTCTCAAAGGCGTTCATGAAGGTGGTCCAGGGACCGCTGGGAACGCCAAATACGTAGCGCACCCCGATCTGTTTCAAAAATTCTGCTATCTGGTCGGCAACTCTCTTCACGGCACCCGTTATCCTCGCAGCACTCTGTTCTTTTAAAAGATGTTATTGTTGACAATTTTTGTCAATAATATTCATATTGACAGCAGCATCTATTTGCCTTCGAAAATCGTCGAATTCTTGTGTTCGAGCAGAAAATGATCCGATGCATCTTGTAAAATGTAGAATATATTTTATAATATGTCAATATTAAATGCCTGATGTCGGGCATACAGATATTGAGGTGACACGGTGGCCAAGAAAACGGTTTTAAAATCAATCCGGGATCAGATCTATGAGGCACTTCAGCAATCGATCGTCAACAACTCGTACAAGCCCGGGGAAGAGCTGCAAATCGATCGCCTGGCCGAGGAGTTCGGGGTGAGCACCACTCCGATTCGGGAAGCTCTGATCCGCCTGGAAGGCAGCGGCCTTGTTCAACTAATCCCGAACAAAGGGGCCAGAGTAACCGCTTTTCAGGAAGAGGATATCCGGGATACCTGGGAGGTTAGGAAACTTCTCGAGCCTTATGCCGCCGGACTAACCGCCGAACAGGATGTAACCCAGGAAATCCAAGAGCTGAACGAGGCCTTCGACATGCTGGAGAGGGGATCTCAGGATGGGGATCTCTACATCCAATCTGATATCCACCTCCATGAGTTGTTGTACTCTCACCTTTCCAACGAGCTGTTGAAAGAAACCCTGCACAACATCCTGCAGCGATCGATGCGGATGCGCTATTTTGCTGAGGACGTTTCCAAAATGCACGACCGGGTCGTTCAGGAGGTGATCATCGAGCACAAACGGATCCTCCAGGCTCTAACAGCCCGGGATCGCGAAAAAACAGTCGAGGCGGTACGCCGACACATCGAAAACGGAGAACGGCGGGCGTTGCTGGCTATCCAGTTGAGGAACGAAAACAGAAAGGACTGAATATGAGCAAGGGCGAGAAGATATCCATGAAAGCCGGGACCCTTCAGGTTCCCGATCAACCGATTGTTCCATTCATTGAGGGGGACGGAACCGGGCCGGACATCTGGGCTGCGGCGGTCCGCGTTTTCGACGCAGCGGTGCAGAACGGCTACGGAGGCAGCCGAAAGATCGTTTGGAAGGAAGTTCTGGCCGGGGGAAAAGCGTACAAAGAAACCGGAAACTGGCTTCCCGGCGAAACCGTGGAGGCTTTCAAGGAACACCTGATAGGGATCAAGGGACCGTTGACCACGCCGGTCGGCGGCGGTATGCGCAGCCTCAACGTGGCGCTGAGGCTCATTCTTGATCTGTACGCCTGCGTGCGTCCGGTTCGCTGGTTCAGGGGGGTTCCCAGCCCGGTAGTCCATCCTGAACAGGTCGACATGGTGATTTTTCGGGAAAACACCGAAGACGTGTACGCCGGAATGGAGCTCGAACAGGGCAGTGCCGAAGCGGGCAAATTGATCGACTACTGCAGGAAGGAGTTCGGTTGGCAGATCCTCCCCGACTCGGGGGTCGGGTTGAAGCCGATCAGCATCACCCGTTCTCATCGTCTCATTCGGGCGGCGATCAACTATGCAGTAGAAAACAACCGCAGAAGCGTAACCCTGGTGCACAAAGGCAATATTCAGAAGTACACCGAAGGGGCATTCATGAAGTGGGGGTACGAGCTGGTGAAGAAGGAATTTGCCGATCGCTGTATCCCCTGGGATGAACTGCAGGGAGAACTGCCGGAAGGTAAAATTCTGATCAAAGATGTCATCGCGGATATCTTCCTGCAGCAGGTGCTGACCCGCCCGCGGGAGTTCGAAGTGATTGCGACCACCAATCTGAACGGCGACTACGCCTCGGATGCCCTGGCCGCCCAGGTCGGGGGAATCGGGATCGCACCGGGGGGGAACATCAACTATGCCACCGGTCACGCCGTTTTCGAAGCGACCCACGGGACAGCCCCGAAGTACGCCGATCAGGACAAGGTTAATCCCGGTTCTGTCATCCTGTCGGGGGAGATGATGCTTCGCTACATGGGCTGGGAGGAAGCTGCGGACCTGATCATCAAAGGCCTGGAAGCCACCATCGCCAACAAGACCGTGACCTACGATTTCGCCCGGCTCATGAAGGGCGCGAAACTGCTGAAGACTTCGGAGTTCGGCTCCGAGATCATCGCCAATATGTAGAGCTGCAGAGGACGGGCTCTGGGATTCACGAGAAAACAGGCTGTAGCTTCAGGAGGTGAAGCATGCGCGTGCTGGTGATCGGGGCAAGCGGAACCATCGGGCAGGCCGTCGCAGAGCTGCTGCATCCCGACCATGAGGTTCTCAGGGCCTCCCGCTCCACCGAAATTCCCATCGACATCGAAGATGCTGATTCGATTCGCTCCGCCTTGGATAGGCTCTCCCCCCTGGATGCGATCGTGGTTGCCGCCGGAAGCGGTCCCTTCGGCCTCCTCGACGAGCTTGCGGAAGCCGACTTCTTCGCCGCCATCCGGGGTAAATTAATGGGTCAGGTAAACGTTGTTCGACTGGCCGGGGCAGCGCTGAGCCAGGGCGGGTCCATTACACTGACCGCCGGGATACTGTCCCACAGGCCATGGCCGGGAAGCGCTCCGGTTGCGATGGTAAATGGAGGGCTGGAGAGCTTCGTGCGGGCTGCTGCCTTGGATCGGGAAGGCCAGCATCGCATCAACGCCGTGAGCCCGCCCCTGATAGCCGAGACGGCGAAGAAGCGGGGGATGAGCGAACCGGGAGTTCCAGTCCGAGAAGTCGTTAAACTATACATCGAGGCGATCTTTGGGGATATGACCGGCCAGGTGCTGACCGGCCAGATGCTTACCGGCAGCTGGGCGTAGCTCAAGATCTACGAAAGCTCCCGGTATGGTTCCCAGAACCTTAGGGCGATGAACTTATCATTACCTTTGAAGAAGAAGCGGATGATCTCCCCGGTGTACTCCCTGTCCGGCTTGTTTTTGACTTTCAGTACGAAAACCGCATCCTTGCCCAGGGTTTCCGTGGACACCTTGTCATGATCTGAGGGCTCGATCCTAAACAACGCGCCGTCATCGGAGTAGTTGATCATCTTTGTTTTCACCTCGAGATCTTCCACCCACAGGGCAACACTCGTTGTAAGATCAACACGCTTGGCATCTCGTCGTTCGAGCATCTGTCTCCCCTCGTTGCAGCTCATGGTACCTGGAAGTCCCGCGGTTTGTACACCGATGATACGACTTTTTTGCTCCGTTGCATTCATGCTGTACGGAAACATCGACGCGCTATACCACTTCGTAGCCCTGGGCTCTTATGGCCTGCTTGATGGAATCCAGGGGCAGCTTGCTTTCTTCGAAGGTTACAGTAGCCGTATTGTTTTCCAGACTGACCTCCACGGAACTTACCCCCTCGAGGGAGCTTACCGCTCTGGTGACGGCCATCTTGCAGTGATCACAGCTCATTCCTTCTACATCGAGAATTCTGCTCGTCATTTTCAAACTCCTTTTTTCACCCGAAATCTCTTCAAACTCAACGAGTTGCTGACCACCGACACGGAACTGAAAGCCATGGCGGCTGCGGCGATGATCGGATTGAGCATACCCAACGCTGCTATCGGTATTCCGATCGTGTTGTAGAAGAACGCCCAGAACAGGTTCTGTTTGATCTTGCGCATCGTCCTCTGGGAAAGCTGAATCGCCGTAGCGACGCTCATCAGATCTCCGTTCATCAGGGTGATATCCGCCGACTCCATGGCGATGTCCGTGCCGGTTCCCATGGCCATGCCGATATCCGCGGTGACCAGTGCCGGGGCATCGTTGATCCCGTCTCCGACCATGGCTACGATCTTTCCCTGCTCGCGGATCTGTTCAACCGCCCGGGCCTTGCTCTCGGGAAGCACTTCGGCCATGACTTGATCCACTCCGACTTCCCGTGCTATGGCCTCGGCGGTCCTGCGGTTGTCCCCCGTAATCATATACACCTCCAGGCCCATGGCCTTCAGCGTCTCAATAGCCGTGCGGGAACTGTCCTTGACCCTGTCGGCGACCGCCAGTAGCCCCTGCACCTCTCCATCCACCGACAGAAGCATGACCGTTTTGCCCTCCCCCTCCAGGCTTGAGATCTGATCTTCGATCGATCCGAGGGGGACATCGGACTCGGCCAGGTAGCCGCGGGTGCCGACCAGGACCTCCTGGTCACGGATCTTCGCCCGCACCCCCTTACCGGCAGTGGCCTGGAAGTCGCTGGGTTCTTCTGTTTTGCCCAGTTCCCGACGGGCCGCTTCGACGATCGCCACCCCGAGTGGATGTTCGGAGTTCTTCTCAGCGGCTCCGGCCAAGCTCAGGATTTCCGCACGGCTCCGGCCGTTGAAGCAAAGGATATCCGTTAGAGCAGGTTCACCCAGGGTGATCGTTCCGGTCTTGTCGAACACGATTGCGTCGAGTCTGTGGGCCAGCTCCAGGCTCTCGCCGCTGCGGATCAATACGCCGTTCTCCGCCCCTTTTCCGGTGCCCACCATGATCGCCGTCGGAGTGGCCAGTCCCATGGCACATGGACAGGCTATCACCAGTACCGCCACCGCGCTGATCAAACCCATGGTGAGGTTGCCCGCCGCCAGCAGCCAGATGAGGAAAGTCACCCCGGCCACGCCCAGAACAACCGGGACGAATATCCCGGCAACCCGGTCGGCCAGACGCTGTATCGGCGCCTTCGACCCCTGGGCTTGTTCCACGACCCGGATAATCTGAGCCAACATCGTGTCCCTGCCGACCCGCTCTGCTCTGAAGGAGAAGGCGCCGTAGGTGTTGATCGTGGCACCGATGACCCTGTCTCCCGTCGTCTTTTCCACGGGGAAGCTCTCCCCGGTGATCATGCTTTCGTCCACAGCAGAGGATCCGTCAAGGATCTGGCCATCCACCGGCACTCTTTCCCCCGGGCGAACCAGCACGGTCTGCCCAACCTGCAGTTCGGAGATGGGGATATCAACCTCCTCACCGTCCTTCAAGAGGCGGGCGGTTCTCGGCTGCAATCCGATCAGACGTTTGATCGCCTCCGAGGTCCTGCCCTTGGCCGCCGCCTCGAGAAGTTTCCCCAGCAGGACCAAAGTGATGATGATCGCCGATGCTTCGAAGTATAAGGCTGGATTCTCTCCCGCCGGCAGCGTGCGAAAGAATCCGTTGTAGATGCTGTAAAAATAGGCGGCGCTGGTTCCCAGGGCTACCAGCACATCCATACTGGGGCTTGCGGATCTTATGCTTTTGAAGGCGTGCTTGTAGAAACGGTACCCGATGACAAACTGAACCGGTGTGGCCAGGGCCAGCTGGACAACGGGATTGTGAAGAAACATCAGAGCTTCGATCCGGAACAGCCCCGCAAACATCGCCGTCAAGAGGGGAAAGCTCAGGGCGGCTGATACGATTAGGCTCCAACGCAGCTTGCGGATCTCCCGCGCGCGCAGCTCCTTCTCCCTATCGGTACCATCGGCCGGGACTCCCGATGCCGTGTCCCGGCTCGCTTCCTTGACCGCATCATAGCCGAGATCCCTGATCAGCTTCTCGAACTGGCCGTCCTCGATCACCCCGGGGGCGTACTCAACAGTCGCTTTCTCCGTGGCCAGGTTTACGGAAGCCTGACTGACTCCCGCCAAGCTTTTCAGTCCCTTCTCGATGCGCAGGGCACAGGTGGCACAGGTCATCCCCGTGACCACGAGAGTTGCACGCTCGGTTTTATCACTCATACCCTAAAAATAATTAATATTACTGAATCAATCAAGTTAACTCGCCTGCTTGCTTGCTCGCCTGAAGGCAAAGGAGCACACTTTGAAGCTTGTAGGCAAATCAAAATCATGACAAGGTGGGATGTATGACCCCTGCACGGCACTCACCCTGGGCGGAGCTCATCTTTCTGCCCTACATCACAGGGCAGTTTCGAAATCACTTTCACGGCCTGCGCTTTCTCGGTCCTGTTCCGGACATCGATCCCACTGTTCCTCTGCTGATCACCCCCAACCACAGCACCTGGTGGGACGGATTTTTCTTCTACATTCTCAACAAGAAAATCTGGAAACGCAAAGCTTATCTGATGATGCTGGAGGAACAGCTGTCCAAATACCGCTTCTTCAGCAGGATCGGCGCCTTCGGAATCGAACCGGGCTTTGCCCGCAGGTCATATCAGGCTCTCAGATACTCCGCGGCTGTACTCCGAGATCCGGGAAACGCCGTGTGCATTTTTCCTCAAGGTGTCCTGCGTTACTCCGGTGTTCGCCCCCTCGAGTTCCAGCGGGGCGTCGGGCACATCCTCAAGCTGTGCGACGCCGATGTAAACCTGCTGCCTCTGGGTATCCGCTGCGAGTTTCTCATCGATCAGCGTCCCGAGGCTTTCTTCATGGCCGACAGAGTCTTCCGGGTAAATCAGCAGACCTTTCAAGGCATAGAGTGGCTCGAAAAACAGGAAGAGGATCTGCTGGATCGGCTTAATCAGGCCATACTCTCAGGAAAAAAAGGCCGGGTCGTGGTCAGGGGAAGAGAACCGATAAATGTTCGCTGGGATAACCTGTTAGCCCGGTTCGGTGCGAGCAACAAGTAGCTGTGGTCGAAGCCCGGCCAACTCGCCCCTCAGAGGGAGTGCTCCGCGATGATCTCCTGCAGCCAGGTGTTGCCGGGATAGATCTCCTGAGCCTGGTCGATGTACTTCCGGGCCATCGAAGCGTTTTTACTCTCCGCGTAGGAGATCCCCAGCCAGACATTGACCGAAAACCTGTCCAGAGGCTCGAGCCCTCCCGAGCGTTCGATTTCGTGAAGGATCTCCCGAGCGGTTCGTTCGCTTCCTCCCGCGATTGCCGGGGCATTCTTGTAGTACAGGGCGAGATTCAGCTTCGCCTTGATGTTGCCCGGATCCAGCCCCAGTGCTTTTTCCGCATACTCCCGTACCGCAGGGCCGTATTGCATCTTGTACATCATGCCGTTGTACATGAGCAGCTGGGCTTGGGTATCGGCCAGAAGCCGATAGCCGTCGCTGAACTCCCCGCAGCCCAACGCGCTTTCCGCCAGCTCAAAACTTTGGGTGAATCTTCGCTCCGCCTCTTTTGAACGGCCCTCTCCCTGCTCTACAAAACCGTACAGGTAGGAGGCTTGCGCCCGCCAGTAATCCCGCTCACAGGGTTCCTGTGACTCTGCAAAAGCCTCCAGGCTGCCGCCCAAGAGCTCTCGCAGTGCAGAGAGGGGCAGGGTTTCGTTGAACAAACCCACCGTGGCGCGCTCCAACAGCAGCTTCCCGTCTTCCAAGGCGTCGGCCGGCAGAGACGGGACTCCGACAAGGACCAACAATCCAAAAAATATCATCCGCAACTTCGACAGCGCGTGTTTGATCATTCTGTTTTCCTTTTTCAGGGTTGAAAATATGAAGAACAGGTTCAATGGTCAAGAAACGGAAACGGGCAGTTTTCTTGACCTCCGGGCACTCCGGAGGTAGCTTTACGAAAAAGAATGACGATTGCCGCACTTGCCGTTCTGACTCTCATTTGGCTCTTAGCCTTTCTGCTGCTCTGGAAAATTCCCTACCCCTCCCGGGGGAGCCTGCAGACAGAAGGGGACAAGACGCCGTCGGTATCCGTCATCATCCCGGCGCGAAACGAAGAACTGACCCTGCCTGCTGTGCTCGGATCCCTGAAACGGCAGATTACCGGGATCGGAGAAGTCATTGTTGTGAACGACCACTCCGAAGACGGGACGGCTGCAGTGGCGGCTCAGTACGGCGCGAAGGTGATCGAGGCCGCCCCCCTTCCGGCAGGCTGGTTGGGCAAACCCTGGGCCTGCTGGCAGGGAGCCCGGCAGGCAGGGGGGGACATATTCATCTTTCTCGACGCGGACACCAGCGTTGAGGCGGGGGGACTGCAGAAAATCCTGCACTCCTATCTGCGGCACGGCGGACTGCTTTCCATCTGGCCTTATCACCGGATGAAGCGCCTCTACGAACGGCTCTCGGCTCTTTTCAATATCATCATCATGGCCAGTATGGGCTCCTTCACCGTCCGAGGCAAAAAATCCCGCGACCTTGGCGCCTTCGGACCCTGTGTGGTCTGCTCCAGGGACGACTATTTGACGGTCGGGGGGCACGAGGCTGTGAAAGGGGCGATTTTGGAGGATGTAGCCCTTGGGCAGGCGTTTGACAGAGCCGGGCTAAGGCTTCACAACTACGGCGGCAAGGGAACGATCTCATTTCGGATGTACCCCGCCGGGATCGGATCTCTGATTACCGGATTTACCAAGGGAATGGCCTCGGGAGCTCAGGTGTCTGCTCCCAAAATCCTCATCCCGGTCATCTGCTGGGTCGCCGGAGGATTCGTGGTATCCTTCTGGCTGCTGATCCTGCTGCTCGGCTCAAACCTGCAGGCGGCCGCTCCCTGGATTGTCCTCCACGTTCTTTATATCCTGCAGATATACTGGATTCTATCCCGCATGGGCAACTACGGTTTCTACACCGCTGTACTGTATCCTCTCCCGTTTGTATTCTTTGCAGCGGTATTTGCCGTATCCCTGCTTCGAACCTTCTTCCTGCACGAGGTAAGCTGGAAGAATCGAAAGATCGATATCGAAAGGTGAAACAATGGGCAAAATAAGAGGTCCGATCGCAAGCATCATCATGAAACGTCTGGGGGGCAATCGCCTGCAGGTAAACACCGTAGATCAGAATCTGCCCGAGAAAACTCGGCGGGAACGATCGGTTGCCGTCATCGGAGGGGGCATCGCCGGCCTGGCGGCGGCGGCGGTGCTTGCCGAGCGGGGATTGCGGGTGACTCTGTATGAGAGCAACGACTATCTGGGCGGCAAGGTCGGATCCTGGCCGGTTCGGTTCAAAGACGGCTTCGACATCCAGGTCGAACACGGCTTTCATGCCTTCTTCAGACAGTACTACAATCTGCGGGGATTTCTGGGCCGGATCGGTTCCGGCAAATACCTCATCCCGATCGAAGATTACCTGATCTCCACTCTGGAACACGGGAACTACGGCTTCAAGGGGATCAAGACCACTCCGGCTCTGAACATGCTCTCCATGGCCAAACACAAGGTCTACAAGCTCGGAGACATGATGAAGAATCCCGAATCCCGGCGCCTTCTCGCCTTCCTCCAATACGATGCGGAAAAAACTTTCGCGAAGTTCGACAACCTGTCCTATCAGCAGTTCGCCGAACTGGCGGGACTTCCCCCCGAAATGCGGGTGATCTTCAGCACCTTCACCAGAGCCTTCTTCGCCGAGTCTCATCTGATGTCCATGGCGGAAATGATCAAGAGCTTCCACTTCTACTTTCTCTCCAATGATCTGGGTCTGATATACGATGTGCTCAGGGATGACTTCGAAACCACTTTTCTCGCCCCCGCCAGGAAATACCTGGAAAACCGGGGTGCGCGGATCAAAATGGGCAAACCGATAAAGCGGCTGCAGCGGCGGGGAGAAGGCTTTGCCGTGGGAAGGGAAGCATTCGACTACGCAGTCCTGGCCGCAGATGTGGTCGGCACCAGATCGATCGCTGAAAGCTCCGCCTTCTTCAAAGAGGAAAATCCGGACAGCTTCCGAAAACTCTCCGGCTTGAAAGCCTCCCAACGCTATTCGGTTCTGCGCCTCTGGATGGACCGGGCGCTGGAACAGGAGCTTCCCTTCTTCATCTTCACCGAACGGGTCAAACTGCTCGACTCGATTTCCCTATACCACAACCTGGAGGATTCTTCGGCAAAATGGGCCAAAAAGACGAGAGGCGGGGTATTCGAGCTGCACTCCTACGCCGTGCCGGATGATGTTCCCGGAAAAGCGGATATACGGAAGCACTTCATGGAGGAGCTGTACGCCTATCTTCCCGAGCTCAAAGCGGCAAAGGTCCTCTACGAGTACCATCAGCTGCGGGATGATTTCACGGCTTTTCACACGGGACTGTACGCCGGGCGGCCGACCTATGACCCGCAGATCAACAACCTCTATCTGGCCGGCGACTGGGTCAGGCTGCCCTATCCGGCGATGTTGATGGAGGCGGCGACTACCTCCGCTCTCCTGTCGGCCAATGCCGTTCTTAGAAGCGAGGGCTTGAGACCCGAGCCGGTGTTTTCGGTCCCGCTGAAGGGGTTATTCGCCGGGCGATAGAGAAATGGGCAATCTGATACGACAAGCCTTGATGGAAATCCATAACGGCAAGCAAGATAGAAAGTGGTACGACTACCTGCGGCAGCTCAGCCAGCTGCGCAGGGTAAGCCCTGGTCAGGTTCCGTTTTGAAGTGCCTTTAGCTCCATAGCATAGCCGTCCCGCACATGTTCCCTCATGGTTCCTTCGGCCTGGTCCGGAACGCCGGAGACAATACTCTGCACCAGGGTACGATGCCGCTGCGGGTTGTCGTGACGCCAATCGATATGATAGGCATTCGAGAGGATGACCGTGTGGAGGTTGTTTCTGTTGATCGATTGGATCAATTCCGGACATCGGGTGATGTTCACGATTTTTTCATGCAGCTTGTAGTGAAGGCTGGCCTTGTCCTGGCGGCTCATCCGGTCACTGACCAGCTCCCGATCGCATTCCTCGGCCATCTTCATGAGCTCCGTCTTTTCCTCCTCCGTCACGTTCTCGGCAGCCAACCGGGCGGCCATCCCTTCAAGGGCTTCCCGGACGATGTAGCGGCCGTATATTTTCTCCGGCGTGATTTCGACGACCATCGCGCCCCATTTCGGTTCGATCAGGATCAGACCGTCCTGTTCCAGAAACCGCAGGGCTTCCCGGACTGTAATCGTCGTGGTATCGAAGGTCTCAGCCAGCTTTCTCTGAGGCAAACGCTCCCCCGGCGCGTACTGCCCGGCAATGACGGCATTGCGAATCGCTTCATAGACCTTCTCATACTCGGTTCGGAAATCAGCCATCCGCCGCCCCTTGTCGTTGATACAAGAATTTTACTGCCAGGGAAGACAAAGCGATCCTCCTTACACGATTCGGGTCATATCCTGGTATCGCCCATCCAGAAATTTCTCGATGTTCTGCAGGATATTCTGCTGCACCCGAAAGTTTGCCTCCAGCGTGTTTGAAGCAACGTGGGGGGTGAGAATCACGTTGGGAAGCCGCCGAAGGTCCTTGTCCGCAGACACCGGAACGTAGGGTTCGCTTCGGAATACATCCAGCGCTGCAGCCTTGAGCCGTCCAGCTTTGAGGGCGTCGTAGAGAGCCTCTTCATCGATCAACGCCCCCCGGCTCGTGTTGATCAGATAAGCCGAGGACTTCAGAACAGCGAGCCGTTCGGCGTTGAAGAATCCGTGGGTCTGTTCCGTGGCAGGCAAGTGGATAGAGAGCACGTCAACGGCTTCAGCAAAGCTCTCATAGTCGGTCAGGCAGCCGGTCAGACCGTACCTGCCCATGAACTCCTGCTCGTCTGTTTCCTCCTGAACCAGCTGTTCGGTCATGCTGAGGCAGTCGAAAGCCAGAACCTGCATCCCCAGCCCGTGGGAGGCGATCCTCGCCACCTGCTTGCCGATCTTTCCGAAACCCGCCACTCCCAGAGTCTTGCCCGCGACCTCGCAGGTCGTAACCGGAGCGAAGCGGTTTTCTCGCACCGAGCGATCCAGGGCGGGGATTTCCCGCACCACGGCCAGCATCATGGCGATCGTGTGTTCTGCTACAGACAGATCCAGGGTACCCGGAGTGATCGTGGCCAGGATGTTCAGCTCCTTGCACCGCTCGAGATCGATGCCGTCGTAACCAACGCCGTGGCGGGCAATCAGAGCCGGTCCCTCCCCGGCGGACTCCTTCAAGGCCCGGTACAACCGGTCCCGATACTTGTACACCCCCAGTATCACGATGCGGGCCTTGTTTTCACTGACGCAGCGGGCAAGCACCTCTTCCTCCTCCGGGCAGCTGATCCACCGGTATTCGGATCCGTACTCGCAAAAGGTCTGCTCCCCCTTCACGAACTGCTCTTCGGTACAAACTACGACTTCCTTCACGGTCTTGTTCCTTTCTCATCCTGCTTTGAAACGAGTCCAGATCTCCTCGGCCTGCCGCCTGGAGTCGACCACGGGCAGAAGCGCCAGGGCCTGCCGGTCCAGCTTGCGGGCAACGAAATCCAGATCCTCAGGGGTAAGATCCCCCCAGATGATCAGCGGCTTGTGTTCGAGTATGCGCCGATAGTAGGGATACAGCTCCTCCGCCCCCGGTCCTCCGAAATCGATATGCAGTTCGACTGCGTCGAGCGGAGCGCGAATCAGGTGCTCCACCGGAATGTATGTGCTGGGATGAAGATGAATGACGCTTGAGTCGAAACTGCCCGCCATCTCATGGACTGCCGGAGCGACAAACTCCCCGAACAACTCGGGAGACATCAGCGCGGCGGCGTCCTCCTGCAGCCATACACCTTTTCCCGGAAGCCACACGGCGTAGTAGAACGATCCGGTTCCTCCATGAAAATCTGGTATTTCCTCCAGCTGAGATCGGGCGAAGGCGATCCAGAGATCCGTCAGCTTTCTGACGACCCGCTTCATCTCTCGGGGTCGATCCATCAGGGCATAGAGAAAATCGGGATTGCCGTACAGGGCGGCGAGCAGGTCCGAGATTCCCCGCATCAGGGTCGTGGCCAGGGGAAAACGTCCCCCGCTGTGCCGGCGCAGGGCGTGCAAAAACTCCAGGGCTTTCTGCACCCAGGGATCGTCCCCATCGAAAACCGGAATGTGCTGCGCATCCGGCGGATGCTCCGGCTTCTCACTTCTGGACGATCCGGTGGTGTGATCGGCAACCACGGGGCAGCCGGCCAGGGCTTCGACCCAGGGAATCCCCCAAAAGGCGGCGGCACTCCAGATGAAATCCCCTGCCGTTTCGTCGTGAAGCTGAAACAGACGCTCGTACTCCGGGAGAAACGCCTCCACATCGACGGCAGGGGGCGAGAGTTTCCCGTCGGGCAGAAAGGATTCGGTTCTGTAGCGCTTGAGTGGGTAGTAGGTCTCCCTGAAGAAGCCTACCAGGGGACCTTCGGTGTTGTTCATGGCGAAGAACCGTTTGAATCCCTGGATGCGTTCCTCAACGCTCAGCCGCTCCATTAGGATACTCCTCTTTCCCGGCCCTGCTTCTGCCACCCCGCCGGGGTGTGTCCGGTCTCCACCCTGGCGTCGAAATAGGCCGCCAAATTATCCAGCGGCAGGTTTCCGTGAATCCCGCCGGGGGTCGACATGACAAAGCCCGCAACCCCCCGGGTTCGCTCCCGCACCTCGAACACGTGCTCCCTGACCTGCTGTGCGGATCCGTGCATCAACACGCCCGTTTCGATCCCGCCGATCACTATCTTGTCCGCGAATACCTCCAGGATGCGATCGAAGTCCGTTGCGGGATTCTCCAGCATCACGCCGTCAACCCCCGACTCCCGCAGAGGCAGGAGGAACTCGCTCATGTTGCCGTCGGCAACGAAGATGATCTGCTTGCCCCGCTCCTTGGCCGGGAGCCAAAGGCACTCATAGCGGGGAAAGATGTACTTCTCGTACCAGGCCGGGGGAAACATCGGACCCTTGGCATCGGCCAGATCGTCGTGACAGAACACAAAGGGCGAATCGAGTTCCGCCAGTGTTTCGATCATCCCGAAGGACTTGGGAAACACGACCTGCAAGAACTTTTCTTCGAAACCCTCGGGATCCATGGCCGCGGCCATGAGAAACACCTCCCAGCCGAGGTACTCGACCCCCCACATGAACAGGGTCGTGTAGAGCATGTAGTAAAACAGCCCCACTTCTCCGAGCAGCCTGCTTTTCCGCCGGATCTCACCCGGATCCAGGCGGTGCGGGGAAGGCGTGCGGAGCTCTCCGTATATCGGATCCACGGAGTCCGCCTGCCAGAAATCCTCGACCGAGGCAAAGGGATACACGTGGCGGGCCACGGTGTTGTACACCCCCAGGTAGGCTTCCTTGTAGCCGCCCCCCACGTCCCGCACTTCTCCGAACTCCAGCGGGGGCGGGGCGTTGTCCTCCGGTACTCTGTTGATCAGATCGATACCCAGGGATCTGTAAGCCTCCAGATAAGCCCGGGGGGTTTGAGTATACGGGTCCAAACCCGAAGCCAGGCGGATCAGACCGGGATGATTGAGGGTCTCCTTGGAAGGGTGCTTCCCGTCATTCTGCTGCTTCAGATCCGCCAAGGCCAGCACATCCTGTTTCACCGCTCCACCCTTCAACCGGAGATCTGTTTCAGCTCACCGGCCACCTTGCGGGCTGAGTTGCCGAGAAAGATCGTATCGATGCTGCAGGCTATGAAGTTGAACCCTTCTTCCAGCAGCGCTTTGGCTGCCTGCGCTTCGGGGCTTACCTCGTGTATGCCGATGGCCTTGCCGGCTTTGCCGGCCGCCTGGATTACCCGCTTTCTGGCCGCGGCCATGCGGGGATGGTCGAACTGGGCGACGATGCCCATGGAACCGGACAGGTCGTAGGGTCCCAGAAAAACGCCGTCCAGACCATCTACCGCTACGATCTCCTCGATCTTCTCCACGGCCCGATAGTGTTCGATCTGGGCCAGCACCAGCACCTGCTCATTGATGGAGTCGAAGTAATCCTTGAAGTTGTTTCCGTAGCCGCTGGCCCGACCAAGAGAAACACCCCGCACGCCGTCGGGGGGATACCTGGCCGCCTTGACCGCTGCCTGCGCCTCCGCGGCACTGTTGATCAGGGGAACTATGATACCCGCCGCACCGCAGTCCAGCACCCGTTTAATCACCGCCGCGTTGTTGTCCTCGATCCGCACGAAGGCTTCCGCCCCGTGAGACCGTATACCGGAAATCAGAACGGGCAGGGTTTCATAGGTGATCGAGGTATGCTCCATGTCCACGGTAATCCAGTCGAAGCCGGCATCTGCCATGATCTCGGCTGATGCCAGGTCCCCGATCATGATCCAGGACCCGAAGGTCGGGAGCCCCTCGCGTAGCTTCTTTTTTACCTTGTTCTCCACCAGCATATGCCTACCTATCCTTTCATTCCCGTCAGGGCGACCCCTTCGATTATTCTTCGTTGAAAAACCACGAACAACAGGATTACCGGGATCACAACCATCGTGGTCATGGCCATCAGCAACCCGTAGTCGACGAAGCGTTCGAAATCGATGAAGGTGGCCAGCATCACGGTGAGGGTCTTCTTCGTCTCTTCGGTCAGCATGATCAACGGCCAGAAAAGATCGTTCCAGGTCAAGAGGAATTTGAGGATTCCCAAAGCCGTGCACCCCGTAGCCACGACCGGGAAGACGATGCGCAGCAGGATCGTGAACTCCGAGGCCCCGTCGATCCGGGCGGCGCTGATCAGATCCTGGGGTACCCCCATGCAGTACTGGCGCATCAGAAAGATGCCGAAGTTGCTGATGGAGAAGGGGATGATCACGCCCCAGAGGGTGTCCACCAGCCGGATCTGAGAGGCCACGATGTACAGTGGGATGGCGATCGTAAAGGGCGGGATCATCAGGCCGGAGAGGATGAGGATGAAGATCACATTGAGGCCCACTACACGGTATTTGGCGAGGGCGTAGCCCACCATCGTGGAGAAGAAGATCGTGATCAGAGTTGTCATGCCCGATACAAACAGGCTGTTGTACAGCGTGCGGAAGTAGGGGACTTCCATGAAAACTTTCTGAAAGTGTTTCAACGTCGGTTTCGTGGGCAGAAAGATCGGCGGGCGCTTGATGATGTCGGTGTTGGGCTTGAATGCCGTGGAGATCATCCAAAAAAAGGGAAAGAGGATGATCAGGGCCATAACTGTCAGAACTAGATAGGTGATGACTGTAGTAGCGCTCCGTCTGGTTCTGTAGCTCATTGCGCCTCTCCCATCCTAGAACTCCACCCGGGTTCGTCGTTCGAAGAAACGCAGCTGCAGCAGAGTCACCGACAGGATAATGATCAGAAGGACCATGACGTTGGCGCTGGCCTTGCCGAAGCTCAAGTAGAGGAAGGCATACTGATACACCCGGAAACCGACAGTGGTGGTTGCGTGCCCCGGTCCGCCTCCGGTCATCACGAATATTTCACTGAAAACCTGCAGATTCCGTATGGTGTTGTTGATGATCACGAACCACATCGATGGGGCTACCAGGGGGACGGTGATGCTCCACAGCTTGCGTATCGGATTGGTCCCGTCGATGTCGGCCGCTTCGTACAACTCTGCGGGAATGGCGAGCAGCCCTGCCAGGAAAATCACGACGTTGTAGCCGAGGGTCTGCCAGATGTTCATGGCGGCAATGCTCGGCAGGGCGAGCTTCAGATCCCGCAGCCAATTTAATCGGGGAATTCCCACCTTGCTCAGCAGTAGATTCAGGACCCCCAGGTAAGGCTCGTACATCCAGTTGAAAACGATGCCCACGGCGATGACCCCGGCCACGCTGGGAATGAAGTACAGGGCGCGGAAAAATCCTCGGGCCCCGACGATCGAGTTGAGAATCACGGCCACCAGCAGGGCTATGACCGTGCCGATCGGGACGGTCATAGCCACGTAGTAAAAGGTGTTTTTCAGAGATCCCCAGAAAATCGGGTCCTGGAATATCTCCAGGTAGTTGTTCAAGCCGTTGAACACCCAGGGGTTGTTAGCGCCCCGAATCAGATGCAGCGACTGTACCAGACAGCGAATGGTAGGATAGAAGGTAAACAGCAGGTAGGAGAGAATCCCGGGAATTACGAATATGTATCCCCACCGAAGGATCGGGTGGGAAATATCGTGGATGAACTTCTTTCCTGGGCGCATCGTTTCCTACATGGGCCGGGTCCTGACTCGAAGATGAATCAGGCAGGCGCACCGGGCGCCTGCCTGAGATGTTCAGCCGATCAGCGGGCGCCGATCTCCTTGAGCCGTTTGCGGCCGTATTCGGCC
Organism: uncultured Spirochaetaceae bacterium; assembly: GCA_964588355.1. Lineage (GTDB taxonomy): Bacteria > Spirochaetota > Spirochaetia > SZUA-6 > DRHE01 > JAFGQJ01. The sequence continues at coordinate 29,484 of CAZPPB010000010.1, read as the reverse complement.
ATGCCCTTCATCAGGGCAGCCGCATCGGCATTTTCGTTGGTAAGCAGATCAGCAGCGGCTTCCCCGAGCTTGGCTTCCAGCTCGGCCTGCAGCGTGTTCGGATCCAGATACACGTTGCGCACGATGGGCCGTTCCTGGGTCATGGTCTGGAACACGTCGAAGTACGGGAGGTCCTTGAAGTAGGGATCATCCTGGGCCGATTTTAGCCTCGACATCCCCCCGTTGTTCTTGGCTATGAGCAGCTCGTTCTTCTCGTTCACCAGGTACATGTTGAAATCCCAGGCCACGTCGGGATTCTTGGAATCCACGGTGACGCAGTTCAGGGCCAGCCAGGGCATGGCGCCGGTGCGATACTTTCCGAATGGAGCCTTACCGCTGGCCAGGGGAGCGATGCCGTATTCCGCATCCGGCGCGTTCTCCTTCAGCCAACCGGCGAAGAAGGACTCCCGATTCGTCATGGCTGCAAGACCCAGCCCGAAGGCCTGGATCGGTGTGGGCAGGGTCGTGTTGGTGACTTTGTAGTTGAAGACCAGGTCGTGGAAGAACTGGGCCGCCTCTATCCAGCCCGGATCGTCGAAGATCACGTCGGTGTAGTCCTCGTTGTAGTAGAAGTTCTTGCGGGTGTCCACCCAGGCCGCCGCGTACTTGCTGAACTTGTCTCCGATTCCCTGGTGTCCCCCGGCATAGCGCAGGGCGATACCGGCCTGAGACATCTGTCCGCCCTCCATCTTGGTAAGCTTCTGGGCGGCGTCGAGCAGCTCGGGCATGAACTCCGGAGGATCGTCGGGATTCAATCCCACCTCCCGGAACAGGTCCGCACGGTAGTAGAGCATCTGTCCCGCATCGACCTCGGCCCCGCTCCAGCCGTAGTACTCATCCTTGACCTTGGACAGACTGAGTACGTAGGGGGTAAACAGATCCTCCATGAAGGTCACAGCCCAGGATGGGGATGGACGCAGCGCTTTGGCCATCAGACCGACCTGGGCTTCGACCCAGACGATGTCTCCGGCCGTGTTGGACTCGAAAGCGGCGCTGAAGATCGCTCTCTGCTGTGCATTGGGAATGTCCCGGACAGTGATGCTTACATTCGGGTGAATTTTCGTGTAGGCGGCGGCGATTTCCTTTGCCAGCTCGTCGAATCCCGGGCGGGTCCCCAGTACGTGCCAGTAGGAAATTTCGACTTTCCCGGTTGGGAAGGCAAATCCTGGATCGTACTGTTCGATCGGGGTTTTTTCCGCGGCCCCGGACGGTGCCGGCGCCGATGGGCTCTGTCCGCCGGCAGACAGCAGGGCGCCCCCTACCAGCAGAATCACGAGGGAAATGAGTGCTTTTTTCATTTCCTATCCTCCTTGTGGGTTTTTCACCATATTTCGTATCCCGATCATCGATCCCGACGGGAAGAAACGATCGGGACGTCGTTTCCCGGTCGAAAACCTGACAGGCAAGCGGGGTTTTCAACCGTCGACGCAATATGGTCCCGAGGGACTCTCGGTATAGTTAAACCTATTATACATGGTATACCATGTAGGTCAATATCGCTTTCGGGGATGTAGGCACACTTTTCGAACCGTAAAGCCAATCCGCGAGCTCGTTCAGGAGATGCGGAGTCTCTGGAGTCTTTTCTCCTCTTTGCCGTGGGTGTACTGGCTGATCCGGATGCGGTGGGCCAGGATCCGTTCGATCAGCCGCGACGTAACCGCCTCATATCCCGGCAGACCCGCCAAATTCTCCAGTTCCCGCGGGTCCCTCGCCAGGTTATACAGATGGGTAATTCCCCCCTGCTCGGGATCGAACACCAGCTTCCAGTTGCCGGTGCGGATCATCACGGAGGTTGCCAGTTCGGCGAAAACGGCCGGATGCTGCGTGCCCGCTTCTGCACGAAAAAGCTGCACGAGGGATCGGCCCCAAAACGTATGTTCGTACCGTATCGCCGCACCTGCCAGCTCGAGGAACGTGGGATAGAGATCGAGGAGGGAAACCAGAGCCTTGCTGATCCGCCGGCCGCTGCGCCGGTCCCCTCCTTGAACACCGGGACCGGCTGCTATAAGGGGAACGCCCACGCTTTGCTCGTAAAAGAAGCGCTTGTCCCAGATGCCGAAATCCCCCAAATTATCACCGTGGTCCGAGGCGAACACGATCAGGGTGCTGTCCAGCATCCGCCTCTTCTCCAGGGCCTCCATCAGTTTGCCGATCCAGCGGTCGATCAGTGCGCATTTGTCCATGTAGTGAGCCCGGTTCTCCCGGGTGCTCAACGAGAGGGCCTGATACTTGACCGACCCCCGCTGCACCGCCGCGTCGGTCGGGTCGCCCAGGGGCTCAGGCATCGCCTCCGGATCGTGCTGGAGCTTTCCAGGGTGCCAGTAGGGAGGATGGGGACCGACGAAGGAGAGGTTCAGGTACAGCGGTTGGGCACGGTCATAGTTCTCGATGAGCCCGACGGCCCTGCCCCCGATGAATCCGTCCGGGGTATCCTCCTCAGCGAAGGGGTGGGGCTTGCATTCCCAGGCCAGCTCGTCGAAAACATCGCGGAACTTCTCCAGAAGGCCCTTTTTCCGCAGATGATGGGTGTAGGCATCGTCGTTGTGCGTGTTTTCGTCGTCATCCACAACCTGGATAACCGAATCGAATCCATATCCTTTGATCTGCTCGTCGTCATCGGTCACATCCATGCCGATTCCGAAGCGATCCAGGTAGTGGTGCTTGCCGATCAAAGCCGTGTAGTAGCCGGCCCGCTGGAGATGGCGCATGAAGGTGGTCGAGCGCAGATCCGGGCGGATCGGATCCGCCTGATTCCCGCAGATGCCGTGCTGAGAGGGGAACTTCCCCGTAATGATCGAAGCCCGTGACGGCTGGCACAGCGGGCTGGCGCAGTAGGCGTTAGCGAACTGGACTCCCCTCTCGGCCAGGGACATCAGATTCGGCGTGCTCGGTCCCAGTGCATCCCGCCGGAAATGATCGGTGAGGATCAGGATGATGTTTGGTTGATCTTCCATCGCTACACTCCTGCCTTTCCTAGTCTCGAACCCAATGTTCGAACAGCTCGTCCAGCTGACAGTTGCAGGCCGCTTCGGCGGCCGCCTGGAACTCGAGGGAGTCGACGATATCCCACTCGAAGTCTTTGGTGTACTCCCTGAAAAACCCGTCGGAAACATCCCCCCCCATGTGCTCGGACAACGCCTGAATAAACAACGGTCCCCTGCCGTACACGATGGCCCCGTACTCCTTCGGCGTGTATTCGCTCACTGGTCTGCCGATCGGGATCTCCGCTCTGTCCACCCGGTCCCAGCGCTCTTCCAGGGATTGGTAAAACCCTCGGGCGGCGTCGCCGCCGTAGCGATCCACGTAGTACAGCCAAGTGGCGTACTGGGTCGGGGCTTCATCCAGCCAGGGCTCGAGCATCTGGTCGTTTCCCACCGAGGCGTAAAACCACTGGTGCGCGACTTCGTGCGCCGTGGTTGATTCCAGCAGGATCGGCGCGGGAATACCGCCGTAGTTCTGGTCCAGATCGTACAGCCTGCGGGCAATTATTATGATTCCCGGAAACTCCAGACCATAGGCGTAGAAAGGAACGCTCACCAAAGTCAGGGTCCGGTATGGATAAACTCCGAACCGTTTTCCAAAACTGCGGACCGCCGCCGCAGCCGTCGAAAGAGCCCGCTGGGAGCCGGCCTCATCCACCTCCCGGGCGTAGCTGCGGATCTCCGTCTCCCCTACCTGTTCGCTCAGCACAGCGAACTCCCTGCTCAGGGCCAGGTACAGATCCCGGGCGGGACCCAGGGCAAAAACCACCTCCCGGCGCCCCTCGCTCCGGTGCGAACCCAGCTGGATACCCGGCGCAGCCAGGATGAACTCCTCCGGCATCGAAACCTCTACGAGATAGAAGCTCACCTCGTTGAAGGTGAAGTCCCCGTAGGTTACCGGCAGGGGGTGGTCCCATCCCTCGCAGGCCGGAATCATCGGGTAGCAGTAGGCCAACGACAGCACGCCCCCGGCGTATCCGAATCCCCCGTACTGCCCCTCCTCGCTCACAGGCAGGGACAGATGATATTCTATCAGAATCGAGGCACTCTGCCCGGGCTCTAGCGGTGCGGGCAACGGCACCAGCAGACGGCTGCGGCGGTTGCGAAACTGCGCTTCGACGGTCAGTCCATCCGCGGTGACCGAGCGCACCTCCAGCCGGCCGGGAGTAAGATTCGGATAGAGGAAGAAGGGGATCTCTCGGATCGCATCAGACTCGCTGTTTGTGAAGCGGACCCGGGCACGGGCCAGGATCTCCGTCGGAGGATCACCAAGATCAAATTGCAGATGGTAAACCGTGTGCTCAACCAGCTGCGGATGCTCGTCAAACTCATCCTCGATCAGCAACTCCCGAAAGGGCTCGAAATCCTCCATATCGTAGCTGTCCAGCTCGATGTACTCCCGCCCGTCCTGATCCGCGCAGCTGCCCGGAAGCATCAGCAACAGTCCCATCAGCGCCAACCAGCGGCGAAACCATGAAGCGCCTCGCGCCTTTCCGGACAATTTGCCTGCCATGAGTCTCCGAGCCTCTTCCTGTTCTTCCTGCCAGTCAGTATAATGCAAATCCGACTATGTACAAGAAGATCGACGATGAGACGCTGCAGCAGCTGAGGGGGATCCTGGGCGACGGGAACCTCCTCACCCCCCCGGACGATCTGGATGCCTACGCCCACGACGAGGTGGCCGAGCTCTGGCACCTCCCCGAGGCGGTCGCACGGGTCCAAACGACCGAACAGGTCTCAGAGATCCTCAAACTGGCTCAGATAAAACGCTTCCCCGTCACCCCCCGCGGCGCAGGCCAGGGTTTGAGCGGCGGATCCGTTCCCGTGTTCGGCGGTCTGGTGCTGTCCCTGGAGAAGATGGACAAGATCCTGGAGATCGACGAAGAGAACCTGATGGTTTCCGCGGAACCGGGGGTGATCACCGGCAATCTGCACCGGGAGGTGGAGGCGGCCGGGTTGTTCTACCCCCCGGATCCGGCAAGCCTGGATTCCTGCTCGATCGGCGGGAACATCGCCGAAAACGCCGGAGGTCCCAGGGCCATCAAATACGGGGTGACCAAGGATTACGTGAACGGTCTGCAGGCGGTCCTTCCCAGCGGTGAAGTCATGGAGCTGGGGGCCAAGGTGATGAAGAACGTCACCGGGTACAACCTGATCCAGCTGCTCACCGGCTCTGAGGGGACCCTGGCCGTAGTGACCCGCATTCTCCTTCGCCTGCTGCCTAAACCCGAGCAGCGGGTGGATCTGCTGGTCCCCTTCAACGATTTCCAGGCAGCCGGTCAGTCGGTGTCGGACATCATAAAAGCCCGGATCGTGCCGGTGGCCCTGGAGTTCATGGAGAGGGACAGCGTCCTGGCTGTTGAAAAGCTGATCGAAAAGGAGGTTCCCTTCAGGGAGGCCGCAGCCCACCTGCTGATCACCCTGGACGGCAACGACAAGAACCAGATCGATCGCGACTACGAGAGGATCGGGGAGATCTGCCTGGAAAACGGGGCCGTCGACGTGCTGGTTGCCGACAATCCCCAGATGCGGGATAGGCTGTGGGAGACCCGCAAGCTGATCATCGAAGCACTCCAAAACTTGAGCCCGCAGCACATCATGGACACCCAGGACATCGTAGTGCCCCGCACCCAACTGCCCGAGCTGCTTCCCAGGATCAAGGAGATAGGGGAGCGCTACCAACTTCCCGTCATCAACTTCGGCCACGCCGGCGATGGGAACGTGCACGTCAATATCATCAAGGATGTTGCCGAAGAGGTGTGGAAAACCCAGGCGCCCGAGGCCGCCGCAGAGATCTACCGGCTGGCCGTGTCTCTGGGCGGCATGGTCACGGGGGAGCACGGGATCGGCCTGACGAGGAAATCCTTCCTCTCCCTGGGAATCGATTCCGCCCAGATCCGGATGATGCGCGGGATCAAAGAAGATTTCGATCCCAACGGCATCCTAAATCCGGGGAAGATCTTCTAGCTAGAGAACATCCCGAAGGGCAGCCAACAACCGTTCGACATTTTCCTCCCGGGCGGTGTGACCCAACAACCCGATGCGCCAGATCTTGCCGGCCAGGGGACCCAGGCCGGCCCCGATTTCGATCTTGTGTTTGCTGCGCAGGGCGCTGCGCACCTCGGCATCCTCCACGCCTTGGGGGATCTTTACGGCGTTGAGCATAGGCAGGCGGAAGGGTTTGTCGACCAGGAGCGCCAGACCCAGCTGTTCCAGCCCTTCAACCAGCCGCTCATGGACCCTCTGGTGGCGGGCGAATACCTTATCCATGCCCTCCTCCGTGACCAGCACCAGGGCCTGGTACAGACCGTAGAGCATGTTGATCGGCGCTGTGTGGTGATAACTGCGCTTCTGGCCGCCCCAGTACTTGCCGATCAAATCGACATCCAGGTAGAAGCTCGGTGTCTTGGATTTTCGCGCGGCGATCGCCTTTAGCGCTTTCTCGGAAAAGGTTACCGGAGCAAGCCCCGGCGGGCAGGACAGACACTTCTGGGAACCGCTGTACAGGGCATCCACCCCCCAGCCGTCCACATCGACCTCGATCCCCCCCAGACTGGTGACCGCGTCCACCAGATACAGGGAATCCAAACCCTGCAGCAGCCTGCCGATTTCGGCGGCGGGATTGCGCACCCCGGTCGAGGTCTCAGCATGGACCATAGCCACGAGCTTGAAAGGCTTCTCTTTCAACTTCTTCTCCACCGCCTCTGGCTCGACCGGCCTGCCCCACTCGAACTCCAGCACCTCTGCCTCCGCGCCGAGCCGGGCGGCGATTTCCCGCATCCGTGTACCGAACACACCGTTGATCAGGATGAGGATCGAATCTCCCGGTTCGAGCAGGTTGACCAGGCAGGTCTCCATTCCTGCCATGCCGGTGCCGGACACGGGAAAGGTCAGCTCATTTCGGGTTTTCATCAACTCCTGCAGCAGCGCCTTGATCTGGTCCATAATGCGGATGAAGTAGCTATCCATATAGCCAAGGGTGCTGCGGCTCAATGCGCTGTAGACCTCCGGGTAGACACTCGATGGGCCCGGCCCCATCAGCAAAACATCTTCGATTCCGTCCAATAGATTCTTCATGATGGAGCCATTATAGCCGGCGGCAGACTCGATCTCAAGGGAAAGGGCGGGTTCAAAGAGGCAGCCAGACGCTCGAAGCGTCGGGCTGTTCTGCGTTGCAGCATTTCGGCAACTGGATAGCTTCCCGACGGGTCGCGCCCTTTACTTGTGGTCCCGCCGGCTGCTGCCGGGGGCATCAATCTGGTAGTGGAAATCGAACTCCTTGAAGATCAGGTTTCCCTGGAAGCTGTCGTTCTCCAGTCCCCGGGGTGTCCAGAAATCTTTGCCCCATTCGGGGTCGAAGGTGATGCGGGAGAAGCGGCAGTCCAGCATCGAAGAGATATCGGCGTTCTCTTTTTCGATGAAGCCGAAGGAGATCATCACGTTGTCCTGCCGCAGCTCCTCCTCCGCAATTTCGTGGTTTATGGAGATTATACGCGTGCTTTCCGGCCTGGGCTCGGAGATGTTCACCCAGATGTACTCGAACTCAAGCAGCAGCTTCTGGCCCGCTGCTCCCTCGCTGGCCGGGTCCAGGCGTACGTGGACGTGGGGTTCGAGAGGGCTTCCTGGAACGTAGCTGTGGGGAATCTGCACCTGAAAGTGCCCGCTCTGGAACACCCCCCTGCCGTAACCGAACTCGTAGCCTTGGAGCCCGGAGAAGCTCGGTCCCCGCTGCCTGTTGGTCAGGATAGGCATATATCTGGGGGGCCTGCTGAACTGAGCACCCGTAACGGACATCATGTTGGCGGTCACCCGCAGATCCTCCCAAAGGAATCCGGCACTGTCATTCACTGACATACTATCCCTCCGTATAGCACAGATCGTCGCTCTTTTCGCTCTGATCTGCAACCCAATCATCATTCGCTGATGTGTCATGGGTAAAATAACACAAAATGAGTTACTAATCCACAAAAAAACTCATATTTCCTTGATTTTCTCGACAGCCGATGCTATTTTTACCCAGATATTTCAATTTGTGATAAACGAGGTCGAAAAATGAAGCCAAACAGACTGGTCCTTGGAGCGGGGCTCGTGCTGATTGCAGCGACTGTGCTGATCGGCTGCGGGCGTCCCGGGGGCGGCCGCCCCGGTGGCTCGCCGGCGGGAGCCGAGGGTCCGGATGAGGTCAAACCTCTGGCTGTGGAGGCGTTGACCGTGACCCGGGGTGACCTGGTCCGCAACATCGAGGCCGCCGGGATCGTATCGGGGATTAACGAAGCCTACGTGGTTTCGGAAACCCAGGGGATCATTCAGAGCGTATCCTTCGAGCTGGGAGATCGGGTTGCCGAGGGTCAGGTTCTGGTCAAGGTGGACGATACCATTCCCCGCCTCAACATGGAGCAGGCCAAGGAACAGTTCGAGATTGCCAAACTCGACCTGGAAGCCACGGAGAAGCTTTTCAACGACGGCAGCGCCTCCAAGGCGGAACTGGCCCGGGCCCGCAGCGCCGTCAACGGCACCCAGGCTCGCTATCAGAGTGCCTTGAAAACCTTCCGGGATTGTTCGATCCGTGCACCGATCGGCGGGTACATCGCCGGGAAGGAGAGCGGGATCACCCTCGGGAATTACCTCAGCCCCGGTCTGCGCGTAGCCCGGCTCGTGGATATCAGCTCCCTGAAGGCGGAGGTCGCGGTTGGGGAGGGACAGGTCAGCCTGGTGTCCGCGGGTGCCCCGGCCACGGTCCTCATCCCGGCGGCGGGGGATCAGAAGTTGTTCCAGGCTGCGGTCAGCGCGGTGGCGGCCGGCAGCGACCCGGCAACCGGAAGCTACTCGGTAATAGTGACCTGGAAGAATCCGGTGGGCAATACGATCAAATCCGGGATGTCGGCGACAGTGACCATACAGACCCAGGCTCAGCAGCCGGTGGTGCTGATCCCTTCGGCGGCAATCGTCGAACAGGCAGGCCAGAGCTTCGTGTTCACCGCAGAAGAGGGACGGGCCGCCCAGAAGCCCGTTCAGGTCGGCAGGCGGATCGGGAACATCACGGAGATCCTTGACGGCCTGGAGGAAGGACAGACCCTGGTCATCTCCGGGCTCACCGCGCTTCGCCGGGGGGATCCGGTACAGCCCACGGTCATCGGTGAAAGCGGGTCCTGGCAATGAACTTCGGTAAATTCTCTGTCAACAACTCCGTCCTCATCAATATCCTGATGATCGCCGTGCTGGTCCTCGGGGTTCTCAGCCTCTCGAGATTACCCCGGGAGCAGTTCTCCGAGGTGCCTTTCTTCTGGGTGAACATCGCCGTGGCCTACCCCGGGGTCAGCGCTGAAGATGTCGAGAAATCCGTGACCATCAGAATCGAGAATGAAATGGACGGATTGGACAAGCTCGATGAGATCGTCTCGACCACCCAGGAGGGTCTGAGCATCGTGAGGGTAGAGTTCGACAGCGGGATTTCCAATGACGAGTTCGCCCGCCTGTACCAGGAAGTGCAGACCCGCTTCAGCAAGGTGGATCTTCCGGACGGCACCCTCACCCCGTTCATCGACGATTTTTCATCCTCGGATTTCCTGCCCGTGGTGGAGGTCATCCTGTCGGGGAACGTGGAGTACGGAACCCTCAACGAAACGGCTCGCCTTCTCCGAGAACGGTTGCTGGATATCCCTCAGGTGGCGGATGTCGATCTGGTCGGAGCTCGGGACAGGCAGGTCATCATCGGAGCCAACCAGGAGAAACTCGAAGCCCTGGGGATCTCCCTGGATGAGGTGGTTCGGGCGGTGTCCAGCCGCAACGTCACAGTTCCAGGGGGAACTCTGGAGACCCGGTCCCGGGAGTACCTGCTGCGCACTATAGGGGAGATCGAGCGGGTCGGCGAGTTCGAGAAAATCATCGTCCGTCGCAGCAGCGCAGCCGCTGCCGGCGGCTCACAGGCCGGTGGTGCGCAGCCGGTGGGCTCGGCGCCCGGCGTGGTCCACGTCTCCGACGTGGCGACCGTGGAGGAAAACTTCGATCCTACCGGGGCGGACGCCCGTTTCAATATGGAACAGGCGATCGTACTGAGGATAACAAAGGTGACCCGCGGAAACAGCGTGGCCGTGGTCAACGGCGTGAAAGAGGTTGTTGCCGAGCTCGAGCAGACCATGCCGGCCGGGATGACGATCAACCTATTCGGGGATTCCACCGTGCAGATCCGCCAGAGCCTGGATGTGCTGCTGAACAACGCCCTGCTGGGTCTGATCTTCCTGGTCGGCATTCTGATGCTTTTTATCGGCGTGCGCAACGCCCTGATCATCGCCCTGGGAATACCGGTAACCTTCGCCATTACCTTCGTGGTGCTCGAGCTTTTCGGAGAGACCTTCAACACCAACACCCTCTTCGGCCTGGTGCTGGTACTGGGTCTGATCGTGGACCACGCGATCGTGATCATCGAGAACAGCTACCGCCTGAACCAGGAAGGGTTGTCGAGAATCGACGCGGCCATCCAGGGAACCAACCAGGTCGTGGTTCCAGTCATCGCCGCCACCCTGACTACGGTTGCAGCTTTCCTGCCCCTGATGATCCTTCCCGGAACCCTGGGCAGGTTCCTCCGAGTCATACCCCTCACCGTTTCCATCGCTTTGGTAGCCTCTACTTTGGAGGCGATCGTGTTCCTGCCGGTGCACTTCGCCGAGTGGTCCGGAAATGCCAGGAGACAGCTCGGGATCCGCTTTGATCGTATAAAGAGGGGCTTCTTCAAGATCATCTCCAGGGTCTATCGGCGCCGCTACCTGCTGGTCGCCGTCATGATCGTGGTAATGCTCGGCAGCTTTGCCCTGGCCACCACCCTGCAGCAGGATCTTTTCAGCTCGGAGGATTTCACCCTGTTTTACATAGACATCGAGCTGCCCACCGGTTCTCCGAAGACCAAGACCGAGAGCATCGTGGCGGAATACGAGAAGCGGATCATGCCCCTTGTCGGTCAGGGGGAGATCATCTCCATCAACTCTTCGATAGGAACCAGCTCTACCGGCACGGGCATCGAAAACAAGAGCAACATCGCCCAGATCGTCGTGGACATCATCGAGAAGGACGAGGGGCGGACCCGGCCGATCGTCGAAATCATGCAGGAGGTTCAGGAGATCACCGCCGCGGTTCCGGGAGTCGAGAACGTCCAATTTCGCCGGGCCCAGAACGGCCCTCCGGTGGAGCCTCCGGTCTCCTTCCGCCTGTTCGGGGACAACTACGACGAGCTGTCCGCCATTGCGGGAGAGATCCAGCAGAAACTCGAAGAGTACCCGGAGCTGTACAACATCAGCGACAACCTCGAGGTCGGCACCCCTGAGTTGAGGGTGAAGATCAACCAGGACCGGGCTGCAGCCCTGGGTTTGAGCACTGCGGCGGTCGGATCCTTCATCCGCAGCTCCTTCGACGGCATCACCGCAACCACGATCTTCGTGGAAAATGAGGAGATCGATGTAATCGTGCGCTACGCCGGAAATCAGATCACCTCGGTTCAGCAGCTGCTTCAGCTCAAGATTCCGTCAGCCGATGGGCGCCTGATTCCCTTCTCCACTGTCGCCACCGTAGAGGAAGGACAGGCACTGGCTGCGATTCGGCGGGTAGACGGCAAGCGGGAGGTCACGGTGAGCTCCGAAGCCTACGATGAGAGCCGGGTACGGATGATCAACGCCCAGGTGAAGCAGCTGTTCGATGACACTCTCCGGCCTCTGTACCCGGAGGTCAGTCTCAAGGTCGGCGGGGAGTTCGCCGAGTTCGGAAACCTGCTCACCCAGATCCTCCGCATCTTTCTGCTGGGGGTGTTCCTGATCTACCTTATCCTGGGCACTCAGTTCAAGTCCTATCTTCAACCGGCACTGATCCTGGTGACCGTCCCCTTCGCCTTCGCGGGGGTGATCCTCTACCTGTTCGTGTCCGGGACCCCCTTCTCCACCACGGTGCTTTACGCCGGGGTCGCCCTGGCGGGGATCGCGGTCAACGACTCGATCGTGCTGGTCAGTTACGTGAATGACCTCAAGCGTTCGGGCAAGACCACTACGGAGGCTGTGGCGGAAGGAACTACGATCCGTCTGCGTCCGATCCTGCTTACAACTCTGACAACCATCGCCGGGCTTCTGCCCACGGCCCTCGGTCTGGGAGGAAAGTCGGTCGTGTGGGGGCCGATGGCCAGCACGATAATCTTCGGTCTGATCTTCTCCACCTTCACCGCCCTGTTCATCATCCCGTCCCTGTATGGGATTCTTGAAGACATCCGTGACCGTCGTACGCGGCGCAAGGATAGCCGGCGGGAGAAACGCACGAGCCGCGCCGCTAGAAAGGAAGCAAGTCATGCTTAGAAATAGAGTACTCGCGGTTCTTACCGCATTCCTCATTTTTCCGATGTCCCTGGTCGCTCAGAGCTCCACCCTGGATATCGGGGAGGTACTGAGGCTGGTCTTGGAACAGAACGCAGGCGTGAAGATCGCCGACGCCCTGCAGCGGCAGGCAGAGGCGCTTCATCGCCAGACCCTGGCGGACACCAAGCCACAGATCGATCTGCTGATGGATCCGTTGTACGGGTACTCTACCGGCGTTCTCACCGGCCAATTCTCACCGCCGGATGACAAAACCGACCTTTCCCTGGGACTATCCCTGTCCCAGGCTCTGCCCACCGCCGGGATCGCCAGCTTGAGTCTGGCCAACACCATGAGCCTGACCAACATCCCGGATCCCGATACGATCTCCCAGAATCCATCGCTGACCTTCGTGCTCAGCCAACCGGTCTGGGTCAACAAGAAACTGTTCGATCTGCGCCAACTTTCCGCAGCGCGAAGGGTGAGTGAGATCAACTGGCGGATCGCGCAGGACGGCAGCCTGGAGGCCCGCAACGGCAACATCTACGCCGCCTTCAGCCTCTACACGGAGGCGATCGGCCTGCGCCGGGATATCGAATATTTTAAAAAAAGCCTCGAGCTGGCGGATCAGAACCTACGCCAGGTACGGATCAACCTGGATGTGGGCCGGGCTTCGGAGACGGATCTGCTGCAACTAGAAATTCTAATTGGACTTCAACGGGAAGCGCTTCTGGAAAGCCAATACGCCCTTCTACAGGTCGAACAGAGTCTGGGCAATGCCCTGGGTCTGGACGCAGGACTGAACGGCTACCAGTATATCGACACCTTCGCAGCACCAGCCCTTCCGGCAGACACGGCTGAACTGGTCGCGGAAGCCCGTACGAACAACCCGACGGTGCGGCAGGATCGGCTTTCCCTGGAACAGACCGAGGCTCAGAGCGTCCTGAGCGGAAGAACCGATGCACCGAACCTCAGCTTGGCACTGACCCTGCTGCCTCAGTACGAAGGGACAACCCCGACCAAGCTTGGGGCGTCTTTCTCCTCCTTCTTCAGTGAGGGGACCGAGCTGGACTGGTCCGTTGCCATCGGCCTGGAGGTGCCGCTGTACGACGGCGGAAAGGCCGTCTATCGGGATCAGGTCAATTCGGCTTCCGAGAGCATCGCCCGGGAGACCCTGGATGCCAGCCTGCGGGATGTGGAGAACACCCACGAGGCACTGATCCTCCGTCAGAGCATTATCCGGGACCGGATCGATCTGCTGGAGAAGAATATCGAGCTCAAGACCCGGACCGCAGCGGATGAGCAGCGCAAGCTCGAGGTAGGATTGGGCACTCCCCTACGGGTCGAATCGGCGCGGCTGGAATTACTGCAGGTGGAGAACGAGCTCTGGCAGGCTCAGGCCGACCTGTTTCTCAACAGCCTCGACCTGCTCAACCTGTCGGGCCGTTCCCTGCAAGAGGCGCTGGCCGAGCTTTAAGCGGCGCTTCGACAGCGACTTGGATCCGCAGGCCCGCGCGCCGTATAATGAAACCATGAATGTCAAAGAGATAGAGGAGAAGATCGACACCCTCTCAAAGCTCAAGATACAACAGATGTTCAGCAGCGATTTCCTGCTGAGCTGGGACAAAACACAAGATGAAATCCGGGGGGTTCTCACAGCAGCGGAAATCCTGCGGGATATGAGACGGGCGAACATCTCTGCGAAGATCTTCGATTCCGGCCTGGCCGTGGCGATCTTCCGGGACAAGTCCACCAGAACACGCTTCAGCTTCCTGAGCGCGGCCAACCTGCTCGGCCTGGCCGCCCAGGATCTGGAAGAGACCAAGACCCAGATTGCCCACGGGGAAACGGTTCGGGAAACAGCCAACATGATCTCCTTCCTCACGGAGGTCATCGGCATCAGGGACGACATGTACCTGGGCTACGGTCACAGCTACATGAAAGAGGTTTCCGCGGCGGTGAGGGAGGGGCACCGGGAGGGGGTGCTGCCGCAGATACCCACCGTGGTCAACCTGCAGTGCGACCAGGATCATCCCACCCAGTCTCTGTCCGATCTTCTTCATCTTATCCGCCACTTCGGAAGCCTCGAGGCCCTCAAGGGGAAGAAGATAGCCATGACCTGGGCCTATTCCCCCTCCTATGGCAAGCCTCTCTCGGTACCCCAGGGTGTAATAGGCCTGATGAGCCGATTGGGAATGGAGGTTCACCTGGCCTACCCCCAGGGGTACTCCCTGATCCCCGAGATCGAGAAACTGGCTGAGGAGAACAGCCGGGCGGCCGGAGGCACCTTCAGCAGGTCTCACTCCATGGCCGAAGCCTTTGCCGGTGCGGACATCGTCTACCCCAAGAGCTGGGCGCCCTACGAGGTGATGCAGCGGCGTACCGGGCTGTTGAAGGCCGGCGATTCCAAGGGGCTTGAGAAGTTGGAGGCGGAGTGCCTGGAGCTCAACAAGCGCCACCTGGACTGGGAGTGCGATGAACAGCTGATGAAACGGACAAACGACGCCCTTTACCTGCACTGCCTGCCGGCGGACATCTCCGGGGTGAGCTGCCAGCACGGGGAAGTCGCGGCTTCCGTATTCGAGCGGTTCCGTCTGGACACCTACCGGCAGGCCGGCTACAAGCCCTACGTCATCGCGGCCATGATGTTGCTCAGCAAGGCAAAGGATCCCACCGCGCTGCTCTGCGGGATCCTGAAGCAGAGAGCTCCGCGGCTGGCCGATAGCGGGTGACCCGCTGAGGTACGGGCGGCTGGGGGCTGAAGGTCGGCCCTCACCAGCCGGGCGTGACCGGGATTATAGTTGCACGATCATTTTCCCGAGATTCTTGCCGCTGAATAGCCCGATCAAAGCGTCGATCCCATTCTCGATGCCGAGAACAACGGTCTGTTCATAGACTACCGAGCCCTCCGACAGCCAGGCTTTCATATCCCGCTGGAAGGGTTCCTTGTGCTGTGGGTAGTCCGACATGATGAATCCCTGCATCCGCAGTCTTCTCGTTATAAACAGGGCAAGATTCGCTGGTCCCGGTACCGTCTCGGTGTCATTGTAGCGGGAGATCATTCCGCAGGAGACGATTCGCCCGAAATCGTTCATGTTGGCGATCGCCGCCTCCAGGTGATCACCGCCCACGGAGTCGAAGTAGACGTCGATGCCGTCACGGCACTGGCGGCGCAGCTCCCGGGCGATGTTGCGGTAATCCTTGTAGTTGAAGGCGCTGTCCACACCGGCTTTTTCGAGGAGCCAGCGGACTTTCTCTTCGCCCCCCGCACTGCCAACAACGCGGCAGCCTCTGATCTTGGCGATCTGGCACACCGCCGAACCCACGGCGCCCGCCGCAGCTGAGACGTAAACCGTTTCCCCCGGCTCGGGCTTCCCGATCTCTGTAAGACCGATGTATGCGGTCCTTCCCGGCATGCCGAGAACGCCGAGATAGGCGCTCGGGGGATGCGGACCGGGATCGATCTGCTCGAGGCCCGAGCCATCCGACCCGAAGTGCTCGCGAAACCCCATTTCGGACAGTACGTACGTTCCCTGCGGGAATGCGGGATTCCTCGATTCGAGCACGATTCCGACGGCACCACCGTCCAGCGGCTTTCCGAGTTCAAATGGCGCCACATAGCTCTTTCCGGGCCGCAATCTACCCCGCATGTACGGATCGACTGACATAAATACGTTGCGTACGATGAGTTCTCCCTCGCCCGGTTCGCGGACTTCAGTATTGACAATCTCGAAATCTGCAGGCGACGGCAGTCCCTTGGGCCAGCGTTTCAGCCTGATTTCCCGCCCTTTTATCTTTCCCATATAAATCCTCTTATGAACCTAGATTGTTCCTGCTCGATGATACGGCCGGCCGCACCTGGCCGGTTGCACCTGATTCACCCGTTCTGTAAACCCAGGGTATCGAGCAACAGCCGATCCCCTGCCTCGAGGACAACGTCCAAAGCTCCCAGATTCTCATCGATGTGCCTTTGATGGGAGGCTTTTGGGATCGGGATGACCCCTTCCTGTAGGATCAACCAGGCCAGAGCAATCTGGGCCGGGGTCTTACCGTATTTACCGGCCAGCTCCGCCAGCAGAGGTTCCCGGAGCCGGTCGGTCAACAGCCTCCGTTCCAGGGGGCGGTAGGCTACCACCGCAATCCCCTCTTCCCGGCAGAAGCGCAGGAACTCCTCCGTTGCCACGGATCGCTGGATCAAGTTGTAGTGCACCTGATCAGCGGAAATCGGACAGCGACTGATCCGGATGGCCTGCTGCAGCTGTTCCAGGGTGAAGTTACTGACCCCGATTCTGTCCGCCAGCCCGGCTGACACGGCGTCGTTCAACCCGAGGATGTACTGCTCCATGGGAATCCCGTCCCACGGAGCGTGGACGTAGAGCAGATCGAGCTTCCGGATCCCCAGTCGAGCGAGCATTCCCTCGACGGCTCGGGGTGTGGCGCTGCGCTTGGCGTGAGATTTCCAGACCTTGGAGGCGATGAACAGACCGCTGCGGTCAAATCCTTTGATCGCTTCCCCGACCAGCTCCTCGGTGTGGGTCGCACCGTAGAACTGGGCCGTGTCGATGTGGTTCTGCCCCTTGGACAGGGCGTAGCGGATCGCCTCGATCTCCCTCTGGTCGTTGTCGTAGTCCGCGCAGACCGTGCCGTCTTCCCAGCGGGCGCCTCCCATACCCCAGGTCCCGATCCCGATCGGGTGCACCTTGATATCACCGATCCGCTTTGTTCCGTGCGTTTGACCCATCCTTTCAATCCCCGGCTGTTTGCTATGATCGCAGGGCTTCATTATATTGAAAACGCAAACTTTAAACGAGGAGAAGATGAATGAACGGTTCAGCCGGGGCGCAAGGGGTTCTCTGGGATCTCGGAGATCTGTACAGCGGAGGTGATGATCCCCAATTGGAGAAGGATCTGGCCGAATCCAGGCAGAGGGCCGAAAGCTTCGCATCCTCCTATCGCGGCCGGATCGCCGAGCTGCAGGCGGCGGAGCTGGCCGAGGCGATCGAGGAGTACGAACAAATTCTGGAGCTTTCCGGAAAGGCCGGGACCTTCACCTACCTAAACTGGTCCACCAACACGGAGGATCCTGCCAGGGGAGCGCTGCTGCAGCGCCTCCAGGAACATTCATCCCGGCTTCAACAGCAGCTGCTTTTTTTCGAGCTGGAATGGGCCCACGTGGACGAGGATCGTGCCGGGAAACTGATGGCTGACCCAGCCCTGGCCCGTTACCGCTTCTGGCTGACCCTGTCCAGGCGCTATCGCCCCCACCTTCTCAGCGAAGCGGAGGAGAAGATACTGGCGGAGAAATCCGTTACAGGACGCAGCGCCTGGGTGCGCTTCTTCGAAGAGGTGCACAGCGGAGCCCGCTACACTCTAGATGGCCGGGAACTGCCCCAGCAGTCGATCCTGACGAAACTCTACGATCCGGACCGTGTTCAGAGAAAGCGGGCTTCCGAATCCTTTACCGCGGGCCTGCAGAACATGAGGCGGGTCAACACCTACATGTTCAACAACCTGCTGGCCGACAAGGCCTCCGACGACAGGCTGCGCAGCTACCCCACCTGGATCAGCGCCCGGAATCTGGCCAACCAGATCGATGATGCCACGGTGGAAGCCCTGGTCCAGGCCGTGACCGGCCGCTACGCAGTCGTGGCCCGATACTACAACCTGAAGAAGGAGCTCCTCGGCCTCGATGAACTGTTCGACTACGACCGCTACGCGCCGCTGCCCAGCGCCGGCCGCCGCTACCAGTGGCAGGAGGCCAAACAGATGGTCCTGGATGCCTATACTGATTTTCTCCCGGAGATGGGCGGGATCGCCGATTCCTTTTTTTCGAAGAACTGGATCGATGCGGCGGTGCGGCCCGGCAAAAGGGGCGGCGCCTACAGCCACGGCGCCGTGCCTTCGGTACACCCCTACATCTTCATGAACTTCGAAGGCTCCCCCCGGCACGTGATGACCCTGGCGCATGAGATGGGCCACGGGGTGCATCAGTATCTGTCCCGGGGGCAGGGGATCCTGCTGGCCGACACGCCTCTGACTACAGCGGAGACCGCTTCGGTGTTCGGGGAGATGCTGGTCTTCCAGAAGCTGATGTCAGTCGAGAAAGATCCGCAGATTCGGCTGTCCGTGCTGGTGCAGAAGATCGAAGACACCTTTGCCACCGTGTTCCGGCAGACCGCGATGAACCGTTTCGAGCAGGCCATCCATACCGCCCGGCGCGGCGGCGGAGAGCTGACTGCCGAACGCTTCAGCGAACTGTGGATGGAAACCCAGAATGCAATGTTCCAGGCCAGCGTGACCCTCACCGACAACTACGGCATCTGGTGGAGCTACATCCCGCACTTCATCCACTCACCGGGCTACGTCTATGCCTATGCCTTCGGAGAACTGCTCGTTTTGGCTCTGTACGCCCGCTATCAGGGCAGCCCGGATGGCTTTCCCTCCGCCTACCGGGACCTGCTGGCCGCAGGCGGCTCCGACTGGCCGGAGGCGTTGGTCCGGCCCCTCGGGGTCGATCTGAAGGACCCAAACTTCTGGGATAAAGGCCTGGGCATGATCGATGAGCTAGTGCAGCAGGCCGAGGAAATGGCGGGGGCCTAGCAGATCGAGCATCCGAAAAGTAATGATCGAAATATGATGTAAAACGAACACTACCCGGCCAGGGACAGCAGCACACCTGCGGCGATCGCCGAACCGAGCACCCCGGCCACGTTCGGCCCCATGGCGTTCATGAGCAGGAAGTTGGAGGGATTGGCCTTCTGACCGACCTTCTGCACAACCCGGGCGGCCATGGGAACGGCTGACACACCGGCCGCACCGATCATCGGGTTCACCTTCCCCCGGGTGATCACGTACATCAGCTTGCCCAGAAGGGTACCGGCCGCGGTCCCCACGACGAAGGCGGCCAACCCCAATCCGATGATCATGATCGTCTTCACGGTCAGGAACTCCTCGGCAGACATCTTCGAACCCACCGCCACGCCCAGGAAGATCGTGACGATGTTGATCAGCTCGTTCTGGGCGGTCTTGGACAGACGGTCCACCACCCCGGCCTCCCGGAAGAGGTTTCCCAGCATCAGCATGCCGATCAGCGGAGTGGAGGCCGGCACCAGAAGCGCCGCCGCGATGGTGGTGAGGATGGGAAAGAGGATCTTGACCCGGTGGCTGACCGGCTTGACCTCGCTCATCACCACCATCCGCTCTTTCTTGGTGGTCAGGAGCCGGATCACCGGCGGCTGGATGATCGGAACCAGTGCCATGTAGGAATAGGCGGCCACGGCGATCGGACCGAGCAGGTGGTCGGCCAGCTTGGAGGTCAGGTAGATGGCCGTGGGACCGTCAGCCCCTCCGATGATAGCGATCGAAGCCGCCTCGGCGAACCCGAAACCAAGGGCCTTTGCTCCCAGAAGAGTGCTGAAGATCCCGAATTGGGCGGCCGCACCGAGCAGAAAGGTCTGGGGCTTGGACAGCAGAGGACCGAAGTCGGTCATGGCTCCTATACCCAGGAATATAAGAGGAGGAAAGATCCCGGAACGGATGCCGAAATAGATATAATGGATCAAGCCGCCCTCCGCCTGGATGCCGGACAGGGGCAGATTGACCAGAATGGCTCCGAAGCCGATGGGGATGAGCAGCAGCGGTTCATACTGCCGGGCGATACCGAGGTAGATCAGCAGCCCGGCTACGGCGAGCATTCCGAGATTTCCCAGGCTCAGGGAAGCGAAACCGGTGGAGGCAAAAAAATCGGCGATGATCCTCAGGATGCTCATTTTTGAAAACGCCTGGCTAGTGAATCACCATGAGCTTCTGTTGGGCGTTGACGGTGTCTCCAACCTTCACCGATACCTCGGCTACGACCCCGGATGCCGGGGAGGGAACGTCGATATCCATCTTCATCGCCTCCATGATCAGGACGATCTGGCCCTGCTCCACGTTGAACCCCGGCCCCACCTTGATCTCCTTGATCACCCCGGTCATGGGGGCATGCAGCGCTCCGGCGCCATCCATCGCTGCCGTGGGCCCGGCTGCACAGCTCGGCGCTGATGCGCCGGGCGGGGCCTGGAACGGGGAGGCCTGAGGCAACGCGGCAGGTTGAGACGGTGCGGAGCTGCGGGGTTGGGGGACCTTGGGTTCGCTCGGCTCGGGAAGCAGCGTTACAACGTAGCGCTTTTCCCCGTGCATCAGGGTCAGCCGATCACCGGCACGTTCGACTCCAACCTCGAAGATTTTTCCTTCCCACTCGAAGCGGATTGTTTTTGACATCCCTCACACTCTACCTTTGCTGATTCTGCCTGCAGAAATCCAGGGGTCGTAATGGTTCACCACGGCGTTCCAGGGGTCCGCGCTCGGCCGGTCCGGCTCTTGCTCTTCGGTCAGGTAGGCGGCTACCGCGATAGGCACCCAGCCCGGCACCTGTTGGACGGGCTGTGGTTGTTCGTTATTTTTCGCTTTCGTCTTTCGCCGCTCAGCCTTTGCGGTTTTCGTTCCGCCCCCGTTCTTCTGCTCCGCAGAAAAGACCCGCTTCAGCACCACCATCATGAGGCTCAGCGCCGAAAGGGAGAGAAACACCACGAGCATTCCCAGGACAGTGGTAAACAGGCTGTAGGAATATACCTCTACGTTCATGATGCTACAGGGGGATGTTCCCGTGCTTTTTTCCCGGTCTGTCCTCCCGCTTGCGGATGTTCATCTCCAGCGAGCGGATCAGCTCGATACGGGCGTACTTGGGCTCGATCACGTCATCCACAAGACCGTAGCCGGCGGCGATGAAGGGATTCATCACCTGTTCCCGGAACTCCCCGATCTTCTGCTGCCGCATCGCTTCCGGGTCCTCGGCGGCGGTGATATCTTTTCGAAAGATGATATTTGCCGCTCCCTCCGCACCCATCACCGCCACCTCCGCGGTGGGCAGGGCCAAAGTGCGGTCGTAGCCCAGCGCTTTTGAGCTCATAGCGATGAAAGCCCCGCCGTAGGCTTTACGGAGGATAAGGGAGATCTTGGGCACGGTGGCCTCGGCGATGGCGTACAGCACCTTGGCGCCGTGACGGATGATTCCTCCATGCTCCTGAGCCACTCCGGGCAGGAAGCCGGGAACGTCCACCAGGCTGACGATCGGTATGTTGAAGCAGTCACAGAAGCGGATAAAACGGGCCGCCTTGTCCGAGGAGTTGATGTCCAGAGCGGCTGCGTAAAACTTCGGTTGATTGGCGAAAAGCCCTACCGTACGCCCTTGCAGACGGGCGAATCCCACCACAACGTTGGGGGCGTAGTCGGCGTGGACCTCGAGGAACGAGCTCCGATCGCAAACCGCGGCGATGAACTCGCGGACATCGTATGGACGTTTGGGATCCTCAGGCAGCAGCTCTTCGAGCTCCGGGGTTTCCCGGTCCGGTCCGTCCTTGCTGTCCGCCACCGGCGGCATCTCCAGGTTATTGGCGGGCAAATAACTCAGCAGCTTGCGGAGGAACTGGAGACAACTGCCCTCGTCGGCAAAACGGAAGTGGGCATTGCCGCTGATCGAAGCGTGGGTCGCCGCACCGCCCAGCTGCTCGTGGCTGATCTCCTCCCCCGTCACCGCCCGAATCACATCCGGCCCGGTGATGTACATGTTGCTGACCCCGTCGACCATGAGGATGAAATCGGTGATGGCCGGGGAGTACACGGCGCCGCCGGCGCAGGGTCCCAGGATCACGGAAAACTGCGGGATCACTCCGGAGGCCAGCGTGTTGGCCCGGAAGATCTTGGCATAGCCGTCCAGCGAAAGGGTCCCCTCCTGAATGCGGGCGCCCCCGGAATCGTTGATCTGCACGAAGGGACAGCCGTTTTTCAGGGCCAGGTCTTGAGCTTCGGCGATGCGCTCGGCGTGCATCTCTCCCAGCGACCCCCCCAGGACCGTGAAATCCTGAGAGAACAGGAAGATCTGCTGCCCCCCGACTTTGCCGGTACCGCTGATGACCCCGTCGCCCAGAAACTTCTTATCGGCCAGACCGAAATCCGTCGCCCGAACCGTGATGTACGGCTGCTGTTCGACGAAAGAGCCTTTGTCCAGAAGCAGATCCAGCCGCTCCCGGGCAGTCAGCTTGCCCTTGCCGTGCTGAGCCTCGATCCTCTTCTCACCGCCCCCGGCCAGCATCTTGGCTCTGTTTTCGTGGTATCTCTGCAACGCGTCTCGATTGTTCACAGGAATTTCCGCCCCTCGATTATTCGTGAAATCTGATTATGAATGCTCTCGCTGATTTTGTCAAATGGAAGTTTAAATTTCTGTTGAATCATTGCGGTGCAGACCGTCGGCCGAGCGGTCCCTGACCGACAGGAATCGCCGCGCTCAGCCGGTGTCTTTTGGTTTCTTGGGCGTCGCAGCTTCCTTCTCCAGCAGATTACTCTTGATGGCGCCAACCCACTGACCCGGATAGGGGATGCGGAAGGCGGCCTTCTCTTCTCTGCCTTCTGGATTGAGGAACTGCAGGACCACCACGGTCTGATGAAGATCCTTGCCTTTGTGGACATTGGTCACGCCGATGTAGGTGATTGCCGAACCGGGTATATACAGTTCTCTCTTGGCGTAGCGGGCCCTGTAGTAGATCCCATGTTTCAGCAGCACCAGAGCGCCTGCGCTGCGCAGCGGCCCTCCCGGCTCGGACTCCAACCCGTAGTAGTTGACCCCGAAGCTGGTGATGATGATTTCATCCCTATCGAACTTTTCCGCGATGCGTTTGGTCTCCCGCTGGCGCATATAGGCGAGGTAGAAGATGACACCCAGAAAGATAAGGGCGAAAATCAACCAGTTCAGATTGGTGATTCCTTCCAGTACGTCCATTACAGTTTGGAAAGGTAGCGCAAAACCCGGCGCTTGGCAAGGCGGTAGATAATACCACTTTTGACGCCCAGCTCGGACAGGAAGGATTCGGCGATAAGGTCGTCACTCTTACCCTTGCGGCGCAGAGACTGTATATGATCCCGGTTGACTTCCAACAGATGCAACAAACGGCCCTGACCACCGCCGCGGGTCAACAACAGGATCAGGGCAAAGGAAACTACAGCCAGGACCACGGTGATAGTGATGTCGTAGGCAGGGTCTTTGACCACCAGCCGGAAAACGGAGTTGGGATTTCCGGCGTTGAAGATCCCGTAGAAGGTGAGCAGCAGAAGCAGTATCGCCAGGATGAACAGCGCCAACCTTAGAGCAGATTTGTTTCCCATACCGTAATTCTTATAAATTGAGACGGGGCAGTGTCAACTGCCCCGTCTGCTTAATTTCTCTGTTAAGATGTCTATTCGATGATGATCTTGCGCTCTTCGCCGACAGCCATCTGCTTCCACTCCGCCTCGGCCTTGGCCCAGGCTTCGTCGGTGGCATCGGTCTCCCAGACCGTCAGACCCCGCTCTTCGCGGGTTGCGCCCTTGAGCAGGTTGTCCAGGATGATACCGACTATTGCGGTCACCGCCATGCCGGTGGTCAGGATCGTCTGCAGGATATTTCCGATCACTTCGGCGAACTTTCCTGCCTCGGCCCAGTTGATGGGAGCGGCGTTGAAGTGCGCCGGAAAGCTCAAACCCGCAAAGAAGGCGATGCCGATGATAAACAGATTGCGGGCGTTGTTCAGGTTCACGAACTGGAGGTTGGAAAGCCCGACGGCGGCGATCAGGCCGAACAGCCCGACGAACATAGCGCCAACCACCGGCTGGGGCATGGTGGCCAGGGTCGCACCGAACTTGCCGAAGAAAGGCAGGATCAGCATGACCACCGCCCCGGTGCGGATCACCCGGCGGCTGGCAACGCGGGTCAGGCCGATGGCACCGATGTTCTCCGAGTAGGAGGTGGTGCCGTTGCAGGTCTGGAACAGGCTGGCGATCAGGCAGCCTACACCCTCTGCGCCCAGGCCGCGGGAGATCATCTTCTCCGTGGGCACCGGGGCCTCGGAGATGCGGGCGGCCGAGTAGTAGTCGCCGATCGACTCGATCATCGAAGCGATGTAGCCGGCAATCATCCCGATGGAACCCGCCAGGGTCAAGCTGGTAAGCTTGGGAAAGCCCCACTTGAAGGGCACCGCGTGCTTCCACTCGAACCACTTGGCCGCCCTGATCAGCTCCATGTTGCCGGTTACATTGGCCATGTTGCCCTCCGGTATCCAACCGGCAAAGGTACCGATGACAGCCGCCAGCCAGCCGGTGAGGATGGACAGAAGAACCGGAAAGAGCAGGAACACCCGGGATTTTCGGGAGAACACCTGGGAGTAGATGATCAGGGCTACCAGGGTAATCAGGCTCACCACCCAGTTGCCCGCCATCCAGGGGGCTCCGATCCCGTACAGCGCCAAACCGATCATGGCGATGGTCGGTCCGATGGTGATCGGACTGATGGCCCTCTTGACGTAGCCCATCAGTCCGGTGTAGCCCAGCAGGATCTCGATCACCGAGGCGAACATGACCGCTGCGCTGACCTGTTGGATCATCACCTCCCAACCCATATTTTGGGCGGCCACCATGCCGACGATGGCGAACATCGGCCCCAGGAAGGAAAAGGTCCCGCCCTGCACGATGGGCAGCTTGTTCCCGATGGCCGACTGCTGAATCAGGGTGGTAATCCCCGAGACGAAGAACATGGTGGAGATGAGTAGAGCCAGCTCTGCCGTCGGCAGCTGCATGGCACCGCCAACGATGAAGGGGATGATGACTGTCGCACCAAACATGGTGAGATAGTGCTGGATCCCAAGCAGGATGGCGAGGCCCATCTTCGGTTTGCTGCCAAGTGGATAGAGGACCCACCCTTTGGCTTGCACTTTTGCTTGGTCGCTCATAGAGACCTCCGAATTTGTTTTTGATGTGCGCCAGGCGCACATACTTTAAAAAGAGCACCTCCCTTCCAACGGAAGCAAGGTGCTCCTCCTTCAGTTCATACCCTAGGGCAGCTGCTCGCAGATTTCGCCGTAGCTGTCGGGCCTGCGGTCTCGGAAGAACTGCCAGCCGTCGCGGACCTCCCGGATCAGATCCAGGTCCAGCTCCGCGATAACCACCTCGTCGTTGTCTTCTCCGCCCTTTACCACAAGCTGCCCCCTGGGATCACAGAAGTAGCTGGAGCCGTAGAACTTCCCGAACTCCCAGGGTTTCTCCGTTCCCACCCGGTTGTTGGCGCCGATAAATACGCCGTTGGCCACAGCCTGAGCCGGCTGCTCCAGCTCCCAGAGATAGCGGGACTTTCCATGGGTCGTGGCCGAGGGGTTGAACAGGATCTCCGCCCCTTTGAGGGCCAAAACCCGGGCGCATTCGGGAAAATGCCTGTCGTAGCAGATGTAGATGCCGATGCGGGCGTAGTCCGTGTCGAATACGGGGAATCCCAGGGTTCCGGGTTTGAAGTAGAACTTCTCCCAGAAGGCCGGGTAGGTGTGGGGGATATGGACCTTGCGCATCTTGCCCAGGTATTTACCGTCCCTGTCGATTACCTGGGCGGTGTTGAAATACACACCCACCTGTTCCATTTCGTAGACCGGAACGATCATGACCATGTTGTGCTTCTTGGCCAGGGGGGCGAAACGTTCGGTGATCGGTCCCGGAACCGGTTCCGCGGTTCGATACCACTTGATATCCTGCTCCGCCGCGAAGTAGGGGCCGTGAAACAGCTCCTGCAGGCAGAGGATCTGAACTCCCTTTTTCCCCGCCTCTTCGATCATAGGAATGTGTTTCGAGACCATCGCCTCTTTGATCTCTTCGGGGGACCCCTCATGTTTGGGATTGGAAGCCTGAATATGGGCGCATTTTATAACTCGCGGCATGACAACTCCCTCGTGTGACTATGTACTTGATTGCTTTCTTGATTGCTTTTTAATACCCGATTGTACTGCAGGGGTAAATATACCGTCAAGCAGTTTTTCCGGTATGAACAATAGTTCATCAAACATAAATTGAAATTAAAAATGAAGATTTAATCTCTTGATTTTCTTCATCAGTCGGGCATAATAGTGTTGTGGGCAAACGGGGTATACAGGTAATCGAACTCGATGACTTCATGTGCCGCTGCGGGAGCAGGGATTTCGACAGAGAAATCAAAGAACAAAATCCCGTAGGCTTGACCTGTAGAAGCTGCGGCAGACGCTACTCCGTGAAAAAGAGGGAAAAACGAATCCGGATGACCAATCTGCCCATGTCCTTCGGCTTCCGCAGTCTGTACTGGGACAAGATCGAGGCATCCCGGGACGGAATCTATGGGGTCAGTGAACAGGGATACGAAATCAGGGAGGAAAGATGAACACCAAGGAAATTAAAAAAATGGATCGCCAGCATGTCGTGTACAGCTGGAAGGCTCAAGGTTCTGTGGACCCGATCGTGATCGACAGGACGGAAGGTATCTACATGTGGGATACCGACGGCAAACGGTACCTAGACGGTTGTTCCGGCCTGCTCAACATCAATATCGGACACGGAAACCGCCACGTGCTCGAGGCCATGAAGGCCCAGATGGACAAGCTCTGCTATGTTTCTCCAGGATTCAGCACAGAGCCCAAGGCTCGCCTGGCCGCCATGGTGGCCGAGGTAACTCCGGCGGATCTGGATTACGTTTTCTTTACCAACGCCGGCGCCGAGGCTATCGAGAACGCCATCAAGTCGGCCCGCTGGTACACGGGACGTCACAAGATCTACGCCCGCTGGCGAAGCTACCACGGTGCCACCGCCGGTGCCATCACCCTGACCGGGGACCCGCGCCGCTGGCCCGCTGAGCCCGGGATCCCAGGGGTGGTCCATTTCTTCGGTCCCCATCCGTATCGCTGCCCCTTCGGTTCTACGGATGCCGAGGAATGCGGAGAGAAAACCCTGGAGGTGCTGAAGACCCAGATCATGCTGGATGGTCCCAAAACGATCGCCGCCATCTTCATGGAACCGATCGTCGGCACCAACGGTATCATCATTCCACCCCAAAACTTCATGACGTCCTTGAGGCAGATCTGCGACGAAAACGGAATCCTGCTCGTTATCGACGAAACCATGGCCGGTTGGGGCCGGACAGGCAAATGGTTCGGCATCGACAACTACGGCATCGTTCCCGACATCATCACCACGGCCAAGGGGATCACCTCCGGCTACGTCCCGCTGGGCGCGATGATCTGGAACAGGAAGATCTGGGAGTATTTCCAGGAAAACCCCTTCACAGGAGGATTGACCTACTGCGGCCACGCTCTGGCTTGCGCCGCCGGGATCGCCAACATCGAGGTCTACAAGAAAGACGGTTTGATCGAGAATTCCGCCAAAAACGGGGAGTACCTCAACCGGAAGCTCCAGGAACTGAAGGACAAGCACCCGTCGGTGGGAGACGCCCGCTGTAAAGGACTCTGGGCCTGCATCGAGCTGACCTCGGACAAGAAGACCAAGGCGCCCCTGGCCGGTTTCGCCGACTCGGTCAAGAACGTATCGGCTGGATTCAACAAGGTACTGTACGAAAATGGTCTCTACCTGTTCGCCAAATGGGACTACATCTTCATCTCTCCGCCGTTGATCATCACGCAGGAGCAGATCGATGAGATGGTGGCGGCCATCGACAAGGGGCTGGACTACACGGATTCCCAAATCAAGTAAGCCGCTTGATCTTTGCAGGTCCGGCGATTTTTGATAAGCTCGGATGGCTGGCCGCCTAGCGCGAGCAATTCTAAACACGCAAAAAGGATATAGGAGGTATTCATGGCTGATGACCAGGATGCGGCAAAATACATCTCAGAGCTCGTGGCCCGGGCGCGGAAGGCCCAGGCGGTAATCGAGTTCGCCACCCAGGAGCAGGTTGACGATCTGGCAACCCGGGTCGCCTGGTCCGGGGTGCGACCGGATTTCGCTCAAAGCTACACCAAGTTCTGCGCAGAGGAGACCCGCATGGGCATCCCGGCCCACAAGTACGGCAAGCAGATGACCAAGGTCAAAGGCACCCTGCGGGATATGAAGGGCAAGAGGTCCGTGGGTATCGTGTATCACGACAAGGAGACCGGCATCATCAGGATCGCCAAGCCCGTCGGAGTGATCGGCGCCCTGATCCCGGTTACCAACGGGGAAGCGACTCCCTTCGTCAAGGCGATCAGCGCCATCAAGACCCGCAACGCCATCATCATGGCCCCCCACCCGCGGGCCCAGAAGACCAACAACATGGCCATGGTCCAGATGCGCAAGGTTTTGAAAAAACAGGGATGGCCAGAGGACCTGATCATCGGCGTAGAGGATATCAGCGTGGATAAGAGCAAGGAGCTGATGAAGCAATGCGACCTGATCCTGGCCACCGGGGGCGGCGGCATGGTCAAGGCGGCCTACTCCAGCGGGACACCGGCCTACGGCGTCGGCGCCGGTAACGCCGTGTGCATCGTGGATGAGGATGCGGATATGAAGGACGCGGCGGACAAGATCATGCGCTCCAAGATCTTCGATCACGCCACCAGCTGCTCTACCGAGAACTCCATTGCCATCCACGAGAAGATCTACGACAAGATGATCAAGGAGCTGGAGGCGGTGGGCGGCTACCTGTGCAACGCCGAGGAGAAGAAGAAGCTCCAGGCCGCCATGTGGGATCCGGAGAAGGGGGTGCTTAGCCGGGAAATCGTGGCCCAGCCTGTGGAAAAGATCGCCGATCTGGCGGGGATCAAGCTCCCCGAGGGCAAGAGCTTCATCATGGTGGAGGAAACCGGCGTCGGCAAGGACTACCCCTTCAGCGGGGAAAAGCTGTCGGTGACCACCACACTGTACAAATGGAAGAGCTTCGAGGAGGCGATCGACCTGGTCAACCGAATCACCAGCTATTCCGGACCCGGGCACTCCTGCGGCATCCACACCTTCAACGAGATGCACATCCGGGAGCTGTCCCACAAGGTGCGGGTCAGCCGCATCATGATCCGCCAGCCCCAGTGTCTGGCCAACAGCGGCGCCTGGACCAACGGCATGCCCATGTCCATGACCCTGGGCTGCGGTCCCTGGGGCGGAAACACGACCAACGCCAACGTGACCTGGGAGCATCTGCTGAACTACACCTGGGTCTCCTACCCGATACCCTCGACCCAGCCCACCGACGAGGAGCTGTTCGGCACGATCATGTACGAGGATTGATCGCCGGAAGGCGGCGGCCGGCGGAGCGTTACTTGCTGGTCATGAGCCACACCCCGTTCCAGGCCTCGATC